>NZ_LBJZ01000023.1:0-63920 GCF_028128935.1 Bradyrhizobium sp. CCBAU 11361
GCAGAGCCTGCGCTCTTGAAGCTAGGTGTCGGCCTTGCATCGGGGCTTGCAGATGGTCAATGAGCTAATGCAGAACGATTGGGATATTGAGAACATACTCAGGCAACAGGACGAGCTCAAGGTCAAGCTGCTTCGCGCCCAATCGGTTGTCGCCGAATGTAAGGCAGGATTGGCGGATCTGGAGCGGAGGCTTGAGTGTCGAGCGGTCTCGATCGATGAACGCCAGCGCAACTCTGCGGCAAACAATTCAATACGCAACGCACGCCCCCCCAAATCCCGAACCGTCGATAATCCTGTTACCCCGGATGCAGCCGTGGCGTTTCCGCCTCGATCATGGGACCGTTGAAAGCTGCCGCCGCGCACGTTGACGGCGACAGGTTTGGTCGCGGACCTGGCGAAGATCTGCCGCAAAGCCGGGATCAGCCAGGCGACGAAGGCCTGCGAAGCTCTCGAGTTCGACCGGTCAACCTACCACTACAAGTCCCGTCGCACCGGCCAGGCTGCCCTCGAACAGAAGATCAAGGAGATCTGCCATGTTCGTATCCGCTACGGTTATCGTCGTGTTCACGTGCTGCTGCGTCGTGAAGGCTGGCGCCATGGCCAGATCAAGACGCGGCGGATCTATCGCGAATTGGGCCTGCAACTACGCAACAAAACGCCGAAGCGCCGGGTCAAGGCCAAGCTGCGCGATGATCGCAGGCCGGCGACGCGATCGAACGAGACCTGGGCGATGGACTTCGTCCATGATCAGTTGGCGAGCGGGCACAAGCTGCGCGTCCTTACGATCATCGATACCTTCTCCCGCTTCTCGCAGGCGCTGGCGCCACGGCTCACCTTCCGCGGCACCGATGTCGTGGAGGTGTTGGAAAGGGCCTGCAAGGAAGTGGGATTCCCGGCAACGATCCGTCTCGATCAAGGCAGCGAGTTCGTGTCGCGCGAGCTCGATCTGTGAGCCTATCAGCGCGGTGTTACGCTGGACTTCTCAGGGCCGGGCAAGCCAACCGACACGGATGTTGTAGACAAGCCCTATGTCGCGGAAGCCTTGCTGTGTCGGGATCGTGGCTTTGCCCGCCACCGGGACGTGAACCTCGTGTACTCCTTCTCGGCGGATTCCACGCGTGCTCGTTCCTCAGCCCTCTTCGCGGGGATGTTTTAATCATAGGCCGATCCACGCTTGGCATGGCTGGTGGGTAATCCAGCGCGCAGTTCGATGCTCCGGAACTTGCGCGCCAGCAGGGCCGGCCTGGTCCAGATGTAGTCAGTGCTCTTGGTCAGCATATGCCAGATGATCATCGCCAGCTTCCGCGCCGTCGCGACTGCCGCGATGTGCTTGCCGCGTCGTGAAGCCACGCGCTGGAAGAATGCACGCAGCGGTCCCGGCGAACGGGCTACAGCCCATGCTGCTTCGACGAGCATTCCGCGAGCTTGGCCGCGGCCCTGCTTGGTGATCCTGCCATGGTAGGCGGAGCCCTCGCCAGTCTGCCTTACGCTCGGGTTTAGCCCCAGGTAGCTCACCAGCCTGGTCGGATCGGCAAAGCGCCGAATGTCGCCGACGGCCGCGGCCACGCCCGAAGCCACCGTCATGTCCACACCCGGGAGCGTCATCAGCCGCCGAATGATCGGATCGGACATCGCTTCACGCGCGATATCCGCCTCGACCTCCTTCAACGAACCCTGGATCAGGTCGATCTGCGCCAGGTGCCGCTCGATTGCGGCACGCTCGTCGGCAGGTACAATCTGGGCGGCGATCCACCTGCGACCGCTGATCCCTACGAGGTTGAGGTGTGGACAGGGCGGAATGAGGTGGGCGTGAAGGATCGACTGAATGAGGTTCTTCAAGCGTACCCGCTGACGCACGAGCTGCGTACGGTGCGCAACTTGCCGTCGCAGGGCCATAGTGCGCTGATCGGGTACCCAGACCTCCGGAAGAAATCCGGTGGCGTACAACTTCCCGATGAATGCTCGCTCCGCCGACCCGCGTTTTAAACGCTTCTTGCAAAAATGCCCGTCCGATAATTGGGACTCGAGGGAGTTGGCCTGAGTCCCTGCGAATTCGAGCAGCGGAACCACAACGGGGTAGGCCGACCACGATCAAATCGCTAATAATGTTGTAAGCCGCAAGCTCCGAAGAATTATTCTGCGTGAAAGTTCTCTGCTTCGGGCAACTTACGCCATCAACTCAAGCAGAACTGTCGCCACGACTCCGCCTGTCAGAAACAGCTCTCCAGGGAGGAGTGCTATTTCGTTTTGCGACGTGAACGCGCCGGCTTGCGACCCTTACGCACGGTCTTTGGCGGCACCGCACCTTTGGGTGGCTGGGTGAAAAATTCAGACACATGAACGTCAAGCGTTGCCGCGATACGGTCGAGAATATCGATTGTCGGGTTCTCCGATTGCTGCTCGATACCGCCCATATAGGAGCGGTCAATCCGCGCATCGTACGCCAATCGCTCTTGAGAAATACCGCGATCGACGCGGATCCGGCGCACATTCCAGGCAACAAGCGCACGAGCTTTCATGCGCTAACGCAGCCATTCCGACGGCCATCAAACCACTGGCTATAACCATACTATTGCGCTAGGTTTCGCCCAGAATGCAGATGAGCAGAGTCCGCGCGTAACCTAAATGAAGAGCTGGTATTGGATCGCGATGTCGCGACGGGTGAGCCAATGCTGACGAGTTATGACGAGCAGCATCCGATGTCGACCTCTCGATTCGGGCCGACGGCGCCGCACGCAGGACGGCAGTTCTGCTGATCGCGCCCTGAGCGTAACGGACTGCGATCAAATGTATTCTGGCGGTGGGCGGAGCGAGCGAAATCGAAGAGAACGACCGGAATAACCGCTGCCAGCCATTAATTGACTTCGGCATGGAATTTTGCGCAGACCGCGACAATCGGTTCTCTACGAAGAGGCTCTGAATACGGCTACCCTCGCTTAAGTCGATGCTTCTCAATCTGGTAGGATTTTCAGGCCGTGCCGCCCGATCCCAAGGTCGCAGATTCCGCGCCTAACGCGCCCCAGCTCACGCCGTACGACGAGCAACATGCCGTCACCTATATGCGTCTCCTGGATGCCGAGGCCGATAACGCTGATTGGCGCGAGGTCGTGCGCATTGTGCTTGGTATTGATCCCACCCTGGATCCGGATCGCGCCCGCCGTACTTTCGAGAGTCATCTGGCTCGCGCCAAATGGGCGGCGCGTCAGGGCTTTCGGCATCTCCTGCAGCGCGGTTGGCCGAAGAGTGAGGAATGAATGCGTTTGAAACGGACGTCACTTCTGTTGATGTCCGATCGCAAAATTAGATCGTCCCATCTCGTAACTGCATTGATAGCGAATATCTGCATTTATACAACCACAAATCGTCACAGTTGTCGGGCTGCAATTCCTTGCATGTGCGTTAAGAACATACGGGGAAAGTGGTACGATGCCAGGTGCTGACTGGAAATCAAAGAAAGCCTATCCTGACGCCAAGAAAACAGAAGCTGAGGACATAGCCTGGGAATGGCTGCGCCGTAATTGCGAGTACCAACGGGACTATATGGCCCTGGCCGCCAGCAAACGATCCAGCGCAATGGCGCACCAATTCCGACGGCAGTGGGGGCTGTCTTTTCGCAGCTGATCCGCAAAAGACGTTCGATCAACAAGCCATTTTCTGGGCGCCTGAAGTGCTGCCGACCGTGCTGCCTGTGCGCGCCGCTGTTCGCTCGGCGGCGTCCAAACGGTACGACCTGGATTTCAGCAAACTAGCGGGCAGCGAGCTTCGCCATGCGCCCGATGGATGGCACGCCATCGTCGCCCTCGGAGGAGCGAAGCATCGCCTGTGGCTACCAGCACTTCCACCGAGCGGCTCATCGGTTGCCGTCGACCTGCCGCTCGACCGCAATTTCGAGGCTCGCTTGCGGGCAGCACATCGATTTTGGCTGGCGCTCGAACGGCGGCCCCTCGGACCACCCCCTCTGGCGCTGCCGATCTTGACCCGTCGTCGGCTCATCCTCGCCTTGCGTGCAGTCGATGGGTCTCTGGAAGGAAACAGCTATCGCGAAATCGCGCAAGGCCTGTTTGGCAAGCATCGTATTCCCGATCGCGGCTGGAAAACGCACGACCTGCGCAGCCGGACCATTCGCCTGGTCCGGACGGGGCTGCGTCTCATGCGAGGCGGCTATCGCGCATTGCTCCGTCGTAACCGCAAAGACAGGGGCGAGGGGTCCTGAGCTTTTGGTTGATGGTGCGGCCCGGATATCTCACAAGACGATTGTAGTCCGCCGGTTTGAAGGCGGAAAGGGTTCTGGCGGGGCGCAGGTTCGTGTTCTTGACTGCGATTTGGCCGCGGTGCTCGCCAAAAAAAAAGAGCCTCGCCGTCGATCCGGAACGGTCTGCATGTGCAAATGGACGCGCTCGCATTATCCGAAGCATCGATCGAACTTCTGTTTATCACCGAATACGGTGTCAGGCGGCTTCCGGAATTGCGGCCTTTTTACAGAGCCGGGCGACCCATCGGCAAAAGGCACGAGCGACTTCGGGATTGTCACTTCGGTCCACCGCATAGGCCCGATACTGCATGCCGCTTGAAGTGCGCGATCCTGGTATCACATGGAGCGCCCCTGTACGCACGAGATCGCTGACAATGATTTCAGGCGCCACCAGCAGGCATTTTCCGGTTATGACGGCCGGGAAAGCAAGGTAATTATGATCGTACCGCGCCCCCGACTTGATGTCCTTTGCGGTCAGGTTCATGGCCCTGAGCCATGTGGGCAGTATGTCGGGTCGCGACGTGATGTTCAGAATTGGCATTGAACGGGCAGTTGAGAGCGTTTTTCCCATGACGTGATTTGGAGAGCCTACGCATACGAGCGTCTCGTTGTGGATCGCCCAATCGTCGGCCGGTTCAACGACACAAAGATCGCGAGTAAGCAAGATGTCAAAATTGTCGGAGGATCTCGGCGGAGACAATGAACTGATCACGTCGACGACTACGCCGCCCATCTCAGCAGAGAACGCTTGGAGATTCGGAATCAGAAAGGAGTATGCGAAGGTGGAAAGAGACGTGCGGACCACGATCCGATTAGCGTCCGTTCGATTCCTACGCCGCATTCTCTTCGCGGTGAAACACACTGTATCAAGCGGTTCGGCAACTGCGTTCGCGAAGAGCCTTCCGAATTCTGTCAATTCGCTCCGCCGGCCTCGCCGTTGCACAAGATCCGTGCCAAAGTAGTCTTGTAGTACAGCCAAATAGCGGCTGACCGAGCTCTGTGTCGTTCCCAATGTGGTCGCAGCACGCGTTACGCTTCCCTCGCGCGCAATAGTCACAAACGCCCGGATAGCATTGAGAGGCACGTCATCGTGTTCGGTAGCCATCTTCTGCTCCGGTAGCTTCTGGACTGCCCGCTGATTGTCACGGCGGGTCCTTGCCAGAAATGAATGCTCCATCACATTATTCGATGTGTATTGCCGGATTACCGCGAATAAACGATATCTCGCGCACAAAAGCTGCCTTCTCGGTACGGTTTCGTGGGTCTAGCTCGCGAAATTCGATTGCTGTCGACGGCTTTTTTAAGAGGGGGATCTCCAGGTGTCGGCAAAGGGGGGCCGATCGCTGATGTCGCAGTTGACATCGAGGGCCGTCTAGATAACAAGCCCGCTACCTCTCAACACCGTCCGGGATTGCGCCCGGGCAGGGCTCGTTGCTGAGTGCCGTCTCAAAAATCCCGACAGTAGGTATCAATCGCAGCGTTCAGCGAAGGAAGCGAGCTTCAGCCGCCTTAACCTCGTGCATATTCTGGATTCTGAAAATCTCATCCACCGGCAGAATATCCTTGTAGACGTTCTGGACGCCGCCGTCAGCGATGATCCGGCGGAAGGTCTCCTGCATGGCGGTTGCAGCAGCACGGATGCCGTAATTGCCATAGATCATCATGCAAACATTGCCCAGCGTTTTGACCCGCTTGGCGTCGAGGTCAGGGTAGGCGTTTGGTACGATCACCAGCGGCACCGATCCGGTCCAGGCGCGCGAAAAGCTTTCGATTTCGGAAGGATTCGCCCTTTTCGAATGGATCAGGATCATGTCCGCGCCAGCCTCCGCATAAGCGTGCGCCCGACGCAGGGCCTCCGCTTCACCGAGGCTGGCGATCAAGGCTTCGGTGCGGGCGATGACGAGGAAATCCGGATCCGATCTGGCCGTGATGGCAGCCTCGATCTTTCCCTGGAATTCTTCAATGCGCAACAGGTCCTGACGGCCATCGGCAACAAGGCTCGTCACCTTTGGAAAAGTCTTGTCCTCGATGACAACGGCGCTGGCGCCGGCCCGCTCATATTCCGTGATAGCGTGGATGACATTGATAGCGTTGCCATAGCCGGTATCGATATCGGCGACGATCGGCAGCCTCGTGCGTCCGGCGATCGCCCGCAGCATGTCGAGATGCTGTGTCATCGAAATCAGGCTCATGTCCGGCAGCCCATAAAGCGCAGACAGCTCGAAGCCGGACGCCCACAGTCCGTCAAATCCGGCTTCCTCCGCGAGAATCGCTGAAAACGGGCTGTGGGCGGCCATGATGTGGACCAGGCCAGTCTCGGCCATGCGGGCGCGCAGGCTTTTGGCAGGGGACATCAGAAGATCTTTCAGGACAGGGTCGCGCAGGCTGCGATGATACGGTCGCAAGCCCGGGTGAGCTCCTCAAGCGAGGAAGCATAGGAAATCCGGATATAGGGCGAGGCCATGAAGCCGCTGCCGGGCACGACAGCCACGGCGAAAGCGTCGAGCAAATACATGGCGAAATCGGTGTCGCTTTCGATCACCTTGCCGTCCGGCGTGCGCTTGCCGATGACACCCGCGCAGGAGGGGAAAACATAAAATGCGCCGTCCGGCACACGGCAAGCAAGCCCCTTGGTCTGATTCAGCTTGGCGACAACAAGGTCGCGGCGCTCCAAAAATGCGCGCGCGAACTCTTTGATATGGTCCCGGCTCCCTGACAGTGCCTCGAGCGCGGCATATTGAGAAATCGAGCTGGTGTGCGAGGAGGTCTGGCCTTGGATGAGGTTCATGGCTTTGATCAGCGCCAGAGGTCCTGCACCGTAACCGACGCGCCAGCCCGTCATTGCGTCTGCCTTGGACACGCCGTTGACTGTTAAGGTGCGCTCGTAGAGGTCCGGCGCGACTGCAGCCATCGTTGCGAAGTCGGCGTCATAGGCGAGCTTTTCATAGATGTCGTCGGATAGCACGTGCACATGGGCATGCTCGCGCAACACCGCGGCGAGCGCGAGCAAATCACTTCGGCTGTAGACCGCACCGGTCGGATTGCATGGCGAATTCAGCATCAACCATTTGGTGCGTGGCGTGATCGCCTTCTTCAACGCCTCTGAGCGCAGCTTGAAGCCATGGAGTTCATCGCAGGCGACGAGCACCGGCTTGCCGCCGGCCAGGGCCACCATGTCGGGATAGGAGACCCAGCATGGCGTCGGGATCACAACCTCGTCGCCCGGATCGAGACTGGCGAATAGTGCGTTGAACACGACCTGCTTGGCGCCGCAACCCACTGTGATCTGGTCTATACCGTAGTCGAGCCCATGATCGCGACGGAGGCTCCCGCGAATCGCTGCCCGCAGTGGCTTGATTCCGGCAACCGCAGTGTATTTCGTCTGCCCGTCGCGGATGGCCCGGATGCCAGCTTCACAGATGGCGGGCGGCGTGTCGAAATCCGGCTCGCCCTGGCTGAGCGTAATCACATCGGCGCCCTGATCGCGCAGCTCGGCGGCGCGGGCCGTCATGACCTTGGTTTGAGAGGGACGGACGACCTTGAGCCGTTCTGAAACGAGAGACAAGACACAATATCCTATGAGTTCGAATGACCGGTTTCGTGGGGATCTATCCGAACGCGAACGACCAAACCAACCGGGTGATCGCGGCTTTGGATAAAATCATCGAAGATTACGATAACTGTATCGCTTCTTCGTGCGGCTCTGTTGGACGCTCGCGCAGTGCTTTGCGTCTCGGCTCTCCCTCTTCATCAGCCTGCGCCAGGATCGCCGAACCATCGCATGTTCGCAAGCTTACATCGACTTATTCGATGAACGTCATTCCGCCGTAGCAGTTCAGGTTTTTAAGGGTGCGCACAATCGCGAATATGCCTGAATGACACAAGCGCCCAATTTCGGTGGTCCGCCAAGGTCTGTGCCGATCTAAGAATTCACGGTCGTGGCATTCGTATCAATGGAAGTGGAACCGGAGGCGGTGATGACCCGTATTGATCTGACGAGACGGCAAGCCATCGCAGGCGCCGTTGCCGCAAGCGTGTTCGCCAGCACAGGCGCCGGCGCTGCGGAGGGCGAGCCCAAGACATTGACTCGTCGGCGCCTTCGGGTCGGCATGTCCGGATTTCCTCGATCCTTCGACCCGGTCATCGCGACCGATACTGCCATTCGCCGGATCATGCCGCAGCTTTTCGATACGCTGATCACGTTCGACCACGCCCATGACATGGCGCTACGGCCCGGCTTGGCCGAGCGTTGGGAGCGGATCAATGCGCAGTCGCTGCGGCTGTTCTTGCGCAAGGGAGTGGCTTTCCATGACGGAACGCCTTTGACGGCCGAAGATGTTGCCTTTAGCCTTGGTCCTGACCACCTGCTGGGACCCGGACGCAGCGGAATGTCCGAGGCGCTTCAGTCGCTTGATCGGCTCGAGAAGGTCGAAATTGTCGATCCTTACACCGTCGTTGTGCATGCAAAGGGCGGTGACGCGCTCCTCGAGCAGCGTCTGGCTGCTTGGGGATCGGAGATCGTCAGCCAGCGCGCCTTCATGGCGGCAGGCTCCTGGGAGCGCTGGACCACAGCCCCTGTCGGAAGCGGTCCCTACAAGCTCGTCGATCACAAGCTCGATATTCGTGTCTCGTTGACCGCCCACGATGCGTATTGGGGCGGGCGGCCGCCGTTCGATGGCATCGAATACCGCATCATTCCCGAACTTTCCGCGCGCGTGAACGGCCTGCTCGCCAGCGAGCTCGACATCGCCACTGACATTCCGCCGGACCAGTTTGCGGGCGTCCAGAAGCGTGCTGATCTCGAGGTCGTGGGTGGTGCCGTGCAGAATATCCGCTCGCTCGTCTTCGATCAGACCGATCCCATATTGAAGGATACGCGTGTTCGCCGTGCGATCAGCCTTGCGCTCGACCGCAAGCTGATCGTGCAGAGCTTGTGGGAGGACCGGCTCCCGATTCCGAACGGTTACCAGTTGCCAAGCTACGGCGAAGGCTACATCCCCGAGTTCCCCTCGCTTGCCTATGATCCCGACAAAGCCAAGGAGCTGCTGGCCGAAGCGGGCTACAAGGGAGAGCAGATCACCTATCGCCTGCTCAACAATTACTACCCCAATCAGGTCTCTGGCGCGCAGACCATGATCGAGATGTGGCGTGCGGTTGGCCTGAACGTCAAGATCCAGATGATGGAAAACTTCGCGCAAATTCAGCGCCAGCCGGTGCGCGCCATCTTTGATACGTCTAATACGGCACTCTTTCTGGATCATCTCGGCCATCCCTGGCGTGAATACGGTCCGAGCGGCACCCTGCCGAGGTCGATTGGCATCTGGAGGAACGAGGAATATTTCTCGCTCGGCGCCAAGCTTCAGGACACTGTCCAGGCCGAACAGCGCCGGCCGATCATAGCTCGCATGCTCGAGATCATTAGCGAGATCGATCCACCCTGCGTGATCCTGCACGTATCGGGACAGTTCTATGGCAAGCGCCGCGACGTGCCGTGGCTGCCGGGGCTAACGCTCGACCTCAATTTCGGCCCGTCCAACAGAGCTCTGATCCGGACCTGATCGCGATGACGCACACCTTGAATCGACCATCGTGCGATAGCAATCCGCCCTTGGGGCGAGCCCTCGGGCAGAGTGTCTTGGCGATGACCTGGTCTGACGACAATTTCGCCGCCGGCGATCTTGCGATCCTGTTCAAAATCTCGAAGACGATTCGAGCGAACAATGGCGCCATCGGGGAGGCGCGGACGCCGCGCCACATTTATCGTGGCGTGGCTCCGATCTGCGCCGACGATCTGATAGCGCGCCGGCCAGTGACGGAGCGCCTCGAGATTGGACGCAAGGTCAAGGCTGCCGGAGGTGTCCGGCCGATGTTTGCAAGCTGCACGAATATCGGTCGTTCCGAGGCGCATGGTACGATCTCCTTTGGGGAGCATTCATGCTCCTTTGCCGACGTTGTCGATGCCGGCAGGTCCAGGCGCGCGCGCAGACCTGTCGCGCAATGGGCCCGCGGGGTAGGCATGTGTGCGGCCGATCGCCGAATGTCGGCGGAGTTACCACCCGAGGATGCCGCTGTGGCATCGTTTCGCCCCTGCCGTGGCAAGGGCGGCGTTCAAACCGAGCTGATGCGGCCCCTATGATGCGGGAAGGGCAGGGACCTCGCACGGAGTCGTTTCTTCAGATCGCAGGTTTGCGTGTCGCGTTCGACGGTGTGCCGACGCTGCGCGGCATCGATCTCACGCTCAGGCGTGGCGAATCGCTGGGCATGGTCGGCGAAAGCGGTTGCGGCAAATCCGTGACATGGCTTGCTGCGCTCGGACTGTTGACGCGGCGCGCAAAAATAACGGGCAGCGTACGCCTGGCCGGAGAGGAGCTGCTCCATGCGCCAGCCTCTCGCCTCGACAAGGTGCGCGGCGGGCAGATCGCCATGATCTTCCAGGACCCGGCGAGCGCGCTTAATCCTGTTCACACGGTGGGCGATCAGATCTCTGAAGCCCTGCGGCTCCATCGCAGCATGGACCGCCGCACGGCGCTTGCCGAAGCGCGACGTCTGCTCGACCAGGTCGGCATCCCCGATGCAGCGCGCCGGCTTGGCGCCTATCCGCACGAATTATCCGGCGGGCAGAACCAGCGCGTCATGATCGCCATGGCTCTTGCCGGCCAGCCCGACATCTTGATCGCTGATGAACCTACCACCGCCTTGGATGTCACTATTCAAGCGCAGATCCTTGAGCTTCTGCGGCAGATCCAGCGCGAGACAGGCATGGCGCTGGTCCTGATCTCGCATGATCTCGGCGTCGTCAGCGAGATCTGTGAACGCGTCCTGGTCCTTTACGGGGGCCACATTGTCGAAGAATTGCCCGCCTACCGTCTGTTTGCCCGACCTGCTCATCCATATACGAGAGGTCTTCTTGCGGCTCTTCCAAGTCTGGATGCGCCGCGGCAACGCCTCTTCGCCATTCCGGGTGTCGTGCCAAACGCAGCCGATTTTCCGCCAGGCTGTCCTTTCGCCCCTCGTTGCGATCGGCGGATCGGACGCTGCAGTGAATGGGCGATTGAGCTCGCCTCGCTGGATGGCGACATCAGACACAGGGCTGCCTGCTTGCATGTCACCACCGAACCGCCCGCGGGCAAGGTCGTGGCTGCATGACCGGGACTGCTCCGCCGATCCTCCAAGCCGATGGGCTTGTCCGCCGTTATCGCTTGCGACAGGGCCTCTTCCAGCGTCCAGCGATGGTCCACGCAGTCAATGGGCTCTCTCTGCGGCTGGCTCTCGGGGAAACGCTGGGACTGGTTGGCGAATCCGGCTGCGGTAAGTCCACTACGGGCCGGCTCCTGATCGGCCTGGACCGACCGGATGCCGGCACGGTGACCTTCGGCGGAGAAGCTTTGCCTGCTATGGGCGATATTCGATGGCGCCGGCTCAGGATGCGAATCCAAATGGTGTTTCAGGATCCGCTAGCTGCGCTCGATCCCCGCCTGACGATCGGCGCGCAAATGGCCGAGCCGCTCGAAATTCATCGGCTTGGCAGCAAGTTGGAACGAGAGGGGCGGGTCAATGCGCTTCTCGCGGATGTGGGGCTCAGGACCGATCACCTCAGGCGCTATCCGCACGAGCTTTCAGGCGGCCAACGCCAGCGCGCTGTCCTGGCCCGAGCGCTTGCGACCGATCCAGATCTCATTGTCTGCGACGAGCCAGTATCGGCGCTCGACGTCTCGATCCAGGCGCAAGTGATCAATCTTCTGCGGGATCTGCAGGAGCGGCGGCACATGGCGATGATCTTCATCAGCCATGATTTGCGAGTAGTCCGGCTGATCAGCGACCGGATTGCTGTGATGTATCTTGGCGCCATCGTCGAGGAAGGCGCCTCTGAGGCGGTTCTTCTAGATCCTTTGCATCCTTACTCGCGGGCACTCGTTTCCGCGGTGCCCAGGCCGGGAAGACATCGGTCTCGCACGATCCTTCAAGGAGACCCGCCCGATCCTGCCGCCCGGCCGGGCGGCTGCGCATTTCATCCTCGCTGTCCGGTAGCTCTTCCACTTTGCGCGCGGTTTGCCCCAGAGCTCAGATCCACCCCTGACGGGCGCCGCGTCGCATGCCATCTGATCGGCGATCATGGTGCCGAACTCGACAAGGAGGCACGATGGCTCGATTCATAGCGGTCCGCGTGGCACGCGCGTTGCTGACCATCGGAGTTGTGGTCACATTCGCATTCGTGGTGCTGCGCGCCTCTGGCGATCCGGCCCGCGCGTTGTTGTCGCCGGAAACCCCTGCGGAAGCGGTCGAGGCCTTCCGAAAGGCCTGGGGGCTCGATGCGCCGCTCTGGGTGCAATACGCCAGATACCTCCTTGCGGTCGTTCATGGAGATCTCGGCCAATCCATGCGTGACGGGCGTGCCGCGATCACCGTCGTCGCCGAGCGCATTCCTGTCACGCTGATGCTGACTGCGCCGGCATTGATCCTCAATCTGTCGATCGGCATTCCGGCTGGCATCTACGCGGCCCTCAAACGGGATAGCATCGCGGATCGATTGGTGATGATGGTAGCCGTCGTGGGCTTCACCGTGCCATCCTTCGTGCTTGGCCTCGTGTTGATACTGGTTTTCGCAGTCGAGCTTCCCTGGTTCCCCTCGGGCGGCGCCGGCGGTTGGCAGCATTTGATGCTGCCTGTCATCACGCTCGGTCTGGGCGGCGCAGCTGTTTTGGCCCGCTTCAGCCGCAGCGCCATGCTCGAGGTACTTGGACAGCCCTTTATTCGTGCCGCCAGCGCCAAGGGCGTGCCTTGGCTCAGCGTCGTGACCGGCCACGCCCTGCCCAACGCCGCGATAGCGGTGCTGACCATCGTCGGCTTCATGGTTGGCAATCTCATCGCGGGAACGGTGCTCGTTGAAAGCGTTTTCTCGTGGCCAGGCATTGGCAGCCTTCTCGTCGTCTCAGTCGCGAGTCGTGATTTGGCTGTCGTCCAGTGCATCCTGCTCGTCGTGGCCGCCGCCATGATCACCACCAATGTCACGATCGATCTGCTCTATGGCATGCTCGATCCGCGCTTGCGCGACTTGCGCTCTGGGAGGCGATAATTGTCGAGCATTTCCGCAGAAAAAGTTCTGCCGTCTTCGAAGATGCGCAGGCTGTGGTGGTGGCGCGACCGCGCGATCGGAATAGCGGTTGCATGGCTGATCTTCATGCTTCTTGTCGCAATTTTCGCTGATCGCCTCGCCCCTTATGACTATGCAGCCCTCGACCTTCATCATCGCCTCGCTGCACCTCTTGGCCTCGGCGGAACGATCGCGCATCCCTTCGGCTCGGATGAGCTTGGCCGTGACGTACTGGCGCGCCTGGTCATATCGATCCGCATCAGCCTCCTTATTGCCTTCGGGGCGACGTTGATCGGCGCCGTCCTTGGCATCACGCTTGGCGTTTTGGCCGCTCACTTCCGCGGCTGGGTAGAGCACGTCATCCTCGGTTGTGTTGATTTCCAGGCAAGCATGCCGTTTCTCGTCTTGGCACTCGCAGTGCTTGCTTTCTTCGGCAACTCTCTTCTCCTCTTCGTGGGACTCATTGGTCTGCACGGATGGGAACGCTACGCCCGCATCACCCGCGCGCTTGCGATGAGTTCCAACGAGCAAGCCTATGTGATTACCGTACGCCAGCTTGGCGCAAGGCCATGGCGCGTCTACCTGCGCCACATCATGCCGAACATCGCGTCAAGCTTGATCGTCACCATGACGCTCGCGTTTCCGGACATCATTCTGCTCGAGAGCGGTCTTAGCTTTCTTGGACTTGGAGTGCAGCCGCCGCTTACGTCGCTTGGCAATATGGTCGGCTACGGTCGTGACTATCTCACCCGTGCCCCCTGGATCCTTGTGCTCCCTTCACTGGTGATCTCGCTCACGACTTTGTCGATTTCGCTCGTCGGCGATTGGCTGCGCGACCGCATCGACAAGACACTATCATGAGACCTTCAGAACCCCTGCTGTAGCTCCGTCAACCCTGCGACCTCCTGCCTCTCGACAAGCTGCAGCGATCCCGCGGCGGCGTCATCGAATAGTGAAGGGCACTTCGTTGCACGGAGGCAGGATCCGCCGGGAGGCCCGAGCGGCTGGGCTTGATGGACCTGCTGGGCAGGTGAGCTCTTCGCGACGCCAACCGTGTGCTGGCGTTCCGCGAGCGGCGCCTGGTTGGGGTCGGAGTTTCCTGGCCTGCCGGCCTGAGGACGCGTGTCTCACCAGCCGGCCTTGTTCCATACCGGGCTTGTCAGTTCGACCAAGTCGTCATGAACAATGCCGCTCTGCATCCAAATAATTGCGGCATCGAAGAAATCATCATCGGGCCCGCCTTGGGGCGACAGCAAACAATCGCGGTGGAAGCCCTACTGGCCACACATCGTATGCGCTTGACGATCAAGCGGTCGGAGATCCCTTATGTTGCGGACTGAGCGGCTTGCGCTTCCCGGTCCAGGCGGCTTTCAAATGATCTGTAGTCTCCTGTCTCGCCGCTCTTGAAGGCGTTCGATCTATGCGCGATAAGAAACAAAGTCACAACTTGCGACCGATTTCCAGATGGGTTTCCGATTTCGCCGTAGTTTTAAGATTATCCCGGGCGTCCGCTTAAATCTAAGCGGCAACGGAGCGAGCGTCTTGCTTGGCCCGCGCGGACTGCATTACACCATCGGGCCGCACGGCACGAGAACGACCATCGACCTGCCAAGCTCGGGCGTTTCGGGGACGTCCTATCAGCCCTTCGCATCGGTTGGCGCATCGCCGCCCCCTCTGCCGGAAGCGCCCAATTCCCAAACCCGTGAACCAATCGGTTCGGACGAAGGCACTGTCATCGACAGTGCTTCGATCGATGAACTGGTCGCCAAGTCGACCATCGAGATTGCACAGACCTTGGCAGCCGGCCGATCCCGTTGGCGCCGATACAAGCTACTCATCGCGCTATTGTCGGCGCTCTTCGCGTTCGGCGCCCTCATGCTGGCGGGTTCAGCTTCGGCCGTTCCTCCCGTTGCAGCCTTTGTCCTGACTGCTGGGGTAGTTCTTGTCCTCGGATCTCTGGCCATCCATGGCCGCGAAACGAGCACCGTGTCCCTCGAATACGAGCTGTCAGCGGAGCAGTCAGCGCGGTTTGAGGCCCTGACCCGCACATTCCAAGACTTGGCGAGTTGCGGTCGCATATGGAATGTTCCGCTTGAGCGACAAGAAACGGCCTGGAAACGCAACGCGGGCGCCTCGAAGCTGATTCAAAGACACCAGATTTCGTTAGGCAGGGACAAGCCACCGCTGGTCAAAAGCAACGTGGATTTCTTGAAGCTGCCACTCGGAAAAGAGACGTTCTATCTGACGCCTGACGCGATCCTGGTTACGGCTGGCAAGACTGTTGCCGGGTTCGGTTACGAAGACGTTGAATTCATGTTTCGAAGCGCTCGCTTTATCGAGGAAGAGACGCCGCCCGCCGACGCGACTGTCGTAGACCAGACCTGGCGCTACGTGAATCGTAAGGGCGGCCCGGACCGGCGCTTCAACAACAACCGGGAGCTACCGATCTGCCTATATGGTGAGATCGATCTTCGCTCGTCCAACGGAGTGAACGAACGGATCCAGTGCTCGCGCGTTGAAGCAGCCGAGAAATTTGTCGCGTCCCTCGCTGCAATGTCTGCTTGAGAACGCGATCCCGATATGCGCCTTGCACGGCGCTCCGATGCGGACGACACCGCTGATCGTCCGTCGGACAGGAAACGGCCTCAGCGGCACCGGGGATGTGCTGAGGCCGTGACGATGCTTCTCGCGCAAGCCGGAAGCGAATTCAGAACGCCAAAGAACCCGGCAGGTTCCTCAGGGCAAGTCGATCAGCTGATGCGCAGATTTTCGGCGCTCATCTTGCCCGAACGATCTGCCATCAGCTCATAGCTGACCCGAACGCCTTCCGCGAGATTGGTGTAGCCGGCCTTCTCGACCGCGCTGATGTGAACGAAGACGTCAGCTCCTCCGTCTTCCGGCTGGATGAAGCCGTATCCCTTGGTCGCGTTGAACCACTTCACAGTCCCCATTGCCATTGCATTATCTCCAAACTGAACGTCCGCGATCTAATCGAGAGCTGCCTGACCATAAGGACTTCCGCGCGATAGGTACATCTCACGCTGAGCGCCCCTCACGCGTCCACAATCGTTTACGCCGACGACGGTTCCTGCGGGCGATTGGTCGTGGCGGCGCAGCCGGCACTGGCGGTCGCTCATCGCCAGCTGGCTCCTCGGCCTGTGCCTCGGGTTGGCCTTGCGCCACACATCGATCGAGCTTCTCAAGGGCCTCAAGGAAATTCCGTCCCTCCTCAGTGATGGTCCAGTATCCCACCTCCCGGTCGATGAGCTTTTGTCCGAAGATATCGAGGTTCGGCCCGCGGCTCGCGATGCGCTTCATGCGCGCCGGCCACTCGGGCCCGCTGGTGTAAAAGATGGCCAAGTGCTGTTTGATGAGTTCAAGACTGGCTCGGCCGCCCCGTTGCCCCGCAAGTATCTTCAGTATGGACAGCTGAAAGCTCACATGCACACGCAAAGATTCAATGAAAGCACAACAATACCGGCGCTACCCAAGGCCGGGTAGCGCACATCATCGCTTTTCAAAAGGAAACCTTGCTGGGTAAGGCTAACAAGGGAGCAGAGTACCACATTCATATGCAAACTTCGGACTCGCCACTTTCACGCGCCCGCGCGGCTCGGATCGTGCTGCTTGTCTGGGCCGAGCTACTCGCCGCCCACAAATCGGCCAATCGGGACACGACTCTGTGTTCTTGTTAGGTTCGCGAGCGGTCGACGCCCAAGCTGGCGCAGGCCGTCACCCAAACAGATGGAAAATGGGCTGTAGCCGCCCAGCGGAATGTCTCCGCCGTGAACGAACTGGACCAGCCTGTGCAAGGCCAATGAAGGGGAAGTCACCATCGACGTCTATGGCGTCCTGACTTGTGCCCTCATGCGGAGAGCGCTTCATTTTCCAAGGTGTCAAGACCGGGATCGAAGCCACGCAGGCCATCGATTGCATATCGATATCTGTGATCCAGTCGAGCAACAGAGCTCGTGACGAGTCAATCCCGCTAGGTCTTCCTAACCGATGAAATCGAGAGCCGCCGTGTGGTCGCATCGCCGCCCTCTGGGGCTGGGCGTGCGATGCCGGTCGTCTTATTTGCGACGTGCTGTCGATCCCGCGACAGGTCCGCTTGGTGAGAGCAAGCATTATTTAAGCTGTCGCAGTTGGCATGGGCTTTGAAGAGATCTTTCATCGAATGCTCAGAAGTGCAGGGATCGCTTACGGGATGATGGGTCTTCAGTTCATGGCATGGATCGGGCCCGAGTTCGGGCCCTCCGATCTCTGGCATCAACGTAGTGGCTTGCGCATGAATCGCTTCCGTGATCGACCTCGCTCGATCCCGATGCGCGCCGTCACCATTACGCGATTGCGGCGATTGGCCAAGTCTGCGCCGGCATTTGCAACCTCTCCTTGGCGGCGCTTATCGCATGCGAAAATCGGGGCCGCGCTGCTCGAAACCCAGCGTCCAAGCCGTGCTTCGTTTTTGCGTCTAGACGTGCGGTCGCTCGAGGCTGTCCAGCATCGCGGGCTGATCGCGAATTCACGTCAGAACGTAATGCTCCCGTGAAAGGAGCTGTATTTCGTTCGCCGACGCAAACGGCGGCATGATTATTTGGACAAGCTAGTCAAGACAAAGTCGGCATTCATCTCGCGACCAGAAGGGACGAGGCGGGCGGCTATCGGTCGTTTCGCTATCGAGCTCGGCGAAACCGCGAAACTCGCGTGGCCAATGGTGCTGACGCAGGTTGCGCAGATCGCGATGATGACGACTGATCTTGCCTTCATCGGGCGCATCAGCGCTGAGGCGCTCGCCGCGGCAGCGCTAGCTGGCCGGTTCTATCTCATTAGCGTCACCTTCGGCGTGGGACTACTAAGTGCCATCGCCCCTTTGGCGGCGCGGGCGTTTGGGAAAAATAATCTAGGCGCGGTACGGCACTCGCTCCGCATGGGCCTATGGGCGGCCCTGATCCTGTCATTCCCGATCATTGCCGTAGCGCTGCGAGCAGAGCAAATACTGCTTGCGTTGGGCCAGGCCCCAGATGTGGCGCAGCTCGCTCGGCAATACCTCTTCGGATTAGCCTTCGGCGCGGCTCCGGCACTGGCGTTTTTGGCTATCCGCAGTTTCATGGGGGCGGTCAATCGGCCACAGCCAGCCTTCTGGATTACGCTATTAGCCATCCCTCTCAATGCCTTGTTGGTTTACATTCTGGCGTATGGGAAGCTTGGGCTGCCCCGGCTGGAGCTGTTCGGGGCAGGGCTTGCGACCACGCTGGTGAACTGCAGCATGTTTTTGGCCGGCTTGTGGTTCGCTGCACTGCGCCGGCCGTTCCGTGACTACCATGCGCTCGCGCATCTCTGGCGTTTCGATTGGCGGACAATGCGGCAGCTCATCGCAATCGGGACGCCGATCTCCATCGCTTCATTGATCGAGTCGGGGCTATTTTGGGCCACGTCGCTCCTTGCGGGCTCGATCAGCACCAGTGCACTGGCCGCTCATCAAATTGTTGTTCAGATTGCCGCGATCCTGTTTATGATTTATCTCGGCGTCGGCACGGCCGCGGCCGTACGCGTTGGCCATGCCGCCGGCCGCAACGACCGTGCGGGTGTCAAGCGGGCAAATCTGGCGGCGATGTTGCTCGGTATTGTCATAGCTGCAACGCTAACGCTTACGCTGATCGCCGCGCGTTTTGAGATCGTGGAACTGTTTCTGGGCAGATCGGCCCGCGATTCCGAGGCAACGATCAGCCTCGCTGCAAAGCTCGTCGTGGTCGCCGCAACCCTCTTTATCATTGACGCCGTCCAGTGCATTGCTGCAGGCGGCTTGCGCGGACTGAGGGACACGCGGGTGCCCCTTCTGTTTTCGGCCATTGCGTGGTGGCTGATCGGCTTTTCCCTCAGTTATTGGCTCGCCCTGGAGATCGGCTTGGGCGTCGTTGGTATATGGATTGGCTTGTCGACCGGAGTGATAACCTATGCGGCGCTCCTCGTCCTGCGCTTCCGCCACTTGGCAAGCCGCCCTTTCTGATGCGCGCGCATCACTGATGCCAAGCGGCGACGACACGCCAGCACCCTTCCCCGTGCGGTCGCGACCTGGTCGAACGCAAGACGGGCTGAAAGATCAACGTTGCGTGTCATGGCGCGACGGCAAGGATAACGTAACAAGAAAAGTAACTCGACTAGCATCGTAATTTTCGATCATTTCATTTCAAAAAACGATATCCAAAGTGGTTAGCTCGTTTGGGTGCGAGTAGGAATCCTCAAGGCGTTCCTGGCGATTTGCAGGCTTTCCAACTTGTCACTCCTGGCAGAATGGCTCAACGGGTCCCTCCCTTCGAGAGCAAAGCTGGCAAATCGTGCGGCCCAGCGGCGCGCACGGGCGTCGATGCGATCACCCTTAGTCAGGGCATATCAATTTTCGACACGCCGACCGGTGTCTGCGAGCACCACAGCTGCGGGATTCCTGCGCAAGCACACGAGATGTAGCGCAATCGCTGGAATCAAGCCGCCACGCGAAACGAATCGCATCAGCGACGATTCCTGGCTCAATCGCGACGTCGACCAGATCAGGATCGGCTACAGCGCCGAGCAGGTTCGCTTGGACGCGGCATTTGCCATTCTTGCTTGCGAGGCAATCTATGCACGGCTTGTGGATGTCCGACCTAACGTCCTCGCCGGGGTTGGGCTGTCCTCGGGGCTTGCGATGAATTCCGTGGCTTCGCGCTGCGCCCGGAGGCGTGCGCCGGGCGCTCATGCTCAGACCAAACCGCTGACGCTGCAGCCTCCTGCCAATCCAACCCAGCCCAGTCTACGGCTGAGGAGAGCTGCTGGCGCTCGCACGCCGTTATTCCCGGCTCGGGACCGGCCGACGCGGTGGCCGGGCCTTGGTCACCATGGCTGGGAGCTCCATGCCCGCATTGCGCTCGCGCTAGCAATCAGCGTCGGTTCCAAGTCGATGGCGCCGGGCCGCGTCAGCCGAGTCTTGGCCGCTCCCGATCCGCTACCTCCCAGCTAGACGAAAGCTTTACGATCATGTTCGACCGACCGAACCGGAATCGGGTTCTCATCGTGCTATTCGATGGGCTTCGACCCGATCTCGTCAAACCATCGTTGACGCCGAATCTGGTCAGGCTTCAGCGCGGCGGTGCGGTGCTGGCCCGGCAGCACACCGTCTATCCAAGCGAAACACGAATAGCGCTCACGAGCCTCGTCACGGGCGCGACGCCGGATCGCCACGGCATCGTTGGGAATCAGTATCTCGACCGTCTGTCCCCGACACCGCGCTCCGTTGACACGAGTGACGCGCGCCTGATCGAGGACCTTGATGCAGCGAGCGGCGGCCATCTACTCGGTGTGCCGTCACTTGGCGAAATCCTCGCGGCGAACGGCAGGACATTATCAGTCCTCGCTTCCAACTCGGCGGGGGCAACCCGCCTGCTGAACCATAAGGCTCGAAAGTTCGGCCAAGCGACGCTCTCCGGCCACTTCCCTTGCATTACGACCTCGGCCGAGATGCTCGAACGGGTCGAGACCTTGCTCGGGCCGACGCCTGCGCCGACGCCGCCGGGCACTCCAGATCTTGCCTCACAAGCCTTTCTGACTTCAGCGTTCCTCGACGTAATCTGGCCTCAAATTCGGCCCGACGTCGCAATCCTCTCCTTCGGCGAGCCCGATATTTCCTCGCACGATTGTGGGACTGGCGCGCCAAAGACACTGGACGCAATCAGCTTTGTCGATCGGCAGTTTGGCCGCGTGCTTGATTGGTGGGAGGCTGAGGGCGTGTCCCAAGGCGTGCATCTGATCGCCGCCTCCGATCATGGCCACGTGACGGTGCATGCGCGGGCCGATCTATTCGAGACGCTCGAGGCTGCGGGACTGCGCTGCGGCCCGGCACCTGCGGCCGGGATCGATGCCATCGTCATACCAGGGCAGGTCGGAGCAATTTACCTCGTCGAGCCCTCTGACACCGTTATCCGCCGCGCAGTCGGGGCGATGATCGAAAGGCCCTGGTGTGGTCCGGTGTTCACCGCGGGTGGCGCGGTCGATGGCGTTGCACCGGGCAGCTTTGCCCGCCATTTGGTGTTCGCCGACCATGCCCGATCGGCGGACATCCTGTTCTCGTTCCGATCGGATGACGGACTCGATCCATTTGGCCTTATCGGCCGCACTTGGAGTGCGGATGGGCCGGTCGGCTTCGGAGTGCACGGCGGGTTGCATGCCAAGGAGATGTCGTCGGTCGGCATTTTGGCGGGACCGCTGATCAAAGGCGGCTTCGCCTCACAAGTCCCCTCGGGTATTTGCGATTTTTCGCCGACAGTGCTCGGTCTTCTGGGCCTCTCGCGGCCGGCAACGATGACCGGTCGTGCCCTCGCTGAGGTCTTTATTCAGGGTGGAGAGGATGTGCCTCGAACGATTGAGGAGGTCTACGAAACCAGCAGCGGTGCATACCGGCAGCACCTTCATCGTGCGCAGGTTGGTGAGACAGTCTATCTCGATTCTGCTGACGTCGTGGGGTCGTCCCAACAACCCTGACATAAATTAAGCGTCGATCTGTGGGCGGTCTGCCGTGCGTATCTTCTATTTGTGATCGATGGTGGAATTCGTCGAGCGGATCGTCAGGCATCTGTGACCTCCGGTTCCGTCAAGAGCAGCTCGACCTGCTTTCTAACGACGGCATTCAGCCAATGCAGCAGCCACATCACCGTGGCGGCCGATATGATCGAGCACGGGACCTAGGCGCACCATCGATTCGAGGAGCAGAGTGATGGAAATCCAATCGGAGCAGGCGTTTGAGTTTTTGACGCTCATAGAGAAACTACGGGATCGTCCAGCACGCAAATACGCCGCGCGGACAACGAAATGAGCTCCAGCCCCTATAGACCTTCGGCTCATGTCGACGATTTCGGTTTGACCTATCGTTCCATATTTGTTCCATTTCAGCCAGAGCGTGCAGCCTTTCTATGGATCTCCCGGCAGCCTGATGGTTGCCCTCTCAACCGAACGAGGCTTTTGCAGCGCACTGGCAACGCCATGTCTCACTCGATTCGGTCTAGTCTCGATCGAGACGGGTGAATAGGGTTGCTCGTACGTGTTGTGCATATTGTGTTGGTAAGGGTATTTCATGCAGGAACATTTTCTCTCCAAGGCACGGGTGGACATATTCAGGCCGTTCACCGGCAGACATCGCGCCGTATTCTTCGAGGTGGTGACGGAAATCTACGAACGCACGCTCGGGGTGAATGCCGATTACGACATCGTGCTCGACCGCCCAACTCTGACGGAAATCATCGTCGATTCGTTAGATAAGAACCGATCTCTGATCTTTTCCGGCGAAGATGGCGACGAAGAATTGGACGGCGCGGGCGACGACCGCGAGTATGCCGACAAGGTGCGCAGGCGCCTGAAGCGTTTCGGCATGCTCGAGGAATACAACGACTCTTCTTTCCTGAAGGTGTTGTGGCGCTTCACACCGGAAGGCAAGCGGATCGCCAAGATGTTCGCCGACACCCGGCGGAAGACATCGGTAGCGCGCCAGCGCAGCGTGCGCGCTTGCAAGGGAGCGCTGAAGGCCTTCCTCGAAGAAGGTAATCATGAATATCTGGTCGACGCATACGAGTACGCGTCGACCATATTCGACGACGTCTGTCAGGTTTCGGACCTCTTCACCGAGCATCAGCGGCGCATCATGGGCCACTCCTTTTCCACCTCGAAGGATGCGCTCGCGGGATACATGCTTGGCGTGAACGATTTCGACAAGCGGGCCTCGCGCTACTTCGACAGCGACAACATCTACAATCACGCCTCGGATATCGTGGACTTGGCCGAAAGCATCGCGGGGATGAATCCCACGACGCTGGAAGCTGCGGATCGGAAGATCGTCGATGAGCATCCCGCGCTGGAGGAAGAGGCCAATGGCGAGCGCCTGCACACGTGGATGTTGGCGCGGATCCGCAGGGTCGTGGAATCGACCCGCGACATCAAGCATGAAGAGCTGCACCGGGTCGTCGGAGAGTTCTCGACCAACTACGCGATCCTCATCGGCAGACTGATCAAGCTGAGCGCCGCCGGCAACGACGATCCGCTGATCAGGTTCGCCGGCATGTTCGCCGCTGCAAGCGACGACGAACGCGACGACCTCTGTCGAGAGATGCTCGTCCATCTCCTTCCGCTCCGTGCGGATCTGATCGACCCGGCAGACCTCAAGATCGCAGAACGCGCCGATCGCATCCGGACCCCGACCAAGATCGTCCGCAAGAAGCCGTCGCGAGAGGAAATGCTGGCGGCGGACATCCGCAACGCCATGACCGCGGCCTTCGCGATACCGGCCAAGGAAGTCGTCAGCAGCGTCAACGCCGCGGTGCTGTCCGGCGGTGGATCGACCTCCGTGACCCAAATGCCTGTCGGGGATGCCCGCCGGCTGCTCGCGGCGATATCGGCCGTCGAGGTCGTCCGAAGCCTCGGCGTCGAAACCGGCCTGACCGTCTCACCCGGCGATGAGCGCCGTTCGAATGGGGTATTTCTCGCGGTCGACCACAAGATCTCGCAAAGGGCCTGACATGAAAACGATACAGGACCGGTTGAAGGCTAAGAACGTCAGGCTGGAGGAATTCCAAGCGGTCAATGCGCTTCTCATCAGCCGCGGCTTCCTTTCCCGCGAAGACGGCGTGCGTCATCGGGCGCTCTATATGGTCGCTCAAAGATGCCAGGACGAGATCCAGGACGTGCTTACGTTCGTGTATGGCGCCTCGTTATTCCACGATCCCAGCACTTCGCACTTTCGTCTCCAGCCGTTCGGCGCGCGCGACATCGGGTTGCCGGACGTCGGCGAGGAAATGGAAATCCGGCGAGAGCTGAAAGGAGCCGTCCACAAGGACTTCACGGCCGCGCTTCTGACCTTGAAGCTGCTCTACGACGAACTCATCGTGGAACGCAGGATGGGTCCCGGTGGCCGGGTGGCGGTCAGGGTGACCGAGTTCGTCGCCGCCATGCAGGTCAACTTCAAGGTCGACCTGCCCGCCGCGGACTCTCATCGAAGGGCGATCTTCATGAAGCTGAAGAAGCATGGCGTCGCCGAATTCAACATCGACGAGCTCAAGGACGAAGACGCCGTCATCAGCATCCGGCCGGAGATCGCTTCGCTCGTCTACGACAGCGCGGTGGCGGCCGCGGTCGCTTCGATCCAGAAAACGCGCGATGGCTCCGAGGACGCGACCGAATCCCCGACCGACGCACAAGATGTGGAAATGGATGCCGCCGGATGATCATGAACCAGGTGACGACCGTAAACTGGGGCCAGCTACCGATCGGCGACGTGCAGCTTGCCGATGTCGTGCTGCTCGGCGGCGAAACGGGCGCCGGAAAGTCCTCGTTCATCGATGCCGTAATTGGCGTGATGACCGGAAACGAGCTGCGCTTCGCCAAATACAACTCGGCTCAGAGCGAAACCTCCTCGAGCAAGAAAACGAAGCGCACGGTAGCTTCCTACGTCCTTGGCGCAGACGACAGCGCGGAGCCGCACCGCCAGCACGGTGCCCACGGGTATGCCGGCCTTTATTTCGAGCCGGACGATAGAGACGAAGGAGCAGGGCAACCGTTCACTGCCATCGTCGGTACGGAAGCGAGGCTGGAACGGCTCGCGAACCAACCTGTGTTCAAATCGCTGGAAGATGTGAGGATCGTCGTATTCGGCGCCAAGGTGGGCTCGGCTGATCTGATAAGGATCGTCGACGGCACCGAAGAAGTCATTCCTGTCAACGAACTCGTCGTCGCACTTCGCAAGAAGTTCGGCAGGGATTCCGTACGGGACTACAGCACGAAGACCGAGTACGTCTGCCGCTTATACGCGACTCTCAGGGGACAATCATCCCCGGTCGACCGCCGGGAGGCGGAGGGCTGCATGCGCGCCTTCGTCAACTCGATCGCCTACCGCCAACCCGACGATATCGATGCCCTGATCCGCGAAGACATCCTGGAGCCCGATGACAATGCTCGGATGATCGAGACGCTGAAGACCACGATCACCGACGTTTCCAACCTTCGGCAACAGGCCGTGCGGATGGAGAACAACGTCCGGCTTCTTGAGGAGGCCAACGGATCGCTCAATGAGGGAGCAAAGCACTTCATCGAAGAGTGGATGTTCGCCGCGCTGGAAGCCGCCAAGTTGCTTCAAGACGCCGTGGACCGGCGCGATCAGGCTCTCGCGTCCAGGGAGAAAGCGACCCTGGCTCTCGACGAGATGAACAAGGAGATCCTCGAGTGCGAAACGCAGGCGGCGCTCCAAAATGAAGCATGGGAGCGGCTGAGGACCCGCATTCGTGAAAGCGACGTCGATCGCATCCGACGGGAAATCCAGGATCGGATAGCGCGCAGCCAGGACGCGATCCGAAGTTTCGAGCAGAGAATGCGAAACGCCACTCTTACGCTGAACGCCGCACGGAACGTCGTCCGGCAAGCGTTGTCCGCCTGCTCGGAAATCGAAGATCTGCGCGACGCTTCGATTCGGCTCCGCGCCGTAGGAGAGAAGATCGACCGGATCAGCCTGCCGGAGATCGAAGGGCACTTGAGCGCGGTGAGGGACGGTCTCGAGGGTGGGGCCGCCGGGCGCCTCCAGGAAGCGGTCGCCGCGATCGATGCCGCAGTCGGATCGGGGTGGATCAGCGAGATCGATTCCATCAGCGAGTCGTTTCTCCTTGCTCAAGACAGACTGCGGCAGGATTTGGATCTGCTGAGAACGAAGCGCCGGGATAGCGAAGCCAGGCAAAAGGCACTGGCTTCCGGACGGACGAACTATCCTCCGGGAGTATCCGAATTCGCTGCCCACCTCGAGCGGATCCTGCCCGAGGCGAAACCACGCATTCTCTGCGATGTGGTCGAGATGAGGGATCCATCCTGGCAGAACGCGGTGGAAGGATTCATAGGCGGCGACAGATTCGCCATACTCTACGAGCCGGAGTACGAGACGCGGGTCATCGCGTTGCTAAGTTCCTATCGCGATGCCGGGGGGGCCCGCCCGTCGGTCGCTCAGATCGGCCGAGCCCTCAGGGAGGCCGGCGTCGCCGTGACGGACTCGCTTGTCGGCAAGTTGAGAAGCGACGACGAAGTGGCTCTCGGTTATCTGACCGCAAGATACGGACGGGCCGTCTGCGTTGCGACCGAAGAAGCGCTTAAGAACGTCCGCAGCGGATTGCTGCAAGACGGGGTTTCCGTGGCGGGGTACAATTACCGAAACAGATCGGAGCCCGACGAGCGGCTGGTGTTCGGCCTCGAAGTCCGCCGACGTCAGGCGGCTGCGCTGGCTCATGCCATCGACCAGATCGTCGTGGAGATCGGAAGGAAGGAAGCGAGCGAACTAAGCGTCCGAAATGCGATCAACCTGATGGGGCGCGCGAAGCACGCCGAATTGCATGACTTGGACGTCGGATCGTTTCAATCCGCAGGCAAGGAACTGCGCACTGCGACCCAAGAATTTCAGGGCCTCGACGTCTCCAGCATCGCCGAGCTCGAGCAGCAGGCCGCGTCGACCAAATCGAAGGTTACCGATTTCACCAGACGCAAGGATGAACTGCTTCCCAAGGTCGGCGGACTCAATCGCGATATTCGGGCCGCCGACGGGCAAGTCACCACCGAGGAAGTTCTGATCGTCAAACTGACGCCCGACGCCGAACGCTCGGAAAGGAATTGGCGGACGGCGCTTTCCTGCGTTCCGCCGATGAAACAATTGCCGTACGAGACGCTCTACCGTCAGGAAATGGAGTCGGGCAGACCTGTCAAGTCGTTTCATGATCGCAATAACGAGCGGCGATCGTGGGCGCAGGACTCCAAGAACGCAGCCGAAAACGTGCTCCGGGAATACAACCGGGATGCACTCGAATATCAGAAGATCATCGTCCACACGCTGCAATACCCCTCGCCGTCGCCTTCGCCCGAACACATGACGGAATGGCTTCAGTCTCAATTCGACCAGGTCGCGGATCAGATAAGGCGCCAGCGCGACACCGGCCTGGTCGAGCAACGGGAAAAGCTTGTGCTTGCGGAGCACCAGTTCACCAGATCGTTCACATCGAACTTCTGTCTGCGTATCCTCCAGAGGGTCACCGGGCCTGACCGTACGATCGAAGTGATCAACAAGAGCCTCGAGGACATCAGCTTCTCCGGCGACAAGATACTGATGACGCAATCGCTGCGGGAAGAGTACAGCCGATATCTCGATCTTTTCCGCGCGGTGCGCGAGCGCACCGAGGCAGGTCCGGCCGATCTGTTTTCCGCGGCCGAGTTCGCGCCCCAGGAAAAGGAGACGATGGAGGAGCTTCGGACGCTCCTCTTGTCGAACGACGTCGAGCATTCGATGCGGGAGCTCAACCGGATCGCCGACTATCGGCACTACAAGAAATACGACTTCGAAAAGTCCTCGAAAGGCGGAGATCCGCGCAATCTATCGACTTGGGGAACTGGATCCGGCGGAGAGGCGGAAACACCGTTCTACATTATTCGCGCTGCCGTCTTCGCTGCGAGCTTCAGGCTGTTCTCAAAACAAAAGATCTCGCATTTTCGTACATTGTTTTTGGATGAGGTCTTCAAGAACATGGACGAAGCCAGGACCAGACGCGTTATTGCGTTTTTGACCAAGGAAATGGGCTTTCAGCTCATCTGCGCTGCCCCGACCAAGTCCATGGCAGCGTTGATGGACGTCTTCAATCGGCGCATCAGCTTCTCGAAGGCGCCGACCGCGGGATCGCAGACCTGGATTGACGAAGTCGATCTCGAGCGAGAGCGGATCGCCGAGATTTACGAGGAGCATCGCCGCAACACCATCCGGGATGTGACCGCGAAATTCGAATTAGCGAATCCCGTCGAGAAAGAGGTAGGAGAAGCGGCGGAATGACCCCTGAAACAGCTCTTGGCGATGCACTCGCGAGGCGCCTGCTGGGTATCGCGCTCGATCGGCTGGATCGGTCGCGGCCGGAACAGCGTAAGAACGCCATAAGAATCCCAATCGACCAGATCACGGCCCCGGAGATATTCGAGGCCGAAACCATCGCCGACCGCGACATCGCTTGGCATGCTCTCGACGTCCTTTCCGAAGCCGGCATCGGAACGGTGGTCTATCGTCGGGCGGCTCGCCACGGCTCCCGCGAGGACCGCGAGCCCGTATTCGAGCTATCGGCCGCCGAAGGCAACGAGGACCGTCTTCGCACCTTCTACGGGCGGCCGCGGCCTGGCCAGAAATATTCGGAGGAATGGCGGTTGCTGGTTCGGGCCAGCGATCTCGATGACGATATCAAGGCGGCCATCGGCGAGCTTCCCGTTTCAATCGCGGGTCGCTCCGCGACAGAGGTCTTCGAACGTCTGGTCTCCGTCCGCACCCACTACGATGCCCAGGAAAACGTCCACCTTCGAGAGGTATCTAGCCGAACCTTCTGGGGCCTCTCCAAGGTGCTCGACAACAGGGCCGAGCTCATCGCGGCCTTACTGGGATTGGCAGAGTGCCCCTATCCAGCCCAGCCGATCCATCTAAACGTCTATTTTGTTGGAACCTTTTCCTGGATTCTCTTCGTCGAAAACAAGACCTCCTTCGAGCGGGCCATCCGCGACGCAGGCGATGCATTCCTGCACGGAAGACTCACTCCCTATGGAGGGGCTGCATTGATCTATTCCGGCGGCTTCATGGGCGCGGCAGGGCGAATGAGGAATTCGTCGGGCTCGAGGGCTTTCTACGGTCTGGACACCGTCTCGAGTGCAAGTCAGGTAGAGGACTTCGAGGCGGCCTTTTACGGCGACCGCGACATCAGCACGGCCTTCTGGGGCGATCTGGATCATGCGGGCATGGCCATCCTCTCGAGCCTGCGCACAACCTTTCCGTCAGTGAAAGCATGGGAGCCGGGATACGCGCCCATGCTGGTCCGGCTCGATGCCGGCGAAGGCCATGCCCCGGAGGAGGCTAGGAAGGTCGGCCAAAAGGCGGTCCTCTCGACGGGCTGTCGCTACGCCGACGATGTTTTAATACCTGCGCTTGAAAAATACGGTCGGTTCATCGACCAAGAATAACAGTCAAGACAGCGACGAGCGCAATTAGCCGAACCGGCGGGCCGGGTCACGAGGACCCAGTTCTCCTATGCTCCGATAGGATAGATATTGCATGGACTGTATCCAGAAGATTGCCTCGCTCACCTCAGTGTCGCGCGGGATCGTGTCCCGCGAAGCCCGGTCCGTCGGCGAAGACGAACCGGATCCTCCCCTTCAGGAAAGGTCAGGTGTCTAACGTCTCGACCATGTTACAGGTCCTCTGCTTCCTATAAGCCTAAAGCGAGGCCCACTCCCTTGTCAATCGGCGTTCGAGTGGGACCCCCTATCGGCATCCACCCGAAACACACTCCCTACGGGGGACGCTTATTGGCGTGCGACTTCAGCCGCAACAGCTGGCGGCGCTCGGAGACGGATGCAGCTTGATCGGGTGCAGCTCTAGTCAGGCAGCGATCGCTTTCTTCGCGGCTTGCGCAAGAAAACCGGATCGAGTGAAGCCGTGCTGTTCGGCATAGTCGTCGATCTCGCTCAAAACGTCGGCGGGAAGGGTGACGTTGACGCGCACATTCTTTACCTCTTCCGCTGGTGCTGGAATGAGCACGGCAACGCCGTCTCTGTTCTCGGCGTTCGCCATGATCTCCTCGAGAGAGGAGGGTTCAGGTACGGCTTCGCCGTCCTCTGCCAGTCCCTGCAGATGAAGGGTCAAGGCTTCAGCGGCCATAGCGCGCGCATCGTCCAGATCCGTACCAGCGGTGATCACGCCGGGAAGATCAGGAAAAGAAACGCCGTAATCGCTGTCCGCGTCCTTATGGATCAGGGCAATGTAGTGTCGCATGAAAGCTCCCCTCCTTGGGTGGGCCGATGGCCCTCTCTATGCGCTGTCATTTCAACTTCAAATCGGCTTGCTTCTCGATGCTCTTGAGCGTTCCGATCGGGACATCCCTCTTAGGGTGCGGGACCGTGACGCGGCCCGTCTTAGTTGGATGTTTGAACTGAACGTGGCTTCCCTTCTGGGCGACCTGTTCCCAACCATGGGCCTTAAGGGCGTTGATGATATCCGCCGATTTCATGTGTGTATTTATACACACGCGAACGGCAGATAGTCAACACATAAATACACACTGATCCCAAACGTTCCGTTCAGCGACTCAATCCGGCCTAGCGATTCACGCATGGACCGCTAAGCGTTGCAAAGCCGTCGGCAACTCAAGCGAGTGGCTACAGCTAACTAATTGATTTAGTTACAAAAAGATCGGGGCGAATATCAAACTTTCAGATAAAAGAAATGGACCAGCCGTTTCGCGAAAGGGCGCGGAGCATTCTGTTGCCCGACTTTGATCCGGCTTTGTCGAAAAGATCGCCGTAGAGTTGGGATGGCAATACGGCTAGTACGAAGAGCTCGCGAATGATCCAACGCAGCTCGGTCATTCGAGAGAGGTGGAGATCAATCGGCGTAGAGCTGATTGTGCGAAGCGCGCGATAGCACGGGTGTACCTGGACCTGTGGCCACGCACCCTCGAGGCTGAACCACGCGGTGAAGTTATTCCACCCGTCGTCTCACGTCCACTCCGGATCGACCGGTAGCGCCGATGATGGACCGATGATCGCCGCATTCATTGGGCCGACACCGCCATGATGATGATGGGCACTGCGGCTGCGATGCTGCTGCCGATGATGGGCCTGCAGGAGGCTGCCGACCTCTGCGCGAGCGGAAGTTCGGCCCCCTCAGGGCCGAGATTGTTTACGCCTCCATATTCTTCACGGAGGCGATGGGCGTGATCGGCACGAACCCGATCTGGAATCCGAACGCGCGCCCGATTTTTTGAAGCGTCTGGGAGGTCGGATTCGCCACACCGCGCTCGATTTCGGCGATCTGACGCGTTGTAAGTTTGAAGAGCTTCGCGAACTCGGGTTGCGATAGTCCCAGAGCATACCGCATCTCGGCCACCGCGTCGGGAAGTCGCAACTCGCCCGCTCGCGCTTTCGCCGAAATCGCCGCGCGACGATTCCGGATTTCCTCTTTGGTGGGTTTACGCCATCGAGGCATATCGATCACCCTTTAACAGGAAGGCTGCGCAACTTTGCGACGCTATCCGCCATTTCCATGTTCTTGACGATTGCGTTTTTCACGACCGTGTCCGGCACCTTGTGCTGTGTCGCAAGATCGGGGAGGGCGCGAAGTAGGTTCTCTTTCGCCGCCAAACGCTCCATCAAGCGTTCGGCAGGAACGCTCGGAGCGGCCACGGCCTCGCAGACCTCGCGCCAATCCGGGCGCGTGTCCCGGTTCTTTATCCTCATGCATTCCCAAGTTGTGGATCTGGGGATTGCAGCGGCGTCGATCTTCATGGGGCAGAAGTCAAATAGCGGAGACAACCGGATGCGTCCGTCCGGAAACTTCCTGAAGGCGGTGTTCCGGCCGTGATTGTCCGGGTTTCCCATCGCAAGATTGAGGATGTCCCGCAGTATATATTCTACCGTGTCCTCGAAGGGATCTGCCGAAACGTCTTGAATGAGTTTGATATAGGTCTCGTGTCGACCCCGCGCGCCGAACTCGGCAACGCCGAGCGCCGATATGAGACTTTCCTGGCCATAACGCACCAGTCCTTGGTCAGTCACCAGGCGGTCGAAGCGGGGAATGACCAGCACTCCGTCGCCATAGGTGTTTTCGCCTTCGACGATCAGACCGAAATCCTTGGCGACCTTGAGATAGCCAGCTTCGGCCTCGAGGATGCGCTTGTCCGTAGGTTCAGTGCTCCGTAGGAGCTTGGCGATGACATGCGCGCACGCGTCCTGGTCCTCCACCATCGGGGCAGGATACCAGAGCCCGTCTTTCGACTGGGTAAGCGCGACCTTCGGCCAGTCTCCTTGAAGACCCGACGATCCGGACGCCAGCATCGAGAAGTGATTCGCAACTTCGAGGAAGGTCGCATCGCGGCTCAGGATCTCATCCATGGATATGCCGAGACGCGCCATCTTAGCGACCCGCTCGGTCTCCAAAAGGTGCGCTTCCTTGACGCGGAGATTGCCGACGGGGGAGCCGGCTGACCGCTTGAGCAGTTCGATTTCGGTCGCGGCTGCGTTTGGATCCAGTTGTATAAACTCCGCGATACGTCTCGCTTGCCGCCCTTGCGGAACGAAATCTAGAATGAATGCTGGCCAAGTATTGGCGTATCGGTGATCGAGATCGACGGGGGCCGCGATCGAATACGCTCTCAGATCACGTACGGACTTTCCTTCCGCCAAAGCGATGGCGGCGTGCTCCACGAAATATTCGAGCTCATAGCTCGTCTTCGAGGATCCCTTGTGCCCTAGCTCGGGCCTTTCGATCTCCACCACCGCAGCGTCGTGCCACTCGCCATCGAAGAAGGATTGGATCGTCAGGTTCATTGATGCACCCATTTCGATGGGTTTATATCTCCTAGTTCTCCATTATTCAACCCTTATAGTGGGTTGGAACTCCCATCGAGTTGGCCATTATCAACCCATTTAACGGGGGTAAATGAGTTCCTGCTGTTTGACGCAGGCTTGGACGGGACCACTTCTCATTGCAGAAGGTTGATGAATTCGACCCGCCCACCGGCCGTCACCATATGGAGGTGATGGTTTGCGTTTTGTGCGCGATGTGATGTGAGTTCGGAAATGGGGGGATTTCCCCGGTCTCCTCTTCTTAATCTTTGACTATGCTATGGGGCAAACGGTGCGGATCATGACGATCTTTGGCGATGATCGCTCAGGTCTCACGATTAACACCCGAATCGCTGCGCGAACGCGGGCGGAGCATCGCGCCCAGGAAGCGCGCGCCGGTGAGATCGTTAGCTTGGTGGACGAGGTGGTCGGCAAGGTGACCCTGGCCGTCCGAAAACACCCCGCCAGTGCCGCGGCCGAGCCGTTCTCTGCCGCGTTCGACGATCTGATCGATGAGCTCGGCGAACCTTCATTCAGTCGGCTGTTTCCGTGCTGGAAACGCATGCGGCCAAGCACGTCTCGCGGGAGTTGGGCAGCGAAACCGTGTTGGTCGCGCTGAAATTCGGCGGCCCTCGCGGCCTATACCGGCCATGTCGGACTGAATGACGCCCAGACGAGCTCAGATTGGCGATGGGCGAGGTGATGAGCATGCGCGCTTCGCCTGAATTGGCGCGTCGACCGAGCTTGAATTCGTAAGTGGGGCGGCAAGACGTCCGGGCCCTGGACGAGCCTAGGCTTCTCCTTCAGGTCCTCGCGTCCCAGGGATTGACGACCGAGGCACCTGTGTCCTCGAAGTCTGCGACGTTGCGGGTCACGAGGATGAGGTCGTGGACGATCGCGGTTGCTGCGATCAGCCCAGCGACGTCACCGCGCGGCCGGATGGCCGCGATCCGTCCCCATTCCACCGAGATCTGGTCAGTCACTGGAAGGATACGATCGGCGTGATCGTGGCGTAGCTTGCGAAGCCATTCGGCGAGATGACCAGCTGCCTTCGAGTCGGATTTCTGTTTGAGCGCAATGCCACGCATGATCTCGCCGAGGGTAAGTGTGCTGAGATGGATCGTGGCCGGGTCGACCAAGCGCAGCCACGCTGTCGCCTGCGGAGAACCCCGCCGCGCCTCCGAGACGGCATTGGTGTCGACGAGATACATCGGAGCGCCGCGTCGCGGCTTGGCGTATTGGCACGCTTCGCGACTGCCTCGGCGAGTTCGTCGTCCGAAGTTGGACCGGCTAGCAAGTCGTCGACCAAGGTCGGTCGACCGGCACGCAGCGCGTCGTGGTCGGCGGCCGACAATACAACGGCAGCGCGCTCGCCCCGCAGTGTGACGATCTGTGGGCCTTCCGTCCTTGCCTTCTGCACCACCTTGGAGAACTGATTCTTTGCGTCTTGTAGTGGCCATTCCATCTTCGAGACCTCCTAGCTAGTCTAGCTATACAATGGTCAAATCCGGGGGGGAGCGGTGGTTTTCTGCGCTTTTCAGGTGATCTCAAGCCGCGTCCAGATGAGGGAGGGGTATTTCAGCGTCAGAGGCCGCGGCCTTGGGGTGAGGTTGACGCGGAAGCGCTCGCGCCGCCGCTGGTAGCGGCGAGTCATTTCCGCGCTGGCATGGCCGAGCTCCTTCTGGACGTAGCGCTCGTCCACCTCGGCCAAGGAGGCGAGGCCAGCGCGCAGCGAATGTCCGGCAAACTTCGTCTCGCGCTCGCCCTCCGGCAGATCGGCGCGCACGCCGGTCGGCAAGGGCCGCGCGTCTGACCAGCCGCGCGACCTGCTGGTTGGTCAGGCGATTGGGCTGGACGTCCTTGCCTCGACCGCGCATCCGGCGGAACAGCTGACCGTGGCCGATCCGCGCCACCTTCAGCCAGGTCCGCAGGGCGACGATCAGGCCCTTGTCTAGGATCTCGACCCAGCCTTCGCCGTCCTCGGTATCGCTGCGGTCGACGTCGAGACCGACGATGTCCGCGCTGTAAGCCACCGGCAAAGCCGATGAGCAGCATCGCGCGATCGCGCAGACCGCGGAGCGTGCCGGGATCGAGCTTCGAGCAGGGCGATGACATCCTCGGGCTGGACGGCTTCTTTCTGCTGGGCGAGGCGGCGTGGGTGTTGCGGATGCCGGCAAGCACGGTCGCGATATGCCCATGCGCGCGGTCGGGCGGCGTTCCGCGCTGGGCAAAATTCCAGATCAGGGCCGAGAGCCGGCGCTCGATCGTCGAAACGAATTGGCCTTGCGATCGGTCGTCGCCGCGCCCAAAGCGCAGGCGGTCATGTAGAGGCCAACGGTTTGTGCCGACGGCGGCAGGATCTCGCCGGCACCACTCTCGCCGTCACCGACGAACGGCAGCCTTGAACCGAATATTCGGATATATAACCAGATATAAAAAGGAGGCGATCAGTGAGCAAGAGCGCACAGAAAAGGGCGATCGAAAATTACCGATCCCGGCTGACGAAGCGCGGCATTGTGCGGTTCGAACTCCAAGCCCTCGAGACCGATCGCGACCTCATCAGAGCGCTTGCGCGCAAGCTGACTGATGAAGGGCCGGAAGCTGGTAATCTCCGGCGCATGGTTCAACAGGCCGTCTCGCCCTCCAAGCCCGGTGGCATCTTGAACGCATTGCGACGCTCGCCACTCGTCGACGCCGATCTCGACCTGACGCGCCCGCGCGAAAAAGGGCGCAAGGTCGATCTGTGACGCGATATCTTCTCGACACAAACATCATCAGTAACGTCGTCAAGCCGCAGCCGTCAGAGTCACTGCTGGCCTGGATGGCAGCGCAACGAGACGAGGATCTATTCATCACATCACTAACGGTCGCGGAAATCCGGCGCGGCATCCTTGAAAAGCCCCGCGGGAAGAGCAGGACGCTCTCGATGCATGGTTCTCCGGTCCGGAGGGACCTCAGGCCTTGTTCGCGGACCGCATTCTGTCATTCGACGAGAAGGCCGGGCTTATCTGGGCGCGCCTTATGGCGGAGGGCAAAATCGCCGGACAGCCGCGCCGCGGGCTCGACATGATCATCGCAGCCGTTGCGGGAGCCAACGACTGTACCGTTGTAACGAATAACGAGAGAGATTTCACCGGAGTTAAGATCATCAATCCGATGCGCGGACGCACGTCGTGAGCGGCTTTCGGTCCATCAACCTGCAGCTCACTGACGACCTCGTCGACTTTGTCTGAGCTCCTGGCTACGTGTTTGATTTTTCCGACGCTGGCTTCGCCGATTTCTCTGTCTCGAGCTGAAGGTAAAAGACGATCCCAAATAGGGGCGCACGGCGGCCCCAAAAGCAAACGCTACTTCGTCCAGAGCTGCGGCTCAAGGTTCGTTTCCGAATGTCCTGCAAACGCTTCGGACTGTTTGATTTGGATCGAAAGCTCGTTGATGAGTCCTACGACCCGGTCACGCGCGCACTCGGAATCGAGCGGCGTCTTGCAAAGGTACCACGCCGCTACTTCGTCAGTCTGCCCTAAGATCTCGGCGTGCCGCCTAACACGGAGCTCGCAGTCCTTGCTTCGGGGGCGTAACGATTTCCCTCTCCGCCAGGGGGCGCCTTTCGATGCCACGGCCAGGAGTGCGGGACGGAGAGCCGAGGAGTCTCGCTGAACTAATTTAATGATTTACGTCGATCGAGACGGCGAGCTCGATCTCTCGGTGGAGCAGTGGAAGCGGCGGAGGCGACGATGCCCCGCTCCGGCGGAGCCGCGGCTGTGCCTTTCGCTCAGTGCTGAAGGAGGTCTTGGGGAGCTGCGCAGGCGAACTCGAAGGCTCGGTACCGGGGGCGTTAATCAGCGACGTCTTTCAGTGCTTCCACCAAAAACTTATTGTCGTCTTCAGTGCGGCTTGCGATGCGCAAGAATCGTTTGCCATTCTGAAGCGTCTTGCCGCCATTGTGCCTGATCAATATCCGTCCATCTTTTAAAAGTTTTGAGGCGATCACGTCCCCATCCGGCCAATGGGGCGGGAGTTCGCAGAACACGAAATTTGCGTCGGGCTTCAGAACTCTCATTCCGTCGATGCTGCGCAGTTCTGCGTATAGTTTGTTCCTGTCGCTGCCCACCCTCATCCAACTCTGCTCTGCCGCGTGCGCAAGGTGAGGAAGCTTGCTTAGAAAAAACTCAGCAAACGTATTGACATTCCACGTGGGGAGGGCGGCTCTAATTTCGTTCATCGTCTTTGCATTTGCCGATGCCGCATACCCGATCCGCAAACCGCATGTCCCGTAAATCTTTCCCAGGCTTTTGAGAACGATCACATTGGGAAATTCGAGCAAGTGATTTTCCAGGCTCGCACTTCGTCCGACTTCACTAAATTCGATGAATGACTCATCGATCAATAGGAGTTGCTGTTGAGCTCGAAGCGCGGAAGCGAGATATAGCAAATCCGCATAGGGAACCATCCGCGACGTTGGATTATTCGGCGATATCACGACCGCGCCGTCGACACCATTTGTACGCGCAAATTCTGCATAGCAGTGCACATCGAGTTCAAAATCTGGCGCTGGCAGAATAAAGCGTGACAACCGCCCGGGCAAGGCGGTGGTTTCATAGGGATTGAAGGTTGGGACCGGGACCGCAATCCTCATGCCCAGTCGACCAAGCAGGATGGGGATCAGTTCAGCCACGCCATTGCAAATGACAAGATTATTCGCCGGAATCTTCACCGCATCCGCAAGAAGCTGAACCATCTGCACATTAGGAGAGGGATAGCAGGTGATAAGCCGCGGTAGAGCGTCCTTAAGTTCGTCAAGGAACGCTTGCGGCGGAAAATAAGGATTCACCAGAAGGACGAAGTCCTTGACGTCATATCTCCAATAGCCGCCGGGGAATCGGTTGATGAGGTCAAAGACGTCGTCCGACCTAAGCGGTACGTTGATTTGTGCTGTGCTGTTCATGAAGTGAGACTAGCTGAAACGTTTCAAGGCCAACGAAAATTCCAGAACGATCGCGTTCTCTCGATTAGTTCACGGCGATAAGCATCGAGGAACGCCGATTCGCGAAAATTTGTCCCGGCAATAAGACTGGTGCGCGCACACTGCAGTTGGCGAGACTCATCATGTGACCTGCATGGTAGGGAAGCCTGCAACACGCAGCAGCTCACGCGCTAGATCATACTTCCATCTCCAATCAAAAGGACCGACTGGCTAAAGCCACCGATGATGCGACGGCGAAGATGCCTATTGCCGTATACATTGTTGCGCTTAGTGGTGGCACACGAACAGGCGCGACATGCGCCATAGCGAGCAGCAAGAAGCCAATGTTCACGACGTCAGAAAATGCTTCAGCAGGAATGAGAGGCTTAAGAAGAAATAAGAGCGCCAGGAGCGGCACGTCGTAAGACAAGGGAACGCCCAAGAAGCATTCATCGCACGACCTGCCAAAGTTCGCAAAGTAGCTAAGCCTTATTGCACCAGCCACCAGTAGCGCGGTTGCGGTCGCAAGGGAGAGGTGAGCCTTGGCTGACTTGTACCACAATTACCGCAGGCAGAACGGCTCCATAGACAATATCCGCAAACCCGTCGAGGCTCGCTCCCATCCTTGCAACATCTGGATCGCGACCCTTGGTACGACCTGCCACATACCCATCGAGGTGGTCCGATAGAACAGCCCAAAGCGCTACTGCCACAGATAGCTCGAGGCGCTCGGAGAGAGCAAGAAATAGGCTGGTAGACGAAAAAAGAAGACCTGTGATTGTTATGGCGTTCGCTGGATCCCAAAGGTATTTTAACATTGGACTCTCCGCTCGACGACGCCGACAAATTGGCTCCGCGATGCTTCGTTGGCGTTGCGGTGACCCAGAGAGCAGGCTATCGATAGACCCGATGCACAGAGCCCCTTGAAACCAGCGCGTTCAGCGATTGCTGCGAAGAGGCCGTCATGCGCTTCCATGAGGAACGAGAGTTCGCTGCTGCAGTAGACTTGTGCGCGCAGCATCTCGGTGAGTGTGCAAGCCATGCGTAAAACAGAACCACCGGCGGCAACAGTTTGTCCTGATTGATCTTGCATGCCGAGTCCTTGCCGGCGTGTTTGATTGGCCGACATTCATCAGTCGAAGGTGACATGTTTCTGTCATCGAGATCAATTGCAAGGGTTGGTAGTTGACCGTGCCGCAAGCGCAACAAGGCCATCGATCCTCTTGCGGAAATTGGATGGCTGGTCAGGAATACCTTCAGACCTGAGGGGATCATGCCGAACGGATCGACCGAATCACCCGCTGCAAGTGCGCCTCGCTGGCATCCCATGCCGGCGCGCATGACGACCTCGCCAATGGCAATCTCGATTACCGTGCCTGCCACACGCGCCACCATACCCTCGCAACTCGAGGAGCCGCGGCATCTCCAACCGCTTACCTCATGAGCTCGCGTGCCTCGTCTCAATTGCACGCGGCGGAGAACGAATTGTATACCGAGAAGGCCGCGCCGTCTCTTCTCCATCGAGGTCTAAACGCCGATCCGACTCAAACTTTGCCCGAAGATGGCCTCGGTCAACGCGGCGGCCCTTTCTGGCTGGTGGTGCTCGACATGAGGAAGTGGCGATGTTTGAGCCCTCACAAATCTTGTCAGCTTTGACCCAACAAGGGCGCGATGCCTAAGAAAGGATTGCATAGGCAGAATTACAGCATTCTGATATATCTTGGTAAATTCAAGACGGCGTGTGGAATGTTACACACCTATGTTGCTCGAAAGGTTGCCGGGACAACATCTATAAGGCCCCCGCGACCCGCCGCCTTCGCTGGTCGGGGACCCCACACCCCGCCGCAGTCCGACACCCACATCCGCAACGATACTCTTGGCCAGCCTCCGGGCCGCCGTCCGGTTGTCGGTAGCGCGCGCCCCAAAGCACGGGTGCTAGTGAGGTCGCGGCGTAGAACGCGATGGCCGCGCCGCGGCTCAAGGCATCGTTGTCCAGGAAGCCTGAGAACGCCGCCTTACAGGATGCCCACTTCATACTTGCCACCCGGGAGTGCGGGGTTCTCCAACAAATCCTCCAGGGTACGGCCGTGCTGTTCGCCGTCGGAAAATCGCTGATCGGGATTTATCTCAGGCGCGCAGCGCCCAGTTCACCCTATGGGGCGGCCGGCGCGCTGATCGCATTGATGTTCTGGACCTACTATTCGGCGCAGATCTTCCTCTTCGGCGCCGAGCTCACCAAGGCCATCGCGCGCCCACCGATCGCCGGGCTCGAAATGAAAAACCCAACAGCGAGCGGGCCTGAAGATTTGACGTATTGGAGACCTTCAATTTCCGCTTCTGTAACAGACTCGCGCGTTGCGCATTGGTCTGTGGGACAGGGCATCGAACCAAGATGACGCCATGCCCAGGAGTAAGGAGTTTTTGTTGGAGCAGATCGCCCGCGCGCGGCGCTTCGCGGCAGCCATGAATACCGCGGCAGACCGGAGCGCTTCGATAAGATGGCGTTCTTCGCGCCAAGCTTCGTCGTCGTTAAGGCGTTCGGCCACGTCGGCAGCGAGATCTGCATCCTCCGTGCTTGCGATCGCCTTGCCGTCCTGTTTTTTTTTGGCCTTCGGCGGTCACCGGGAAATCAGCGGGTTTCCGCGGCTTCTTGGCAACGGACATCGCATTGCGTGCCAGGAGGCGCGCATTGTTGAAATTGCCGAAGCCCCCGTCGCCATCAACGAGCACAGGCAGCTCGGTCGAGTCCACTATGCGTTCGACGCTCGCGACGAGCTGGGTCCATGAAGCTTCGTTGGCATCGCGATAGCCGAGCGAGCTAGCAATTGACAACCCAGACGCCCAGAGCCCCTTGAATCCCGAGCGCTGGGCGATTGTGGCGGACAGGCCATCATGCGCCTCCATCAGAAACGAGAGCTCGCCATTCGAGCAGACCTGGGCGCGAAGTATTTCGACAGACGACGGCCGAGTGCATTGATGACCTGCGTTAGGCCGAACGGATTGTGGTTGATACTGCATACAGAAATCCTGAGGCCGAGCGTCGATTGGCGCAAACTTCACTGTTCATATCTTTTTGTCGTGATGCCGATCAATGACCAGCGTTGGTAGGTTTATCGGGACGTAAAAGCTTGCATATCGCCATAGGATTGGCGCCGAACGGTAGGCTGTCGTTATGGGTGGATGCGTCGAGCCGACACGCTGGAAAGGAAAGCTTTGGTGCAATTGAAGGATCTGGGCTCACAAGCCGGGTGCTGCGGCCCTTCACAGAGCATTCACCCCTGGCGGGAGGAGCGCCTGGTCAAAGGGTGATATCCAGCTCACACAGATGTTGACGCAAATATCGACTGCTACGATTGTCGTAAATGCTGCTGTTGCGTTACGACATATGTCGCAATCCCGCCGATAGGGCTGCAGTTGATGGCAGTCTCCCGAGAATGGACCGGCAATCGCCCAAGAACTTGTCCTGCCGCGAGAGTTTGCGGGTGCCACTGAGTGGTATGGCATTTGCTGATCTCGTTCTGGTCCTCTCGGCTCCAGGAGAAATTCATGGCGGATGTGCAAGAGGTTATGCTGTCGGAACGGGAAAGACAGTGTTTGCGATGGGTCGAGGAGGGGAAGTCATCCTGGGCCATCGGAGTCATCTTGGAAGTGAGCGAGAACACCGTCAACTTTCATGTCAAGAATGCGATGCGAAAGCTGGAAACGACCAGCCGTACCCAGTGCGTCGTCAAGGCGCGGCGTCTGCGTCTTATTTAAAGTAACGGCCGCGGTTACGTTGCCACTGACGCAGATCTAGCGAAATGTGAGGGCCGGCCGTGGGTTGCTCCGGCGAAATGCGAATCGAATTACGCGCCCGCAGCTGTATAGCCATAATGCAGGCGCTGTTGCTATGAACAGGGCGTGCTTTATTTCGATCGCCGATCGTCACTGTGGGGCGCTGCGGACCACTAGGCGAGGTGAGATCATCGGCGCATAACACTCTTGAAAGCTCGACGGCCGTCGGATCCCAGTGTCGAGAACTGGTAGGTGACATCAATGGAACGTATCGCTGCGGATGAGATGGCGTTAAGCCCGCGAACGCGTTCCACCTCAAGATAGGCCGATGCAGTTGAAACCGACGAGTTCTTTGGCGCTGTGCTTATGTAGTGAAACTGTTCCAGATGGAGCAGTCGATGGCGCGTCCTTGGAGCTCTCATCTTATGTCGTCGAACGGCACGAGTCAGGACGGCTCATATTCAGGTGTATAACGATGTAACGCCTCGTCGAGCGGACGCAATGATTGGCCGATGATTGTCGTCCGACAGAATCTGCGACGGAAAGCCGCTGGTCTGACTGATTGAATGCTTGAAATGCGTACGCTCAAGAACATCGGCTGGCGGCGGTTACTCCTGCGATGGCGAGTGCCTCGGCTTCGAAGGGCAGCACAGGTGCAGAAGAACGGTCACATCCGTAATGTTCTGCTGTTCACGGGATCGGAATATCGAGCTCGATCTCACGCGTCACTTCGATGACGCTCTCTGGATGGCGTCCGTTCTTGAGGAGAGCGTATTTCAGAGCTTCAGCGCGGTTGATAAAAAGCCCGCCAAACGAGCCCCGTTTTTCGCGGGCAACCCAGTTACCGGCCCGATTTCTGCCGACAAAAACAATCGGCGGAGAGCAGTCACTTGAATGGGAATCGAGGACCTGAATCACCATGCCCCTTAGGTGAGATGACAGCTCACACTCATGTGGAACAAACCATAGCGGAGGTGCTCCGGCTCGCGATCGTAAAGCGGTTGTCGACTTGTCGTGCTACTCACATTGCAGCATCCGAAACCAGCATCTGCGACTTCAAAGCCCGGCTATTGGCCGCCAATCGGCTGTGGGCTTCGCTGCTGGGTGGCAAGTATCATCAACCTGGAAGGAATAGCTCAAACAGGAACGGAGTTCTCCTATCAGTTCTGAGAAGAGAAGAGGGGTTCCGCGAGGATGCGCTGTCCGAGCGCGCCAACGGTAAAAAGTGCTGCGTGTTTGCTTGCGGGGTGTCACTCTTGATTGGACGATGCGGTCGATGCTCAAAAGGCTTTAATACGTCCTCACCATTCCGGCTGTTTGCAGGTCTTCATTTATTTCGGAAGTGAAGATGTTCACCTTCGGCGCATAGTTGATACATACGGCAACGCGGTCGCGAGATAGAGAGTGGCCGCCTCGAGGACACGCGATCGGGCAAGTGTATGGCCTTCGGATCACGAGGGCTGCTGCAGGTGGCGTGACGGTACGCTCGTTCCTGATCGACTGCCGTCGCTCTCGTCCTTCACGGGGTGCCACCGTCCGCAGCCTCGTCGGCGCAAACGGGGCGGCGGCCGAACGATGATCGTGTCACGCTGCGCTCCCTCGCACAGTGTTCAGTGACTTTCCGCACGGCTTGTTACCGCGGGCGATCGGAGGTAAATGTCGCATCGCAATGAAGCGTTGTGTGAAGCCGGACTTCTGCGCAATTCAGCTGGTGTACGCGTTGAATCTGCGGCCATGGCAGGGATCCTGCAGTCTCCCGCATCATCGTGGGAAGTGGGTTCGTTGAGACACTTCTCTGACGCTGCGTTTAGTGTTCGGCGCACACGGACGCTCCCGCTGGACGTTTACGAGACCTAGACCGATGCAGAGCTGACGCCTTATTCCCTTCGGCCGCAGGCCGGTTACGCGTCGGCTCTCTTGCGCGGAGCTTGATGACTGCAAAACTCTTGTTTAGATGACTGTTCTGCAAATTATAGAATGCGCGCTCAATCATCCTCAGCAAAGAATTGGGTTGGAGGTCTGGTGTGGCTCTGTTTCGCAGGGGCCGCCGGTCGCAAGGACGTTCGATCCTGTGAGTCGGTCTTTAGAAGGGCGCGTCTTGTAAGCCCTGGACGAGAGAGCTGCGGGCTGTTTCGCGGGTCCGTTCTTGTCGGCCATGCCGATGCCCTTCGGCGGAGGAAGCATGCAGGGACAATCCGCCCAAATGAGTCGTAGCCGGCCCATCAGTCGAGGAACCGATGGTAGACGCGCGGTTTGTGTGGTTCGCAAGGAGTCGTCCAACTCGGCAGAAGCTCTCCGCTACCATGAACGAATTCGGAGACTGCCATGCACACCGCCCTGTGCTTGCTGTCGATTTGGCTGCTCATGAATGCGCTCTTCGTTGTCGTGATGACACCCGTCGGCAAATCTGACCGCCCCCTCAGCGGAAAGAAGCTTACACGCCTATTTCGGTGGCCGGCGGTACAGCCGGGCGACCCGTTCACGGTCTCTGACGATCGAAACGGCCGGCCCTGGCTGCAGACGACGGGTGGTCCGGCCCGAAACCCAATAAGATGGTCGTGCGGAGTGTCGGTCCAGAGCAGGAGCTGGCCGTCCGCTTTTTGCGCATGGAGAACAATCACGCCCTTAATCCGCTGATCCGGTCCCGAGCGGCCCATGTCCAATCGGAAGAAAGCCAAACGCTCTTGCCATGTGTGCGCGCCACACCCCCGATCTCTGCGGTAGTTGAAAAGTCGCCTTTCTGGAGGCTCCAAAAGTCAGTCCTATGTCTGCCGCAGACCATTGGACGCTTGGACGCGGCTATCGCTTCACGAGTTTGGGCTGCAGCCGAAGGCCGCCTCTCCCGACGCGGATGCGCCGGGTGCTTTCGAATGAGCTCGGGGACCCGGACAAGTGGACAAGTGCATGCAACATGGGGAAAGCGAACGTTCTAGCCGCGGCGCTTTTTGGAGGTCAGCCCGGTTTCTTCGGCTTCAGGTGCAAGCCACTTGGGCGGCGTGACCTTGGATTGTCGGGAAACCCATCGCGCGTTCGATTCGCGCCCGCCATGAGAACTGACGCCGGCCGACGCCGAAAGAGCGCGGATCCTGAGCCCTTCAGCCTCTCTCTTGCGCCGTTCGGCATGGATCAGTCGCATTTCGAAGGAAATCACCGACCTTGTTCGTATAACAACGCCCTGGCACGCGGGCCGGGGGCCCGCATCGTGTGATTTGCAGGAGCTCGCACATGTTCGGCTGGGAAGCCGCGCCGGGGTGCGACGACAATAGAGGCGAACAGATGGGTGACGAGCAGAACGGACACCACGAGACGTACTTCTTCTTTGTCGGCGGCAAGAAGTACGAGACCGACCAGCCGGCACTGACAGGGCTGCATATTAAGGCGCGCGTTGCCGACTGGGACGCCTCTCATGATCTCGTTCTCGAAGGGCACGGAAACGATCCCGATCGGATTATCGGAGATGACGAACGGGTCTCGTTAGACAAGGACAAGGGCCCACTTCGCTTCTCGTCGGCCCCGAAGGCGAACTTCGGCTGATGGGCGGCCGCTGAAATCCAGATCGAGGATCTGCGCCGGCGCTGGCCGGATGTGCGTACGCAAGGACTGCCGAGCGGCGCAATCCTGGTGACGATCGGTTCGATCTCGCTGCCGTCCGGCTGGAGCAGGGCTGCGACTTCGATCCGTTTTCTGGTTCCGACCGGCTACCCCTTTGCCGCACCCGAGTGCTTCTGGGCGGACAACGATCTGATGCTCGAGGGTGGACGCATGCCGTGCAATGCCGGCAACAACAACATTATCCCGGAGACCGCGGAGCCTGGACTCTGGTTCTCCTGGCATGTCCAAGCATGGAATCCCAACCGCGACACGCTCTCAAGCTGGATGAACACCATCGCCGATCGCCTGAGGCGACTGCAATGAGCGGACTGCGTTTCTCCTGGCCTGCTTATCGCAGGGCTTCGGCCGACCTGCTGGCCTCAGCGCCACTCGAGAGCTGCGGGGTGGCCTATTCGGTGCACGATCCGCACACCGATACATGGTTGGTGGACGACGTAGAGACCGTGGCCGCCTCGGCTTACGAGCATCGCGATGAGGTGTCGGCAACGCTTCGACCTGCATTCATCGTCGAAGTCGCCACGTGCCCGCGCGCTGGGACGAAGCGTCGTGCTGGTGCATACCCATCCGTTCGACAGAGCCATCCACGATTTTCCGCAGTCGACGATGCGGGCGAGGTCGCATTGGCCGGCTATCTGCGTCGCCGGGCGCCTAAAGGCGAACACCTGGCGCTCGTATTCAGTCAGGTGGGCTGCCGAGCCCGGCGGATCGGCACGGCCCAGGAGGTGCCAGTCTGGCAGGTAGGCCAGCGACTGGTCCTCCTGTCGTCCGACAAATCCGCCGAAGGCGGCGATGTCCGATACGATCGGCAGGTGCGCGCCTTCGGTGCCGATGGTCAGCGGGCAATCTCGTCACTGAAGGTGGGTGTCGTCGGGGTCGGTGGTACAGGGTCAGTGATGCTCCAACAGCTTACTCGTCTCGGCGTTCGCGATTTCGTGCTGATCGATCCTGACGTGGTCGAAACCACGAACCTCAACCGCTTGGCCGGAGCCGGTCCCAGTGACGTGGGCACGAGCAAGATCGCCGTCGCGGAAAGGGAGATACACGCGTGTTCCTCGGCCTCGCGGGTGCGGGGACTGAGAGCCGATGTAGTCGATGCGAACATCGCGGCGGAGCTTGTCGGCCTCGACTTCGTCTTCCTCTGCACTGATTCCCATGCGAGCAGGGCAGTGGTCTGCCACATCGCCTACCAATACCTGGTGCCCACAATCGACATTGGGCACGAGCATTACCGTCCGGGAGGGCGCAGTCACCCACATCACCGGGCGCGTGCAAATGTTGGCTCCTGAGTTGCCATGTCTGACATGTACGGGCGCTCTAGACGGAAATCAGATCCCACGCGAGATGATGAGTCCCCTGGCGCGGCCAGCTCCTGTGGTGTGACCGCTTTGAAGAAGGTAACGTCGAGCCGAACTTCGACCTCGTCGCGCTCGGGCGGCGCGTTCTGAAGTCGCTGCGAAGGCGCGAACTGCGTAGCGCCGAGGAGATCGCTGCTGAAATCGACGAGATTGCATGGGAAGTCTCAAGGGCAGGACAGATGCTCGTGCGACGCAAATTGGCTATTTGTGGATCTGGTACACAGAGGGATTGGTTCGCTCTGGCGTAGGCTAGAATCAGAACTCCGAGCCTGAGATTGCTCGCCGGGCCTTGCCCTTGGCTGCCAGCGGTTTTCGAAAGGGACATCATCCAGCGCCGCGCACCCAATTGACCAACGCGCTGGGGCGGTGCGCCGTGGAAAATGTGATGATCAATATTCAAGATACGACAGCCCTCGGGTGCTCGGCAGCGGCCGAACTCGTTGGGGCGAAGGCAGCAGGAGCTTGCATTTGTCCCCAACGTCGGCGTGCGTTTCATGGCAAATATTGCGGTCTTGAAGAGACCAGCCAATTGATACTTAGACTGCTCAAAGTGCTCGGCTTATCGCTTCGAGTCAACATGGCGCCAGCTGCCCCATTTGCTTCATCATCACCCGGACGATGATAGCAGCACCTTCGATCCCGATAACCCAGCACCTCGATGAGAATCTGAGAAAATGTTCCGGCCGCGCACGCCGACAGCCTCTAAGTCCGCGGAGGACAAGTGGTTGGTTAATTCCGGCGGCGGTTCCAGGCTTTCCAGCATACCGAGTTGACGAAGTGTGGATGTCGCGCCCGGTAGCTTTCCGGCTTCGTTGCGCCCATCCAGCGATCCTGCTGAGCACAACGCGAGACCGGTTGTCCAGCGTGCCCGCTAATCGCCGAACCGCATCGCGCGGCTGAACGACGACGCGTCAGCGTTGCGACAACCGCAAGCTGACCAGCCCAGGTATCGCCGACGATCGGTTACCCACCGCCAGCTGCACGGCGCAACGGGAACGATTAGTTCGTGACGGTGTGGCCTTTCCCGGGGAGAATTGCCTCAACTTCGCGTAACAAGAACCGAGAGGATGCAGAACGCCACTCGGGAGTTGCTAGCTCGCCTGTTCTTCGCCCAGAGTGCGGACTGATGAGGAGGCATAGGCAGCTGAGACGAGCTTGTAGCAACAGCATGCCTTTTCTTCGAGCGATTTGGGGTTGTCGATCTGCAAGACCCCGCGCATCTTGCGAATCAGTCCTTGCTCTTCGAAGCGAATCAACGTTTCCGTTACCCCTGCGCGGCGCAGTCCCAGCACCGAGGAAAGGTAATCGTGGGTGACTGGCAGCACGCGGGCGTCAACAGCTTCACTAGCAAGGCAAATCCAGCTCGCGAGGCGCTGTTCACGATGGTGCCGAACCCCGCACAATCCTGTCTGGACGCACTGAAATGTCAGCGCTTGCACGTACTCAAACAGATGGTCTCTGATCTCGGGATGCACCTTCATGATCCGACGAAGATCTTCGACGCGAATTCTGTGGGCGCTTCCAGGGAAGACGACGACAGATTGATGGATTGAAAGATGTCCTCCCCACAAGAAGGAAGTGCCGACCACGCCCCGATAGCCTATGACTGCCGTTTCGAGCATACTGCCCGCGGCAACAACTCTGAGCGAGACGAGGCCGCTCTCTACAAAATAGACGTGCTCGGCCGGCCTTTTTGGCTCTTGCAGAATCATCCGTTCTTTCAAGGCGACCGGCTCGAGGCACTCCCCTATTGCCACAAGCTGTTGGATAGGAAGACGCGCCAAGATTACGTTCTTCACAATGGGCCGCTTCGCGGGACGCACCGGAAAAGAACGCTGATGTTCCGGTCGTGTGCCGGGCAGCTGCTTGAGAGCACTATCTTGAGAGCAGTCAAACACTTCGAGGACGGCGGGCACGCGGTCGGTCATGGTCCCTCCCCTGGCAGGAGGCTTTTGCTAGCCTGCGCCTGACCGTAACGAGAACGTGATTGCGACTATAGCACCCTCTTCATCTTGATTGATGCAACGAGTAACTCAGTGGCGCCCAAATCCCGCGCTGATGGGCCTGTCTTCGACGAATTTCGACCAAGCGAATGGAGGCGCTCGCGCCGGCTGACTCAACGCGCCCCATTCTTGCTTTTGCACCTTGTCGCTAGCGATACGATGATGGCGTCCACGACATTGCCGTATGACCGGGCTCTATATGCGTCTTTTCTTGCTATGCTGATTGCGATCCCAAGAAGCCACCGGAGAGTGGAACGGTCAGGTCAACACCTCGATTGCGGGCGCGAGACGATCGCCCGCATCGGTGCAATCAATCGTCTGGGGGAAGCTCAACCGGAACAGCAAATCCAACCTTTACGCGATCCAATATGACCATGCTCTTGAAGCCTTTGATGTCGCGAGTTTCGTAGAAGAAGCGCCGCGTGAACTCCTCGTACTCCTCCATAGACCGCGCGGTAACGTACAGGACGAAGTCGGCATCGCCCGTGACGTAAAAGCCGTTGACGACGTCGATTGATGATTTGATGGCTTTTTTAAACCTATCGATGATATCGGCGCTTTCCCGCTCCAAGGTCACCAGTGCAAGCACTTGAATAGGTCGTCCGACCGCCCTCGGCGATACAACCGACACGTCGGCCTGGATGATGCCCTCCGAGCGGAGCCTCTTTAGCCGTCGTTGGCATGCGGTAGGAGAAAGCCCGGCCATCTCGCCAATCACATCTGAAGTCAGACGGTTATTCTTTTGCACGATCTCAAGAATGCGGGCATCTATCCGGTCGTACTGCATAGCCCACCTCCAGCCTGAGACGAATTTCGCCGCCAGATGACAACTCCGCGCAGGAAACCATCGAGGGTGAAAAATACGAGGAAATCTTCCGTGACAAAGGCCCAACTTGGATGGGTTTTGATCAAAATAGGGATGAGGGGCCTTGCCGTCGGCATTCTGCGGCGCGGCAGGGAGCCGAAGGCGCAAAGCCGGCCTATCGGATGAGATCCGGACCTTCGTTTTCGACAAAGATGTGAACCAAAGCGGAGCCGAAACGCAACCGAGCCTTTTGTGCGTCGCCGCCTAAGACGACAACGCTCTGCGTGCACTCATCAAGTCGATGAAGCCAAACGTGGTCTTGCCTTAATCCGACATCTCGTCGCCTCATCCGCCACGACCGCCTCGAAGTCCTGGATGGATGCAGCAATCCGACCATTTTGCTCGACCGGTCCGCTTCTCGAAAGTTAGACCTGCCATCCTGGCGTGGTGGAGACATCTCGGGGCTGATCTGCGACTGCATCAAACGCAAACATCGTCAAACGGAGTTACGTGATGGTTCGAATCCATGACACGCTCGACACCGCAACGTTGGATTCCAGCAGTACATCAGGCGCGACCCAGCAAGATGAAACCATAGGCCATGCGGCCTTTGACCAGCACCTGGACGAGGGACCGCAAGAGCAACAAGCTAGTGCACGTCCTTCCGATCCTAGTGTATCGGACGAGGTGGAGGATCGTCTTGATGCCGTCAACCAGCAACCCGATTTGAAGCTTGTCGTCATTTCGAACCGCGTTGCACCCTTCGACCCCAATAAACCCCAGACCGGCGGCCTCGCCGCGGCCCTCGAGCCGGTGGTGGAACGTTCCGGCGCGGTTTGGATAGGCTCTTCGGAGACCCGCGGCGACGGGATCGATCGGCCCCTGCCACTGGTGCCGACTGGTGCAGGCCACGTCGCCAGGCTCGATCTGCCGGCCGCGGACCATCCTGGCTACTATCGGGGTTATTCGAATTCAACGCTGTGGCCAGCATTGCACTCCCTGCCGGACCGGATGTCGGGCTCGGACGAGGATTATGGCAGCTATCGAGGGATCAACGACTTCATCGCGCGCGCGGCTTTCGACGTACGAGATCGGGACGCATTCTGGGTGCATGATTATCATCTGCTCCCGCTTGGGGCCGATCTGCATGACCTGGGCATTGAGCGGCCAACCGGCTTTTTCCTCCATACGCCGTGGCCCACACCCGACATGATAGAGTGCGTACCCAACCATCGCGAACTGATGAAATCGATGCTGAAGTACGATCTCCTCGGCTTTCAGACGAACCGGGATCTGAACAATTTCCTGGCCTGCCCGCGAACCCATTTCGCGCTGGAGGGCAAGGATGGCATTGTGACCACAGAACGTGGCCAGACGCGACTTCAAAAGTTCCCAATCGGCATCGATCCCGAGCAGTTCGCAGAGTATCTTGCGCAAGACCTCTCTCCCGCAGAGCAAGAAAAAGTCTCGTCACTATTGCAAAACTTCCAAGGCGCCAAGTTTGCCATCGGCGTAGACCGGCTCGACTACACGAAAGGGATCGATAAACGGGTCGAAGCGTTCAATCAGCTTTTAACGAAGCAGCCGCAGAGCATCTCGCTGTTGCAGATCGCCCCGTCCTCACGCGCCGACGTCGAAGAGTACCAAAAATATAGAGACGACGTGCAGACCGCTATCAACCAGGTCAATACCGAGCTTGGCACAGACGAGTGGAGCCCGATCCACTACAAGAACGATTCGTTCAGCCAGGCTGCGCTCGCACCTCTCTACCGCGCTGCGCATGTCGGCGTCGTGACACCGTTGCGCGACGGCATGAATCTGGTAGCGAAAGAATATGTTGCTGCACACACGATGAACGCCGGCGCAACGGAGTAGGTGAGATCAGTCAACTCTTGCGCGACGCTGCGAGCAGCGCCCTCATCGCCCCGGGCATTCGCCACATTCTCAACGGCTCGGTTGCGGCAAGCTCTAGGGCGGACACTGTGCGCGGCACGATCGGAGATCCGCCATGCCAAGTGTCAGCGCAAAGTGCCGTTTACTCCCAGGCGAAGATCGGTTGTTCCAAATCGCTAACGCGGGTGGCGCGCCCAGCCAGAATCTCGCGGAACTGACAGATTAGGGCCGCTGTCGGGCGTAGATCAGGCTCCCCCGATGATGAAAGGGGATCACGCGCCGCTCGCTTTCGGGAATGGTGACGAAGTCGAAGGCGTCCTCACGTTCGATTGTATGAAGCGCAATGTGGAAGACGGAGGCGACCTCATGCGGGTTCGGCGCCATAGCGGCGCTATCAGCAACCCATACGACAACGGGCGTGATCAGATAGCCGGAGCGTGTCGGATAATCGTCGAGCATGCCGAGCACTGCATCACCCGCAAGCCCCAACCCGAGCTCCTCCTCAAGTTCTCGCCGTGCCGCCTCGACCGGCGTCTCGCCTTCGTCGCAGCGTCCGCCGGGCAGAGCTCACTGGCCGCGATGCGAGCGCAATCTTGACGCGCGCAATGTGAGGAGAAAGGCGATGTCGTGGCCCTCGCCAGAGGCGGTCAGCACGATTGCCACCGCTGTACGCGTGAGTCGGTCCGGTCCTGCACTCTGCGGCAGGCGCCTGAAGCTCGCGCACGCCGCCGCGATATTCCGTCTGGTAACATCGTCGAACGATTTCATATTGCACTGCGCTTTCCAATCAAGAGCGCAAATTCGATATCTTTTGTTCTTGCCGAGAGACGGCGAACCGCGTCGTGAGCGCGCTGAAAACAAACGATTTCTCGCATGACCGTCAGGAATAGTGCAGCGAATTTGAATGGTAAGCCTGAGCAGCGGCTGCGACTCTCGCTTCATCGGTGCATCGACGGACCTTTCACACGCAATCACGGTCTTGTCTTGCGTTGCGCTAAGTGACGCGGACCTAGTCCGCAATCGCTGCTCAGCGTAGGACTCCGCGGCGTGCTCATCGCCTTCGACTTTGCGTACCGCTCTCGCAATATACTGAGCCGTCGGGCGACGGCATTTTCGCTTCTCTCGAGTAGAATGGAAATCCGCTTTGCGGTTTCACGATTCGAAGCGAGCTTGAGAAGGCGTTTGTCGTCTTCTTTGCTCCATGGTCGGGATCGGTTCCTGAGCATACTTCAGTCAAATAGCTATCTGTGGAACCAGCTTTGCCAACCGGGGGCAGCGCTCTTAAGGCGAAACTTTCTGGATTACCACGACATCAAACATCCTCACGCCGAACCGTGTGTTTCGTGTGGGATTGCCTTGTACTCGTCGTTGGCGTAGGCGATCGCATCGTGAGCAACGCGTTGGAATCGGCGGATTGCATCGACCCCTTCTGCTATCGGCATGATGCTGAAGCACTCGGTACCGTTGTCCCGAATCTTATGAAGAGGCGATCCGTTTTTTAGCTTATAGAAGAAGTCCATAGGCGGATTTCGTGCGTTTCGAGGTGAGATTCTGGCGCCTGTTCCAAGCCAGGAATGTCTCGCAGCCAGGCTTTGTTGGTCTTCCGTGGTATCGTTCGCCCTAAATTGCGCCGTTCGAGATGTTCGTCACCTCCTGCTGTGAGCTGCAGGCCTGGTGGCGATCACCATCCCGAAGCTTTCGCACTCCTCCCAAAGAAGGGCGCCACGTCCCTGTGATGGCCAAGATCACAAGCGGACGGCCCGCAGCAGACCGGGCAAATCGAACACTTCTGGATGGACCCCTCGAGCCTGGCTAGGCTCGCGCTGATGTGATCGACTATCATTCGTTTGCCTTAGCGGTTGGCGGATCCTTTTGTAAACGCGAGCCAGCTAGATTAGCGGTCTCCGACGCGCCAATCCGCGCCGTGAAGGCGCGTCATCTCGCGATGAGCGCGTTTGATAAAGGCGCGCTCGAACCAAAGGCCAGCACCGAATGACGCGGCGAGCGCGAGGATGCAGGCGAAATAAGTATTCAGGAAATCCCAGCTAGCGCTGCCGGCTGTGACTGCGAGGAAAGTTCCTACCATGACAGTATTGCGAATGCTTCTGACCATGTTGGTCCTGTGTAATTAGCAGGCCCAACTTTAGCATTACAGTCACGGCGATTATCGGCGCAAAGCAGCTGTCTCCTGCCGTCTTTCTGTTCAATCGGCTTTATGGTGAGCGAAGGTCCACTTGCGAACAGGTGGTCAGGTGGCAGGAAGTTGCGCCGACGAGCAGTATGCGCCCCGACCCGTGATAGTTACGCGCGCATGCCGCTTGTCTCGGGACCGACGTAAATTCAGCAGGAGGTGTGACTAGGAACTGTTCTCGGTTGGGACAGACGCACTCAAAGTAGGGCATTTGCCCGCTCCGAACGTTTACAGCGGCGCAAGAGCAGAGCGCATGGCGTGATCGTATCCATTTCCATAATGACCGCCATAGTGGCTTTAGCCGTCTTCAGGGCCATGCCAGCGAAACTCCGAGGCATAGCACGAGTCCGCATGATCATAGCCACGGTCTGCGATGGCGGACGTTAGTTGTTGGTTTCTGCATGGGACGGCTGGCTCGGCGGCACTGCCTGTTCTGGTCTCTCGAGCCCCCGAGCCATCGGACGGATTACTCTACGTGCTTCCGTTCAGGCGAGTTTCAATGATTGGCCGTCTTGTCTTCAGTGATTGCGGCTCCGTTGGTCATGTCAACAAGCCACCTCAATTGCGTCAACCGCACCTTGCAGTTATCGACTGCAAGCAGCGTCATGCCGACGCCTCGCGCAAGGCGCGGACAGAGCTGGCACGCGCAGCGTCGCGAGGATGGCGGGAGGTGATGGGGCAGGAGCTTTTTCAGTCTTGCGTCAGCCCGAAGTCGCTCGCCAGGAACTGATCTTGTGTCCACTGCCTCAGCGCATCATCGTTGAGTGTCGAGTTGATTAGGGCATTCCACTTGTTACCTGCCTCTTTCCATTTCGTTTTCCGGTCCGGAAGGTCCCGCAGTAGCCGGAATGCGCTCGTTGCAATCTTGCTTGCCTCTTTACCTTCAGCAGCCTCGCGGATCACGTCCTTGAACATCTGCTCCGGAAAAATCCAGCCGGCGCTCGTGAAGCGGTCGGCAAACAGGTATTCGAATGAGGCCCGAAACGTGACGGCAGCTAAAGCATCCTCGTGTTCCGTGCCTGCACTACGCACGTCAAACCATTGCAGCAGCCTTCGAACAGCGGCAGCGGGAGCAACCTGGCGATCACCGAGGGTCAGAGATACGAACATGTACGCGATGTCCGATTGAAGTTCTTTGTCCAGGGACACATACCAATCTTTGATCGCCTGAATAGGTGACATGAAAATGATCTCGAGAAAGCCTAGGAGATAGCGGGTGCGCGATGTCGTATTCTTGTTCACGTACTACCACGGCTCTCAATGCAGCTTGCATGGTCTCGTGAGATCCGTGCCTGACGCACCGCTCCGTCTTTGCTGTGCTGCATCGATGGTGGTGTCTCCGCAACCCGATCGCGCCTCGTTTGTCGCTGCAAAGCAACAGGCTCTGAACAGAAAAGATGAAGGCGGGAAAGAGGTGGTATGTCCGACGGATGAAAACATTTCGAGCGGTTGTCCTCCGAGGGCGAAATCTTCTGACGATAGGTCTAATTTGCGCCACCGAGGACGACGCCAAGGCACGCGCTGAGGATCTCCCCGAAGACGACCCTGTAGAGCTCTGAGATAGCCAGCGCAGAGTAGCGCGCTTCGAACCGAAGCATTAGCCAAGTGTCTGCAACCGTCGCCACGGAATCGCCGAAAGCTATTGCTCGGGAACTGGATCGGTAAAGGCGCTGGTCGGCCTGCCGCTCCAGCTCTTCTAGGAGGCCGGAGAATAGGCCGAAATCCGGGCGCCGGCGCGGCTCAGCAAGTCGCGCCATTTGGGATGCAAACCTCGCGAGAGCGATTTTGAAATCTAAGTAGCTGCATTGCGAGAAGATCGAAAACTACCATATACGCGTGAATATATCCGCGCCCTTTAGCCTGCTAAGCTTACCTTTCTTATCAACATAGAGCAGCGTCCAAGACGTTGGGATCTGAGACCCCTTAATTTTTCCAACCCAGCGGGTAAAGGAATTGCACTGGGAAAAAGTAACAACAAAATACAAGCCGGTCGGGCTAAGGGATCCCGATGCAGGATACGGGATGCCCTGGCACGCAAATCCTTGAGCATGGTTTGTGAAAATCCCTTGTATTGTCCCGCTATTGGCGGACCAAATATACAGTTCCGAACCTCGTTCATTTTTCCAGTATGAGGGAGCAGGAAGCCCTTGGGCCATGGCCTCAGCGGAAAACAACAGGGATTGGACGAGCAGCAAAAGTCCCAGAAGTCTCTTCATATCGAAGCCCCAAAAGAGTCGCTTAAAGATCATGTAATTGTGTACAACTTGAGGTGACGTTCGCGGCTCTTATCTCGCATTCGTCAACGGAATCCGGCGCCTATCCGCCAAGTCGCGTTGGATTGCGGCGCCTCGCACCCTCTCTTGCCCCGATGCCGTTACCCGCGCATCAATTCCTAGCTGACCGCGCGCCGAGACCGCTGCTCGGTTATCTTGCTGGCATCTGCGCAACTATCTTTGCGATCGGCGCTGGAGAATTGCTTTGCCACGCGCTTCTCGATGAGAAACCGCTCGCGGGCGTATGCTGTTGAAGTAGGTCGAGCACGCGTCGAGGGCGAGCAAGTTGTCATTCCAGAGACCATCTGCGTGGTCTGAATGAATTTGCGTCCGGACGAGCTTTTTCGCACGGCAACCCAAGCGGTCGAATTGCCATTTTGCGTGTAGAACCGGTGCTGCTCGTTCTCGATATCGCGGACAACGTTTTCCACCTTGTCCCCGCCATCTTTCCTCCTTCGGGCTTGGGGCCGCCGACCTCCATGATGTGCTCATGCCGCTCATCCGGTTAGACGCAATCAATGCGGTAGGTGGTCATGGTCTTACTTTCCATTCAATTTTTGAGCGCACAAGGATCGTGCTCTTCCGGTGATAAGACCTATATCGCTACGGTCCGGAGCAAGCACAATTGTTTACCTTGCGCGGCGCCCTTGCGCATGCGCCGCGCACTTCCGGAAAACCGCTATTGCGGCGAGAATCAACAACATTGAGAGCCGATGCTGTTGTTTTTTTCGTCATGAGAAATCGTCCTACCGGGATCGGGTCGACAATCTCGCACAATGCAGTCCCTCCAGCGGCCCCATCGGCTCGGGCGAGAAGGATAGGTAAGAGATCATTCAATGTCGCTCCCGGCCCCGGGTGCAGCTGCAACGTCTTCATCGAGCGGCTGTGGCGGTCGCTCAAGCATGAGGACATCTCAAGGGCTATGCCGACGGCCGCGAGGCCAAGGCAGGGTCGCGAGCTGGATCGCCTTCTACAACGATCGTCGCCTTCATCAGGCGCACGGCTATCGCACGCCGATGGCGGTTTGGCGCGAACGGATGCAGGCCGCGAGGGCTGTGGACATGGTGGACAACGCTGACGCGTTGACCACATGCCCACAGCAACTGCAGCAGACAGAGACTCTGGCAGCGTGATAGAAAGGGATCAGGAGCGGTCAGTTTCCAACTAATAAACCCGTTCAAGCGGTCTCGCTCCGCGGGTCCATTTCAGTCAGATTGTTATCAAACGGGATGCGCAGCATTGATCCGAGCTCTTGTCATGCCGGAATTAACTGCGGCCGGCGCCAACGTTGCGGCGCCCGCCGGGCCCGATTGGACATCACGCTGGCCTGGACGATGGAACTCATCACCGAGAAGAGTCTGGATGCAAGCCGCCCCATGGTCGATAAGGACTTGCCAAGACTATATCCGTCAGCCGACGGCATGATGCACGATGAGTGCATGCTTGATATGGGCGGCACGGCGTTCAAGTGGGCAAAAGGCGGTTCGGGAGGTGCCAGATACGGCACAACTTCACCGTACCGTCTAGTGGCGATGAAGTCGGTGCGTAATTTTTCGAGCTTCGCACCACCGGCCTTTCGCGTTGCAGAACCGCATCTCAAAAGCTTCTGCAAGTGGCGTCGACACCAGCGAGCTTTTGGTCCTTCCCCACGCTGTCGGTGTCTGCTTGGCAACCAGTGTCGGAAAGCGGACATGGTGCTGCAGCCGGAGCTGCTGAAACTTGCGGCTCTTTAGCCGGCACGCTGTTTGCAGTGAGTGGTCCACAACATGGCGCAAGCTGGGCTATGTCATACGTTGCATGCCTTCCGCCGCTTCTGCTTGACGCGCCAGGCGTGCGAGCGTGGCCCGCGGATCCATCGGGAGAAAGTCCATGAACACATCACCACTCTCCTCCGCAGTGTTGCCTTCGATTGCCAGCGCCACGGCGGCGCTTTCACAGGAGCGAACGACCTTGGCATCGACGAATGATCCATTCCTCTGGCTCGAGGACATCGAAGGACAAGGCGCATTGGCTTGGGCTCGCGCCGAGAACGGGAAGACGCTCGGGGTGCTGCAGTCAGATCCTCGCTATCAGCGCTTCTACGAACAGGCGCTCTCCATCCTGCAGGCCAAGGATCGGATCGCATATGTTTCATTAGGGCGGCGCGGTTTGGAGAATTTCTGGCAAGACGAGAACCAGGTGCGCGGCGTCTGGCGGCGCACCACGCTCGAGAGCTATCGTAGCCAAGACCCACAGTGGGAGACCATCCTCGACGTGGACGCCTTGGCCGTCACCGAGAACAGGAATTGGATTTTTCAAGGTGGCAGCTGCCTTCCGCCTGAAGGGCGCCTCTGCCTGATTAGTCTTTCCGATGGCGGCAAGGATGCCGCGTCCATACGAGAGTTCGACTGCGATGCCAAGACCTTCGTTGCGGACGGCTTTTATCTCCCAGAGGGCAAGCAGCACGTCAGCTGGGTCGATGGTGACACGCTCCTTGTTGCACGGGACTGGGGCGAGGGGACTTTGACACAAGCCGGCTACCCCTTTGTCGTGAAGGAGCTCAAACGCGCGCAGCCGCTCAGTGAGGCTCGCGAGATCTTTCGTGGCGAGCCCACCGACGTTGACACGCAGCCCTTCGTGCTTTGTGACAGCGAGGGCCATATTCATGCGACCGGCGCGATCCGCGTGATCAGCTCTTTCGAGTCCGAGTATCTGATCTTCCGCCCCAATGGACCCGTCAAGCTCAATCTGCCGAAGAAGGCCGCGATGATCGGACTAGTGGGTGATCGCCTGCTTGTGAAGCTTGATGAAGAATGGACGCCGCCCGGCGATATCAGCTTCGCCGCCGGATCGCTAATTTCGTATGACCTGGCCGAATGGAAACAGGATCCGCGGCGGGCCAAAGCCTCACTTGTCTTCCAACCAGGGCCCCGCCAGGCCCTGAGCGGGGTAGGCGCCACAAAGAATTTGTTGATCATGACGATCCTCGAGAACGTTCAGAGCAGAGCGTTCGTTTATAAGTACGATCAGGGAGCTTGGTCGGCGACGCCGATCCCGCTGCCGGAACATACAAATGTCAGCCTGTCAGCCGCCTCCGATGAAGCGGACCAGGCCATGTTCGCTGTCTCGAGCTATCTCAGACCAACGTCAGTCTGGTATTTTGATGCCGAAAGCAAAAACCTTGAGGAATTGAAGAAGACACCTTCTGCCTTCGATGCGTCCAACCATGTCGTGGAGCAGCTCGAAGCCACTTCGCGTGATGGCACGTCAATTCCCTATTTTCTGGTGCGGCCGAAGAACGCAAGGTTTGACGGCACAATCCCAACACTTCTCTATGGCTATGGCGGGTTCCAGATTCCGCTTTTGCCCTCTTATCTGGGACCGGTGGGGCGGCTATGGCTCGAACAGGGCAATGCCTGGGTCGTTGCGAACCTGCGCGGGGGCGGCGAGTTTGGCCCACAATGGCATCAAGCGGCCCAGGCAGCAACGAAGCAGACGACGTGGGATGATTTCATTGCCGTTGCCGAGGACCTGATCCGCCGGAAGATCACAAGTCCGCGCCGGCTAGGCGCGATTGGCGGCAGCCAGGGCGGCCTGCTCGTTGGCGTCGCAATCACCCAACGTCCCGAGCTCTTCAACGCGGCGATCATCCAGGTGCCGCTGTTTGACATGCTTCGATACACCCAACTGGGCGCGGGCGCGTCCTGGATCGGCGAGTACGGTGACCCCGCGATTGCCGAACAGCGTGCCTGGATCGAAGGCTACTCGCCCTACCAGAAGCTGATGGCGGGCAAGACCTATCCCGCTCCCTTAATTCTTACCTCCACCAAGGACGACCGCGTGCATCCAGCGCACGGCCGCAAGGCCGCCGCGAAGCTCGCCGCGCTGGGCCAGCCTTACTTCTATTACGAGAACATCGACGGGGGACACAGCGCCGCAGCCAATCTCATGGAATATGCGCGTCAACTGGCCCTTGAATACACCTATGCATCGAAGCGGCTCTGTTCTGAGTAAATTCGGTGGACGGGCTGATCGAAGCAGATAAAATTGAGACCATTGGTTATCTCAACGTCTTCACGTTGCTCAGCTGAATCCATCGAACCCAAGGCGAGAGAGCTGACGAGCCGCCGGCGGGCGCGATGTAAGATGCGTAAGCTAACCGGTCTGAACAGCCTCCACCGGTGGCGAGCGGGTTTCCTGGCAACTTCCCAAACACAACATGACGAGCGGGCGGCAAGTTGCCAGATGCGCTTCCTTGAGGATTGTCTCGGCAGACCCCTGTTCATCCGACATGGCCCGGCGTGCGGCTGACATCCAAAAGCGAACAGCTAAAGCGCAGGCCTGCGACTGTCTTCGTGCTTGAGAAAGCATGTCACGTAGCTTCAATGCAGGCATGGCGGGGATTGATAATCCTGCTCCAGGCCGCGCGAAGGAGTTCACGGCCGCCCTGTTGTTCAACGTCGATCAATCCTATCCGCTCTAGCTCGGCTCCGGATGAGCGCGGCGTGTTCGAGGCTCTGCAACTCTTCTGTAAGCCGAAGCGAGCGACGAGTGAAACGAAGGTCAAAACGTCATCCAGATCCCGAAGCCTTGAAGCGAAGTGTCGTCGACGTGAGGGCGTTTTCTGTCATTTGCAATGCGGCGGCAGCTAGAGCTACGCGACAAAAAAAAAGAGCGGGTGACCAGCGCACCGACGCCGGGCGTCTCTTTCCACCCACTTGATGGCCGGCAGACTCTTCGCTAGATCACAACGGTTCACTATGGAGATGCCGCCGTGGCAATGGGTATTGTGAAGTGGTTCAATTCGACCAAAGGTTATGGGTTCATCAGGCCTGAGGACGGAAGTCCCGATGTCTTTGTGCACATCAGTGCCGTCGAAAAGGCCGGTTGCACCACCCTCGAAGAGGGGGCCCGGGTAAGTTATCAGCTCAAGGCCGGGCGTTCGGGCAAGATGTCAGCTGAGGATCTCCGGGTTGGCTGATCCGGTTCGCCACCGAACACGATCTCGGCAGAGCGTGTTCTCGCACCTGTCCGGCGATGCATTGTCACGGCGCGCCGGGCGTTTGGCCTTTCGACCGCCTCTTCCTGCCATGAGGCTGTCTCGCAAACCGCACAGTCCTCGGAGACGCGGCACGTGTCTTCCAGCTGCCCTTCCTGAAAGTGCTGGCCGGTCAGCCCGCCAGGCGGGCTTCCCTTGCCGAAGTCCGACGGGCCGTGGAGATCCTGATGAACAGCGGCCATGACTGGGCCGATCGCTGAAGCGGTTGGCCGACGCGCGCCGGATCTTAAAATCTTTTCGGCGAAGTCTGTCTTCCCGATGCTCTCGGCTGGGAATTACAGAAGAGGGGCGGCAATTCCTCTCTGCGCTCGAAAAGGCAGTCGCGGATCAAAGAGAGCTGTCTCGATCAATCATCGATCCCTCGTCCGGCGACGTCGCTGCGCAAGCAGTCAAGGATGCGGCAAAATCAATTGTTCCTCCCGCAGTCCCGCCGCCACATCTGCCGGGTCGTAGACCGGCTGGCTCTTGAAGGCGTCCATCTCCGCCTCCAATTGGTTGAAGCGAGCCTGCATCGCCTTGCAGCGCCGGGGCCGCCCCTTAGTTGTTTCGTACGAGCGCGGAACGCGTGCGGCTTCGATCCAAATGCTTAGCACGCTGCGGAAATGCCGTTTGAGGCTTCCGATCTCCTTCACAATCTTGTCGCGGGTGTGCGCAAGCGTTCTTAATTTTGGGACGGCAATAACTCGATCGTTGACCGATATCATCTCGGACATGCTGCAGTCGCGGCTTCTGCCGGTGCTGCATCACGCATGAAGGCAACAGCCAGCCCGATGCCGATGAGACCGATCAGGATCGATGCCGCAGCCAGAGACGCGACGCCGCTAGTCTCGACAAGGATGCCGCCGAGAAAAGCCCCAATGGCGATCCCCGCGAAGGTGGTCGAGCTGTTCATTGCCAGCACCAGCTTCGACCTATCTCCGGCCAGACCGAGAAGCCGGTGCTGGATCGGGACCAGATACATGTAGCTCACGTTACCCCAAAAGAAGGCGATGAGCACGGTGAGGGCACCATGCTGTCCGAACGCAACCAAACCTACGAGCAGGATGAGTTGTGCGCCTACAACCGCGATGAGAACTTTATACGGGCCAAAACGGTCAGTCAGAACGCCGCACGCAGCGTTTCCCGTCACGGCTCCGAAACCGTAGGCAAAGAGTGCGGCTGAGAGCAGCGGCACCCCGGCAAGCAGAGAACCGATGATGAAGACGCTCACATAGGAGTAAACGATGAACTCGGAAACGACGATGAATAGCGTCACGGAAAGGATACCGTAGATGGTCTTGGAGAGGCCTTTCGAGATTGGGCCGTCTCCGCGCTCCGGCGCCTTGGTAGCTATTCCGGACATCATCGGGGCGAAGATTATCAATGCGAGAAGCCCGGCAATGACGACGAAACCGAATGAGAAGCGCCAGCCGATAGCATCTGCGATCCAGCTTGTGGCAGGAACGCCCGCAACCTGTGAAACAGTCATGCCGCCAAAGATGAGAGACAACGCGAACCCTTTGCGGGCTGGCGGCAGGAGCTCCACGGCCAGCGCGGTAGCCGACGGGGTGAACATCGCCGCGCCGTAGGCCGAAATGACGCGGCCTGCAGCAAGGGTTAGGAAGTTCGGAGCGATCGCGCAGATCAGGTTACCGATGATGAAGATCGAAACGGACAGAATCTGAACATTATGGCCGCTCATGGCCTTGAACATCCAGGCATTCAGCGGCGCGAAGACGGCGTAGCAGAGCGCGTAAATCGAGATCAGCCAACCCGCCGCGCCGGTTGAAATCGCAAAATCACGCGAGATTACATCGAGCGCTCCAATGATGACAAACGTGTCCAGGCCGATAGCGAACGCAGCGATCGTCAGAGCAGCAATGACAAGTTTCGTTCGCGCGTCAGGAGGGGGTGAGGTCATGACGGTGCTCGTTCATGTTGTAGTGATATGTTCAAGGCAGCACGCCATGCAACTCAGGATAGAGGCTGGCGATGATCGTACCTGAGTAGCGGGGACGTGGGCCGTATAGCAGCCACGTCGTCACCACCTCACCGATTTTCTGCAGATCTCGAGCTTGTGGGATGTTCGAGCGCCGCTCTGCTGTAAGCAACCCCCGCATCATACACGCCTTCAAGGAGTTTTTTCTCGCCAACCGGCTTTGTTGTTTCGAAATTCAGCTTATTCCATGCCTTTGGTCGATATACCCCACCGTCGGCTCGGGGAGTCCCGGCGTCCGGGGCTCCTTCCGTGCGCGGCATATCTTGTGGCAAGCTCTGTGATTTCTGGCTCTTGTGGATGCGGCGTGAGCTGGAGTGCATCAAGGTAGTCCGGATCATGAAGGGTTCTCAAGACTGACACTACCTCGTCTGCGACGATTTCAGAGGGCGAGACAAATTGGACGCCGGATGAGCCCTCCAATCCGGTCCGGATCTCGTGGAGTCGATCCTCCACTTCCCTTGAGAGCTTAATCGTTCCCGCCGCATTGGCGATAAGGCCCCAGGGCTCGATGGCGCCGGAGTCATGTGTACGGTTAGCCAGGCCACGGAGCTTTCCGTCTTCTCCGCTCTCCAGCCGATGTGAAATCCATGCTTTCATAGAAGTGTTGCAGTTACGGCGAGTTCGTCGGTGAGTTGATGGCCAGCTACCCATTTCGCTACACGACGAGGCCACGATGCGGCCGCTTTTCTGCTGTCTTCCTCATTGAACACGCTACCTCGGATTGCGCGCTTCAGCTATCTTTGCCCTCGCTGACGCGATCTTATCGCTACGGTCGCGTTCGCATCATCGAGGCCATGACTAGCGTTAGCACGTTCTCACACACCAACGCACCGCTCAAAAATGGTGAGAGCATTCTGGCGGACGCCGGCAAGATCTTCTCTTTATTGAGCGCTGCCATACTGAGCACTGCTATGGACGTGGTTGCGGCTCTGGCTGTCTTGTTCAAGACGTCGGTGGTTTCAGGCGCGACAACAGGGACGCCTGCAACCAGGTGCTGCGGGAAAGTCTACATCGTTTCTTCATAAAACCGTTCAAGCGGCATTGGCTGCTTGGAGATGTGATGATACCACTTGTGACCATGATGCTCGTTCGGCACCCGATCCAAGTGTTCAGATGAACTTGCCCGCGCTGTTTGCCGCGCTCGATGTCGCTTCCGCTTTGTCATTGGCAAATGCTACAAGCGCCATCGGGCGGTCGAGTTCTTGAAGTTACTCAAAGAGATCGACGCTCAAATCCCTGAGGGGCTCGCTGTCCATATCGTCATGGACATGTGTGGACGCCCCCGTTG
>NZ_LBJZ01000024.1:0-121095 GCF_028128935.1 Bradyrhizobium sp. CCBAU 11361
CTCGGACCTCACGGCGGGGGAATAGAACTTCTGCAATACCTCTGAAAGCAGACGCCAACCGGCGACTAGGCGAGAGACGGTGGTAGCGACGGCCCGGGGTTCCACCGCGCCGCCTGTATGGTGCTACAAGGGTGCGTACTCGATGCGTCCCATCGCTCTCACCGTGGCCAACAGAGTTTTGTCGTGGAGGTCTGACGTATCTTCGGGCTCTAGAACTCCGGTGGCTTCTCGAATCTGGCGGAAAGTGGCTAGACCTTGATCCTGTGCGCTTTCGTCGGCGGACATTAGTTTGAAGGAGTGTGAAAACTCCTTGCCCTCGTGATCGCCGTCCTCAATCCGGAACTTGATTTGAAGTTCGGATTCTTGCGTCCAGCCGCCTCCGGTCACATCGGTACCGACAATATTGACAGTATGGCGCCCGACCGGCGTTTTCGGTGATAGGCCCGACTTGCCGGACTCTTTGGACTTGTCGGTCTTACGTAGGCTGTTCTCTCTTGCGCGGGCTATCGCCGCCTCCTTTGGGTTTTCATATGGCTCCGGCAAGTCTTCAAGGTATCGCTCTTCGGCAAGCCAAGTGTGCAGGTGCTTCCACCATTTCTTTTCGGTAGCCGTTTGCTGGTAATGCGAAGCCCAAGCAGCGGCTTGCGTCACAAGGGTGGCGTGGAGTGCTGGCGACGGCGCCAACGCTCTGTACGCGGCCTGTGCCTTAGACCGATGGTGCTTCCGAGGATAGGCGGCCCAGAGCTCTTCGAAACCGCCGGGGTCCCGTGCCGTCCCCGCCGTGGTGGCCTATAGGCCACCCACGGGCGGCGGCGAAGCCGCGGCATGGGTATGTTCAATTCTGCTTACCTTAAGCGAGCTTGTAAGCTCGTTAAGTAAGCAGGATTCGGTATTGTCTACAGGACCGCTAGACACGCTAGCGGTATCGCCCACGGGACCGGCAGAGGTATGTCTATAGGACCGCTAGTAGCGGTATCCTCTACAGGACCTCTAGCGGTTATGGTGGCGAAGTCGAAGTTCAGGCCATACTCGGTCGGGCGAGTGCCGATGCCTAGCCGCTTGATGCTGATAGCTCCTTGGTCGGTGATGCGGCGCAGTGACTCAATAATGTTGGTTCGGGTCGCTCCGGTTGCCAATTCCAAGTAGCGAAGGCTAGCGCGAGCGACACCGTACTTGCCAAAATAGCGATCGATGACATGACTCGTGATCTTGTGATCCAAACGGGTGGCCCACGGCGCGTCAATAACCGCGCGTAGCAACTTGTATTGACTTAACAGAGAACCGGGAGCTGCGACCGGCGTTGCGCCAGTTGGTGATTGCTTCATCTGTTGGCGATCAACCGCGCGTCAGATTCGAGCGCAAGTTCTCCAGCCATGCCGTAAAGTCGGTAGGGTATGTACGAAATCCAACATCGCGATTCGTCTCGGAAATCGCTGCTAAGCAGGATTGGTCGGTCAGCAACGGTGCTAGCTTTGACCAATCTTCGTCCGAGACGGAAATTTGAGTTTCCAATTTTCTGAGACGCTGAGCTGCAGCGGCGTTGCGCTGATCATGCTTATAGCGGCTCGCGTTGCTATCGCGCCACCTTGCGGAAGTTTGGATTTGGTCAGAGAGTGCAGCGCTAAAATTTGTCTTGTTGTGGAACATAAGCACTTTCATTGTGAATAATGAGACGACAAATCGCGGGAGCGTCTCGTTGATGGAAACGCCCGCCGCAAATTAGCGACGGGCCGACATCGTAATTAGGTCTGCACTTCCGACGCGAGCATCGCGAAGTAAGCATCGAAGTCAGGTACGGACTTCAGGCCGGCAATGATGTCTGCGTTCAGATGCATCACTGCCAACTGCAGCTTAGGTGCGAATGGCTCGTACAGCGGCGCGATGCGCGGCCAGTAGCCATCGGACACGTTATCGCCCGCGGTCCGCACAATCTGATCAAGGCGGCCGGCTGTCGCCGTGTTGGTTGGATTGGCGGCAAGTAGCTTTACGGAGGCGGCCGTGAGGGTAGATTTAAGGTATGTAATAAAATCAAGTTTGTTGCTCATGTCTTCTTCTGTTGGTGGTGCGCACGAAAAAGCCGCTCGTGGCGGTGCGGTATTCTTAAGGATGAAAATGAAAGAGGCCGCCTCAGTTGGGCGGCCTCTTACTGCTAGCTTTTCGGTGTCGACTATTTCCGACGCCGCCGATCCTGTCGGCTCGCTCGGATTTCACCACGTATCGTCACTATAAGCGCGACGAGCGAGGTTATTACACCGAGCACCCCCGTGAGGGCCGTGATGGTATCTGTTAGCACTAGTCATCGCTCCAGCACCCCGCGGCCAGTACGATCAAGTAGCATCTAAACTGTCTTCGCAGCTGGGCTGCATGATGGCTGAGTCGGTGTAAACCCGCCACCGGAGGACTACGGCTTCCGCCCCATGGCTACGCAGCCCAACCAATCAATATCCAATACTACGGCGCAACCAAACGAGAACGAACGCGATCAATCCTCATCAAAATTCTTCAGCGTTTTCAGTATCCTTCGGGCACCCCTTCCCGCTCATAACGGTCTGGTTGCAGGTTCGAGTCCTGCCGGGCCCACCAAGAATATCAGTGACTTGCTTGGTCTTCGTTGCCCGCACCGCGACGACTGCACCAGAAACCGCACCAGATACGTCCACTTTTCGTTCGTGCGTAAGTTCGCGCATCGCAAATCCACTCGATGGCGCTAGACCGACTTAGGGTGAATGTAATCGTCGCCCACTCATCGGGTGGAGATGCTCCGACAGAGCCACTGGTAGCAAATACGCGCACCTCGCGAAAACCTACAAGATGAGGCGTCGGGCGTTCGAGTCAGGAGACCGCTACCGCCTTTCCCCACACGACGCAAATCTGCGATATTTCCTCCGATCGTCCGCCTATCCTTGCGTCCCAAGCTCGGGCAAGTCGCCAACTTGAAGAGCACGCCGTAACGGCCGAGCCGACCATCCCAAAACTGACTCTGCGTTGATTTTTCTTGATCTCCCAGTGCACACGACACCGACTACCTCCGACAGTTAGGACTTTTCCTAAGGTTAGATCGGTCCGCTCGTCTCAATTTGCCGCCCCACCTCGTGCATAGCTTGGTCGAGTACCCGGAACCCCGGTAGATTTCCTCGCGCGCATTCTTCTGCGCGTCATAGATCCTGATCTGGAGCATGGGAAAACACTTCTTTAGTTTTTCTCCACCTGCCCTGGCGCAGTTACGAATTCCGCGCCAGCAAAGGCTGTAACCGCACCCGAACGGATGTAGCCGATGTTACGGGTGCCAGACGAAGCGCCATATCCGAACTGACGACTGGGCTTTCGACCTTCCCGGGATGACATTCTGTCTGGAGTGCAGAACCCGTCCGATTGCATGGAGCGATTGCGATGAGGGAGGCCACGATGGATTTTTCGCGAATGTCGGATGGAATCCGGCTGCATCACGCCTCTCATCGGCACGATGGGTACGATGGTGACGACGAAGCGGGTCCGGCACCGAACGCCCCGTTCCTGACCGACGCGGTCGGCGGTAGCGCCCTGGTCCATGGTCCCGGCCCGTTTGCAGGTCAATTTGCAGGTCCTGGATCGCACCCCGCGAGCGCGAATACCCAGCACAATGACTCCGACCCGATTCAATCAAAACATCTCACATCGGGGGTCGACACGGGCGGCCACGCCGGCAACCACGCTACGGCGGGTTTGGATGTTTCGTCCACTACGCCCGCTTCCGGCGCATCACATCCCGGGAGGGGCGTCGCTTCGGTCGAGAGTGGGGCGAACACGTCCGGGAATGGCGGGGATGGCTACTTTTACGGAAGTATCATTCACGCGTCCCTGTTGATCTATGAACCGATCAACATCTCAATGAGCCTGGGATACGGCTCGGTCGCCCTGGCCAACCAGTCCAACAATTTGAATGTCGATCAATCAGCCTTTCAGATGGCCGGCGTCGGGGGCCATGGTGGCAATTATAATGTTGTATCGGGAGGCAGCATCGGTACGTCCTTAGGCGCCGGCGTGATCGCGAGCGGAGACAACGGCGCCGGAAACGGTGGCAGCGGCTATTTCTCGGGTGCGATAGTGGACGCTCCCGTGGTGATCTATCATCCGATCAATATTGCGGTGGCGGCCTCCGGCGGCACTGCGCATGCAAGCCAATCGAACACGGTCGACATCGATCAGTCGGCCACTCAGATCGCGGGTGTCGGCGGAAGTGGCGGAAGTGGCAATGTGGCCGCCGGCGGCAGCGTCATGACGCTCGACCCCAGTTGGGGATCAAGCAACGGAGGGGGCGTCCCGGATATTCAGACCGGCGGAAGCCAGGCCGGCAATGGCGGCGACGGCGCGTTCTACGGCGGGCTCGTCCATACTTCGTTCGTCCTGTACGACCCGATCAACATCGCAGTCGCGGGCTATGGCTCCAACGTTCATTCGGTCCAGACAAACGACGCCTACGTGGATCAATCCATCGTTCAGATCGTCGGCATTGGCGGGCACGGTGGCAACGCCAACGTCGCGGCGGGCGGCCATGCAAGCCTTCTTTCCCATAGCCTGTGGGACGGCTCCGACACGATCGCGACCGGTTCAAACGGCGCAGGAAATGGCGGCAACGGATATTTTGCCGGCAGCCTGATCGATGTCAGCGTCGCGATCTATGCACCCATTAATATCGCGATCGCGGGCCCCCATTCGACAGCCGTAGCCGATCAGGTCAACAACGTGCACATCGACCAGAGTGCGGTCCAGATCGCCGGACTTGGCGGGGACGGTGGCAACGGCAATCTCGCACTGGGTGGCGATCTCTCCGCCCATCTTCTGTCGGATCTTCACCTGATGGGATAGCGGCACATCGTGCCCCTATCACAAACCCGATCGCGAGCTGCGTCGATGCTCTGCAGGCCTTCCCGGATGTTTCGAACTCCGATGCGGCGCAATGAATGTCGTACTTTCGTACATAGGTCGACCAAGCCGGATGGTGTCCGTTTTGACATCTATCGCCATCGCGCGTGGGCGGATCAGACTTGCCGCGCGCGTCCGCCTGATCGGGATGGATGATGCACGAAAGCCAACAGAGGGAGGCACACATGATGCCCAAAGCGATCAACATCTCGGACTCGATCGAATTCAAATCGATCAGCACCGGTGGTCAGAACGTCGGAAATGGCGGCGACGGCACCTTCAAGGGAGCCATCATCAGCAAGCCGACGCTCAACTTCGATCCAACCAACAAGGCGGTCGGTGCCGACGTGCACGTGAACACCGGCGATCACGTCAAACAGACGGCTGATTGGGATGCGGGCGGCGCCAACGCAAAGGCCTCGTGGTTTTCGAAGGCCCATGGCGGAGACGCCGAGTCGAACGGAAGCCAGAAGTCCTACAGCGGCTACGATACCTCCAAGGTATACGCCAATACAGATGCCACCCAGATCAACAAGGTCGCGGTGGATCAGCACCAGGAGGTCGTGGCCGGCATCGGCGGAAATGGCGGAGACGGCAACGCCGCGCTGGGCGGAGAAGTGAGCTTCCATCTCGATACGTTCTGACCACCGGCTCGTCCGGCTGCCAGGACCGGTGGCCGCTGCCACCGGTCCTGAAGTTCGAGCCAATACCCTGCTGACCCGTTGGCAGATGGCGTTGGCCATCAGTCAAGTACGCCGGACCTCACTTTCAGGCGGTGACGATCATGCTGATGCCGCCCATTCGGTTGCCTATCCTGCCGCAGATCGGGACGCCACTGCACGCGGCCCTCCGGTCCTGCGCTGGACCGCTCGGTCTCGTATTCGCGTATAGCTGCAGCTACAATCTGCTTCTGTTTGCGCCTTCCATCTATCTTCTTCAGATCTACGACCGGGTGTTGTCGAGCCGGAGTGGCGATACGTTGCTGCTGCTCACGCTCATTGTCGCGATCACGGTGGTCGTCGGCGGCGTGTTCGATGCATTGCGGCGCGCCGTCCTTGGACGCCTTGGCGCATGGCTCGACGATCGCCTTCGTCCTTGCGTGCTTACGGCCGGCCTCGAATCAGCGCTTCGCAGCGATTGGACGCGGGCGTCGGGCGCGTATCGGGATCTCACCGTGCTGCGCCAGTTCGTCGAGTCCGGCGTATGTCCGATGCTGTTCGACGCGCTCTGGGCGCCCTTGTTCCTCCTTGTGCTCTTTCTGATCCATCCCCTGCTTGGCGTGGTGGGCGCCTGCTGCGTCGCCTTCCTGTTCGCGCTCACGGTTGCCGGAGAGCTGGTCACGGAAGACGTTCTGCTCAGATCCGGCGCAGCGCTATCCAGAAGCTGCGGCCGCCTCCAGACTGCAGCAAGCAACATCCACATGATCCGCGCCATGGGAATGCTCGATAGCGCTGCGCGCATGATCCACCGTGACGCGCAGCACGCCCGCAGAGAGCACGATGTGGCACTCCGGCGAGGCGAGATCGTCTCACTGGCTGCCAAGCCGGTTCGCGCGCTGTCGCAGGTCCTGATCATGGGGGCTGCCGCATGGCTCGTCCTCGATCACGGGAAGAGTCCGGCAATCATCTTTGCTTCAACGCTGATGTTCAGCCGGGCGCTCGCGCCGGTCGAAAGTGCGGTCGCAGGCTGGAAATCGCTCGTGACGGCCGTGAGCGCTTGTCAGCGGCTCGGCGCACTTCTCGCCGCATTCCCCGTCGCCCGGCAGCAGAGCCCGGAGGTTTCCCCGCTGCAGGCGCGAAGCGGCCTCGTCGTCGACAATGTTGACGTGAGGCTTGCGGGGACCAACCATCTGCTCCTGAACGGCGTCTCGTTCAGCCTCATGCCCGGAGAATGCCTTGGCATCATCGGTCCGTCCGGGTCAGGCAAGTCCTTGCTCGGCCAGGTGATCGCCGGGCTGTCGATGCCAACGCATGGCCGTGTCGTCCTCGACAATACCGACGTCTCGCTGTTTCGCGAGGGCCTAAAAGGCGACCGCCTCGGATATCTCCCCCAGGACATCAACCTCCTCGGCGACACGATCAACGACATCATCGCACGCCTTGACGATGCCGATCGGCGGAAGGTCATCGAAGCGGCCAAGCTCGTCGGTATCCATGGGGCGATCATGCGCTTGCCGCTGGGTTACGACACGGTGGTTCAGAGTGAAGCAACCTTCTCGCGCGGGTATCGGCAGCGCCTCGGTCTTGCCCGCGCCTTTTTTGGCAGTCCACGCCTCATCGTTCTCGACGAACCCAACGCCAGCCTCGACTACGGGGGCGAGCGAATGCTCCTGGATGCCATCGAGCGCATGAAGCTCGCAGGCGTCATCCTTGTCGTCATCACTCACCGGATGGGTCTTCTCGCCGCTACGGACAAGATTGCCATCATGGAGGACGGTGCGGTCGCCGCGTTCGGCGACCGCGAGGACATCTTTGAACGGCACCTGAGCCGACCCCAGGTTACTTCACAGATAGCGCCATGATTTGGAATTCTCTCACCATCTGGAAACTTCCCGCCGTCTCGAGACTTCCCATGATCAGGGACCAGCTCGTGCGAGCGCCGGCGAGCCCCCCGCCCGCTCGGCGATTTGGCGTCGTGGTGACCGCAATCGACGATTTCGAGCCTCTGGAATTTCCATGGTGCTCGACGCCCACGCCGACCTCTCCGCGCGGAAGGCTTCGCGGCATCACCGTCGCGGGCAATCTGCTGGTGCTCTGCTTCATGCTGGGGCTTGGTACATGGGCGAGCCTCGCGCCTCTCGAGAGCGCCGCGATCGCGTCTGGCGTCCTGGAATCGGAATCGAGCCGCAAGACGATCCAGCATCTGGAAGGCGGTATCGTCAGGAAGATCCTGGTTTCGGATGGCGATATCGTGCGCAGCGGCCAAACGCTGATCGCGCTGGACGACACCCGGGCCGGCTCGGAGATGCAAAGCCTCCAAGGTCAATTTTGGGATGCTGCTGCTCGTGCCGCACGGCTTCAAGCCGAGCAGCAGAGATTCGAGAGGATCGCAATCCCGGACGCGCTGGAACAGGACAGCAGGCAGAACGGAGTGGCCGCCGCTGCGGTGTCGGCGCAGCAGTTCATTTTTCAGGCACGCATGCAGGTTCACGAGTCGCAGCTTGCGGTCATTCGCGAACGAAGGCATCAAGTCGAGAAGGAGATCGAAGGTCTCAAGGCTCAGGAAACCGCCACCGGGCAGCGGGTCGACATCGTTCGGGAGGAACTGGATATGGTCGCGACCCTCGTCAACAAGGGGCTCGAACGGCGGCCGCGGCTTCTGAACCTGCAGCGGGAGCTGGCCGACGTCGAGGGCCGCCGCGGCGAGATCGCCGCGCAGATTGCCCGCGCCGGGCAGGTCATCAGCGAACAGCAGGCCACATTGTTCAAGCTCGAGAGCGAGAGGCAGAACGAGATCGCACAGTCGCTTCGTGAAGCACAGAACCAGATATTCCAGCTCCGCGAGCGGTTGCTTGCGGCCAGGGATCAGCTATCGCGAACGGAGGTCAAGGCGCCCGAGGACGGCGTGATAACCGATCTGCGGGTTCATACAGCCGGCGGTGTCATCGGAGCAGGTGCTCCGCTCATGGACCTAGTGCCCCGGCAAGACCGTCTCATCGTAACCGCGCGCCTGAGGCCCGAGGACATCGATGTGGTTCATCCCGGCCTCAGTGCCGAGGTTCACCTGGTACCGTACAATCAGCGTCGCGTGCCTCGCCTGAAGGGAACCGTCGTGCACGTATCCGCAGACCGGCTCCTCGACAAGCGTACCGACCAGCCATACTACGCGACAAAGATCCGGATCGACGATGGGCAGATCGCGGCAAACGACATCCAGATCGTCCCCGGCATGCCGGTTCAAGTGTTCATCACGACCGGGCGAGGCACCGTGGCTCTCTACGCGCTCAGGCCCCTGCTCGACAGCTTCCGTGGTGCATTCAGAGAGGACTAAAGCGCGATGAGATTGGGATGAATCGTCATCGCGCTTTAGGTTGTTGTTGGAGCATGATCTCCACGCAAACGCGTTCCGCGTTTGTCGCGAGGGAGAACCGCTGCGCACCTTGCGCTAACGCGGCCCTCCGGGTCCGGATCATGCTTTAGGTCTCCGGCATTAGAGCCGCACCGGGGTCGTGATCGCGACTCTGCGCGGGCAACCGGCCGCGCCAGCGGAGGACGGCTTCCGTGCGATTGTGCGCAGCACATTTCCTCATGATATGCTGAATGTGCATTTTGACTGTGCTTTCCGAGAGGCCCAATTTGGCGGCGATCAGCTTGTTGGGCAGGCCGAGCTCCAGTTCCGCCAGAACCTGTTGCTCACGAGGCGTGAGATCGGTCACGCTCCTCCTGTCGATAGCCACTCTGGCTCCCTCGTTAATCAGATATGCGGGCACAAGCCCGCGCGCATCCGGTGGCTCGAAATCCGGTATCCTGTTCATCCCGGCCACGGGCAACGGCCTGTAGGCGCCGCCGACAAGAACAAGGCGCAGGCCAGCTATGGCGATCTCGATCGGTAGCGAGGTGGAAAGAAAGCCGCGCACGCCCCGCTGCATCGCGGCCTGCACGGTCGGTTCGTCGTCATGGTTTGAGAGGACAACAGTGGCGGCGTTGGGACAACACTCCGCAACGAAGGCGAGATCGTCCTCAACCGAGGGATCGCCGATGGGCTTGTCCGCGATACTCAGCATCACCAGACGAACATCGCGGGCTGACGTGCAGTCCAGGCCTTGGACCGTTGCCATGTCAAGGATCTCAAGTTCGTCCAACTCCCTCCTGAGGACGTGCAGAATGCATGTACGAGGCAACACGAGCGGCTCGATGATCACCAGAACCGGCAAGTGAAGCGATTCATTGAGCCGCTTTGACGTGTTGATTATGTCGTGCATGATGCCCTCGAGATGAAAAGAATTTCCGCTATATTCCCATTCCGTATTGCGTCTCCCGTGCTGCTGCGTTCATCCTGAATGCATCATCACGAGAGCGGCGCAGTGCCGCCGTTAGTGCCGCATCCACTGCGGGATCACTTGACACCTGGGTGGAAATTCTTTCCGCTCAAATCATTTTGGCGTGTACCGCGCGGTGGCGCAGTCGACGCATCCCTAATTGCAGATATTTCGATACGCCGTTGAGGCCGCCGACCCTGACCTACCGTCGACGACGTATGCTTCATCCTCCTTCACGAGATACAGAAACGGCCTCTCTCCAGTCTCGCCGCCTGTCGCGATTCTTCCTTTCACGCGCCCGCAAATCGTATCCACGCGGCGTCCAAGCATGTTCTTTCGCATTGCGCGCTTCACGTCGCTGAGTTCGACCGTTTCTGGGTCCCCCATCTGCGTCGCGATCGCAACCTTCGCCTTGTCCAGAGCAGGATCCGACATTTCCGCGGTCCGTTCGGGTGCCGGGACGCTGATCCTCGTCCGCGGGGACGCCGCTTTGGCAAGATCGGTCGATCCGCGTTTCTTCGGAGTTGATGTCTTGCCGGGCCTTGCCTGCGTTGCGGAATTCGATCTGACAACCGCAGGCTCTGGCGCCAACGCAGTCGGCATCGGCTGCGCGGTTTGGGCGACAGCGCCCCTGTCGAAACAGGGTCGTGATGCGCACCCGAGGAAATACCCCCGGGACGGCGCGAACCAGCCAAAGCCGATCAGGACTCCTGCCAGCACTCCGACAAATAGCAGTCCCATCCGATTCCCCTCCTCGGGAGCTCGGCTCGCACTCGTAACTAGGACTAATTCCGCGCTGGTGATCTATCTGTTGCGCAAAAGCATTAAGCGCCCATTAAGCGCGCGCCGTTGTCCGGCCCATGCCTCGATGGACGGATTAGATCGGACTCCAGACCCGTGCCGCGATGATCGCAGAAGGCCAATCGTGAAAGCAATCATGGCCGATTTGGTCCGCTCTCGGACTATTCTGCAACTTGCGAGTTCGTCCGAAGGTTTGCACCACCAAACGCTGTCGATCGCCGACTTAGGGCCTTCAGGCAAGTTTCGGAGCACGCACCAGCTTCGTACCAGAACCGGCGTAAACGAAACGCAACGAAAGCACTTGGACCCGAACAAAACCGCAGGAGATCAACGGAGCTGACCAATCTTCGGCCGCTCATAACGGTCTGGTTGCAGGTTCGAGTCCTGCCGGGCCCACCACGCTTCGCCCTTCCTCGGACTACGCGTGGCGCAGCCACGCCGAGCCTAAATCCGGCTCAAGAAAAAAGTCTCCAATTTGCCCTTGCCCTTCACGTCAATGCTGCCGCGTGGCTCCAGCGCGAAGCGACCGACGAGGTGGCGGGCGATATCCCGGGACACATGGATTCGATTGGGCAGAGAGTAGGCCTCGAGCCGGCTGGCGACATTTACGGTATCGCCCCACACGTCGTAGATGAAGCGGTGTGCGCCGATGATGCCGGCAACCACGGGGCCCGAATGTATGCCGATCCGGATTTGCAACGGCCAGCCGAAATGGCTGTTGACGCGTCCCAGTCGATCGATCATGCCAAGTGCCATTTTCGCGATCGCTGCGATCGCATCGGGGTTCGGATCGGGCAAACCGGCGACGGCCATGTAGGCGTCGCCGATGGTCTTGATCTTCTCGACACCGAGCTCACGGGCAAGCGCGTCGAATTCCGAGAACAACCGGTTCAAGTACTCGACCATCGCTGCAGGCGTGACCCGTGACGAATGCTCGGTGAAGCCCACCAGATCGGCGAACAGAACGCTCACACCCTCGAAGCGGTCGGCAATCATGGCTTCGCCGTGGTTCAGACGGCCAATCACCTGTCTTGGCAGGATTGTCAGCAGCAGCCGCTCAAACTTGGCGGTCTCCTCCTCGATGCGGCGAAGATACTTCTGCTCGCGGTCGCGCCAGCGCTTCTTGTGCAAGCAAGCATTGATCCGCGCGCGCAGCAGGATCGGATCAAACGGCTTCGGCAGATAGTCCTCGGCCCCGGCCTCGATGCAGCGGACGGCGCTCTCGGTCTCCGCCAAGGCCGTGATCATGATCACCGGAATGCGGCGCAGCCGCTCATCCGCCTTCATGCGCACCAGCACATCAAGCCCGTTGATATCGGGCATCATCAAATCGAGCAGGACGAGGTCGAACTCATCGTTGGCGAGCGCCTGCAGCGCCTGCTGGCCGCCGGCCACCGAAGAGACGCGATGGCCGTCGCGGGTCAGTCGGCGCGACAGGAGGTCGCGATTGGCCTCGATATCGTCCACGACGAGAATAGAACCGGTTTCGGTGGCAGCATACTGCCGGACCGGCCCGAGGCTGCGCATCAGGTCGCTAACCATTACCGCGCCGGTCTGATCGGGAGCCAGGCTCGTCTCCTCGGCATCAACCGAGAATCGCACGATGCGATCGAGGCGCAGCAACAGGTCGGTGGCCGCAGCCAGCAGGCGATCGAAATCCGCCCGCAGGGAGTCGCTTGAGAAACTGGCTGCATCCTCGCGCAGCATCTCACCATAGCCCTTGATCGCGTTGAGCGGCGTGCGCAGCTCGTGACGAATATCCTGTTCTTGCGTGGTGGCCGCTGAGCCGGGCGGGCTCTTGGCGCGATCGCCGTCCATCAGCCGGTCGACCTTGCCGGCGAGATCCCGGGCTGCGCCGAGGATACGGTTCATATCGGGGAGGATGTCCGAGCGCCCGTTCCGGGACGCCTCTTCGTGCAGGATCTCTGCGTAGCCGAGCAAGGCGTTGACCGGGGACTGCAGTTCCTGGCGAAGATGGGCAAGCTGAATGCGCCAAGCGCGCGCGCTGTCGGTGTCAATGATACTCATGGCCGATCCGCGCGCGCGCGCCGGGCGTGCAGGGGTACCAGTTCGTCAAGCGCCGCCAGCACGGCCTTGCCGCTGTATTCGCCCTTGTGCACCAAATGCTGTACCTGGCCGTTGAGGCGCGAGCGATCCTCAACGGTCAGCGTCTTTGCGGTGACGACGATGACCGGGATGCTCCGCCAGCGGGACTCGGCTCGCACCCGTGCGATGAACTCGAACCCGTCCATCTCCGGCATCATCAGATCGAGCAGAATTGCATCGGGTGAAGCCTCATTCAAACGCTCAAGACCAATCCGACCATTCTCTGCTTGCGTCACCATGCAATCGATCTGCCGCAAGGCGCGCCCCATCAGCTCGCTGGCCGACGCGTCATCCTCGACTATCAGCACGTGTCGCGGCGCGCCCCTTGGGCAGCACTTTTCCACCGCGCTGACCAGTCTGTCGCGATCAATCGGCTTGACCAGGTAATCGGCGGCACCGAGCGAGAAGCCAATGCCCTGGTTGTCGACGATCGTGACCATGATCACAGGAATTTTCGCGAGTACCGCATCTTCTTTCATGGCGCTGAGCACGGCCCAGCCATCCATCTGCGGCATCAGGGCGTCGAGCGTGACGACATCGGGGTGCAGCGTGCGGGCGAGTTGCATCGCCTCCTCGCCATTGGCAGCCACGCGAACGGCGTAACCGCCGCGCTGCAGGTGTCGGCGCAGCAGCTCACGCGCATTGGGATCATCGTCGACCACGAGAACGATCGGCGCATGCTCGGGCTCGGCAGCCTGCGGACCCTCGGAACGCTTGCCTGCCGCCGAGACTGTAGCGTCCGATGCAGCGCGTGTTACCGCCGGCAGACGAACTACAAACGCCGTCCCCTTGCCGGCTTCGCTCGTCAGCGTCACGTCGCCACCCATCAGCCGGCAGAAGCTCTTGGTGATGGCGAGGCCCAGCCCCGTACCACCATAGACGCGGGTCGTCGAGTCGTCCGCCTGAGTAAAGGCCTCGAACACCTTGGCCTGCTGATCTGGCGTCATGCCGATGCCGGTATCGCGCACCTGGAACTCGATCCATTCGCCAGCCGCATTCGTGTCACGCAGCGCGGTCAGCGTTATCGTCCCGTTCCGCGTGAACTTGCAGGCATTGCTGAGAAGGTTGAACAGGGTCTGCCGCACCTTGGTCAGATCGCTGTGGATCGTGCCGATCTCGTCAGCACAGTTCGCCACCAGAGCGTTGCCGGTCTTCTTGGCCAGCGGGGTGACGGTCGCCGCGACGCTATCGATCATGGGGCGGAGCTCGAAGGTCTCGAGATAGAGCGTCATCTTGCCAGCCTCGATCTTGGAAAGATCGAGGATGTTGTCGATCAGGCCGAGCAGATGCTTGCCGGCATCCTGAATCTTGCGCAGGTCCGCCATCTCCGATTCGCGGCCGGCGCTCTGGGCGTCCTCGAACAGGATCTCACTGTAACCGATGATCGCGTTCAAGGGTGTGCGCAGTTCATGACTCATGTTGGCTACGAAGTCCGACTTCGCGCGTGTCGCCTGCTCGCTCGCCCAGATCGCCTTGTGCAGCTCGCCTTCCATGCGCTTGCGGTCGCTGATGTCGGCGAGGCCGTTGATCATCGCCGGGCGCCCTTCGAACTCGACGCGCTGAGAAGCTATGAGCGCCCAGAACTCCTCGCCTCCAACCCGCTTGAGCAGCATCTCCATGCCCTCCACATGGCCGTGCTCGGTGAGCGCGCCGATGAAGCGCTCGCGATGTTGCGGGTCTGCGTAGAGGGTTTTCGCTTGCAGGCCCAGGGCAGACGAACCTTCGAGCTCGAACATCTCGCTGAAGCGCCGATTGGCATACCGGATGATCCCGTCATCAAAGGTTACGATCGCCACCGCCATAGGCGCGGCCTCGGCGATGACGCGCAGCCGCTGTTCGCTCTCTTGGATCGCCTGCTCCGCCTTCTTCACGTCGGTGATGTCGGTGTAGGTCGCCACGGTGCCGCCGTCATCGGTTTTGCGCTCGTTGATCTGGATCCAGCGCCCGTCGGAGCGGCGTTGCACATGCGTGCCCTTGGGATCGCGATGCTGAGCGAGGCGTTGCTCGATCCAGGCTTCGACGCGCCCCTCCGCGTCGCGGATCTCGCCGCTCGCGGTCGCGTTGCGGAGGATTGTCTCGAACGATACGCCCTGATTCACGACATTGATGCTGGCGGTGCCGTGCATGTCCCGGTACCGCTGGTTGTATATAACCAGCTTGTCGTCGGCATCGTAGAGCGAGAAACCCTCGGAGATGCTCTCGATCGCGTCGACCAACCGGCGCTGCGCCTCTGTTGCCTTGTCGCGTGCCTCCGACAGCTCCTTCGAGCTCAGCTCTTGCGAGCGCTCGACCATCGCCCGATCGCTATCGAAATCGGTGTATGCGGAATCGACGGCCGCCACGAAAGACTGCAGCGCAGCCGGTACTTCGCCCTCCACACCGAGGTGCTTTCTGAGCTGGCGTCGTAGCAGCCTGTGCATCTGTGCCCTGTGACCGTTCAGTCCTCGGCGAAAGTTGTAATTGTCATGGTTTGATTGTGCAGGCGGCAGTCGCCGCCATGCATGAAGGGGCAAAGCTCGCCGTAGGAGTAGAACCCGGAAATCTTCGCATCCGCCCCGAAGACATTTCGAATTGCTTCGATTTCTTCCTCGGTGCGCTGCTTCATCACGAGCTTACGACCGACGCAGCTCACCAGAATTGCAAGGTCCGGTCGCCTGCCGCCGAGCCCGCTGAGACTGGCGTTGGCGGCAGCGGTCGCGCCGTCGACCAGATCGTCGACATTGGTCTTCATCAACTGCGCCGTTCCGCCCTGTGGGATGTCGCCCGCGAACGTCATTGACTTTTTCTGCTCGTCCACAGACAGGACGGTTCGGACGACACCCTGGCCGCCCTTTGCCTCGGTAACCAGGATGGGAAAAAGCAAGGCAGAGCTTGGCAACTGGTCGGCGTGGGGGCCCAGGTACGATTTATAGAGATCGAGCGCCGAACGCTCATCCAGCTCATAGAGGATGTTGCCTTCGGCCCGTGTGATGGTGCGCAGGGGCCCAAATGCCTGCCAGCCGCCCATCGATCCGTAGCCAATGCGCAAATCGTCGCCATACAGACCGACCGCCGCCACGCGCTGAGGGCCAGCGCCACCGTCGGCAATGACCCAAGTCTCGGCGAAGTTGGTTCCATCTCCGGAAAGGCCGCCAGTGATCGACACGCCTTCCGAGACGCCGCTCGCGAGACCGCGCGCCAGGTCGGAGCCGTTGACGTGCAAGCCGTCCGAAAGCACGAACACGTGGCGCAACGAGGCGTCGTTCAACTGCTGCGCGAGCTCCTTGCCGACGTTGTAGCTTGCCTTTGCGTCACCAATCGTAGCGGAGGCGAACCGCAGTCGCGTATGTTCGAAGTCGACAAGGGTGGCACTCACAGAGTCGTCGACGACCACGTCGCCGAGAATCTCGCCGGAAGTCGAGCAACCAAGCATGGCGGCCCCTTTGAAGTGGTCGCGCAACTCGTCCACGAGGCTGCCTGCCTGCACCAACGACCTAGCACCGAAAACGAACACGACACTCTGACGTCCGACTTCGCCAGTTGGCAAATTCGGCCGCCACCCGTCACTTTTGGACCACTTGTACTGCGCTGTTTTCATGAGTCGTCTCCATCACAAAGACAAACTCTCCGCCCCGATCGGGCCTCTGCCCCGGTCAGGACGTCCGCCTGAGCAGGGTAGCTGATCGCCGGTGCCGGCGATGAAATTCGCAGGACTGCACCCACCGCCTGGCCAGAGTCCATCCCATCTGGAGCGCGGCGAGCGGCCATTTTGTGTGTTCTTACGCCGGCCGCAATATGGCGACGACAACCTCCTGAAGCCGTGTAGCTAGCTCGTCATCAGTCCGGAATTTCTAGCTCCTCCATTGTCCCGTAGCTGCGAGCAGCGTCTCGATCTTGCCCAACAGCCTCTGCAGCTCGATCGGTTTTGTGTCGTAGTCGTCACAGCCGGCCTTGAGGGCCTTGTCCCGGTCGGTCGCCATGGCGTGCGCCGTGAGCGCGATGATAGGGATCTTGCGCAGTTCGGGCGTCGCCTTGATCTGGCGCGTCGCCTCCCAACCGTCGATCACCGGTAGGCTCATGTCCATCAAAATGAGATCTGGCCTGTCGCTCGTCGCGATCGCGACGCCGCGCGCTCCGTCCTCGGCAAGGATGACCTCGTACCCACCGCGCACGAGGCGTCGCGAGAGCATATCGCGGTTCATCTCGTTGTCTTCGACCAGCAGGATCTTGGGCATCGCACCGCCTCGAGCCGGACTGTGAGCACCGCTTGCCGAGACTTCCAAATAGACGCCTGAAGAACAATTTAGCACCCAAGCCTACCTGTCGCATCACAAAAAATGGCGAGCAGTGGCGCCGACATTGAATTGAGGCGGGACGCGTGATCTGGGGCTGCGCCGACAGGTAGCTAACCACCTCTGCCACAAGGACGGCCGTGAGCCGGCGTTGCAGATGGTTGATGCGGGGTCATTTTCCCTTGTCCGCAAGGCGAGGTCGACAGCGCTCCGTACCGCGACGCAGCTCTTGCTGCTCGCTTACGGAGATCGACGCAATCACCGTTCCCACCAACCACCACGCGCACCGCACCAGTTTCGCACCAGAAACGACCGCGCCAAAATGCAACGAACGCGATCGAACCCGAACAAAGGCACAGCAAGATCAACGAAGCTGGTCGATATCCCGCCGCTCATAACGGTCTGGTTGCAGGTTCGAGCCCTGCCGGGCCCACCAGCAAATCAATCACTTGACCCGATCGCAATGCTCGATCAGCAATTCCGTGAGGACTCGGATCTTCCGCGCGGGATGCTGGCCTGGCGGGCGGATGACATAGGCACCCGCCGGAGGTGGTGGATGACGGGTCATGACTGAAACAAGCGCCCCCGATGCCAACAACTCATCAGTGAGGAAATCGGGGAGGTAGGCAATCCCGAGTCCTGCTGTTGCCGCGGCCACCAGAGCTGTGCCGTTGTCGGCCTTGAAGCGCCCCTGTGGACGAACCGTGATGATCTTGTCGCCGTCCATGAGCTGCCAAGTTTCGGTGCCCTGCATCAGAGCTTGATGGGCGATGAGTTCCTCGGGTGTCTCAGGCGACCCGTGCTCTTTGACGTAGCCAGGACTCGCAACGAGCTTGCCGTAGATCGGTCCGACGCGCTTGGCGATCAAATTCGAGTCTTGAAGATGGCCAATCCGAATCGCGCAGTCATAACCTCCTGCGATGAGATCGACGAACTGGTCACTGTAGCAGGTGTGGATTTGGAGCTGGGGATGTCGTCGCGCCATTTCCGCCATCACGGGAGCGAAGTAGTTCGAGCCGAACGACAGCGGCACAGCAACTCGCAAGCGTCCACGAAGCTCGCCGGCAGGCAGGATCGTCTCTTTGGCCACGTCGATTTCGGTGCAGACCCTCGCAGCATAGTCTCGGAACGTCGTCCCGGCTTCCGTTAGAGCGGCGCCACGGGTGGTTCGTGCAAGAAGCTGGACACCAAGTTCCGATTCAAGCCGCAAGAGCCGTCGACTGACGATCGACTTGGAGACGCCGAGCCGGAGCGCAGCAGGCGAAACTCCGCCAGCATCGGCAACTTCTACGAATGTCCGCAGCTCTTCGATGTCCACTTTGGCGTTCCTCATTTCGCGACACAGCTTGCCACGAAACGGTACTACCGCATCGAAGACGGGAACGGCAATAAGCCCTCCAGGTGGCGCCGCCTGTGGCGAGCGTCTCTCCAAAACCGATGCCGCATTCCACGGCAACAAAGGATGTCATGATGAAACTTCGCAACGGCCTTGCTTCGCTGCTTCGTCCCGAAGACTCAGTGCTCGTTCTGATCGACCACCAGCCCTACCAGCTCGCGAACGTGAACAGCCACGAACCGCAGATGGTGATCAACAACACGGCAGCTCTCGCGAAGGCAGCAAAGGCCTTCGGTGTCCCCACGATCCTGACGAGCGTGATTGCCGAGCGGGGTGGCCTCCTCTTCCCCCAGATCACCGAAGTGTTCCCCGGACAGGAGGTGATCGACCGGACGTTCATCAACACCTGGCAGGACCAGAAGGTGGTGGACGCGGTCAAGGCCACGGGTCGCAAGCAGCTGATCATCGCCGGTCTGTGGACCGAGATATGCGTCGCGATGCCGACGATCCAGGCCCTCGGCGAAGGCTGGGACGTCACTGTGGTCACAGATGCGTCCGGTGCCGTCTCGGTCGAGGCCCACGAGGTCGCCATCCAGCGCATGATTACCGCCGGCGCCAACATGATGACCTGGTTGGCAGTGGCGGCCGAATGGCAGCGCGACTGGGCCAGGGCCGACCAAGCCGTCAAGCTGACGGAGGTGATCCTGCAGCATGCCGGCGGGAGTGGCATCGCGTTCCTGTGGGAACAGCAGCTGCTCAACACACCGGTCCCGAAGAGCGCGGGCTGAGCTGAACCGGGTGACGAGGATCCTGGAACCGTTGCGGGCCTCGTCACCCTCGCCTGGTGGCGCGACGGGCGTAACTACAACACCAGCAACAGTCCCGAAACCAGCAAGATGCTGAGAATAATTCGCCGGAACAGCGCGTCATTGACGCAGCGAAAGACAAAAATCCCGAGCGCCGTTCCTACAAGGAGCGCCGGGATGGTGACGGCGAAGTCAACCAGGACCTTTGTCGACAGATCTCCTCGGATCAGCATGAGAACAAGTGCCAATATCTGCATAGCGGCGATGAAGGGTTGAACCATTCCGCGCTGCTCGGTTTTTGGCACGCCGTGGATGTCACACCATATGGTCGGTATTGCACCCGGCATTGCCGTCAACCCGCCGACAAAGCCTCCGCCGAAGCCGATTAATGCATTACGTCCCGCATTCATCTGTAAGCGATGAGAAAGCACCGGCCGGAATAACGTGTAGGCCGCGTAGCAGGCGACGGCGATACCAAAGCTCTCTCTGAAGATCCGCGCGTCTGCAGCTTGCAGCAACCACACGGCGATCGGAACGCCAAGCAATCCACCGACGACCAGTCCCGAGCTCTGTTTCCAGCGGATGCTTTTTCTCAAGGCCCAAAGACCCGCGGCTTGCACGGTGATGCTGCAGGCCATCATCAGCGGGACCGCCTCCCGTGGTGGGAGAACGTGAAGGAGAATCGCGCCGGCCACCGCCGAAAAGGCAAAGCCCGCGAGGCCCGAGACGAAAGCGCCGCAAAACACAGCGATACTGAGCAGGCAAAACGACGCCATGTCGCCCATGAGCTAACCCTTCTTGTCTGTCAGATCCTGGAATAGCGACCTGGCGATCAGTCCCCGGACGACAGTCCGGGCGGCTCGGGCGGTGCCCCGGCATCGCTCTGGCGGATCGAAGTCAACATCGTGGCTGCGAGGATGTGAAAAATGACAACGCAGATGGCGATCGTTGCGAGCAGCGTATTCTCGCCCGGCGCCGAACTTCGAAGCTTGCGTTCGGACGACTTTTCACTGACCGGCATTGTCGCGCCCTCCAACATCTGACCGGGAGGCAAACTGGGGCCACCCACTGTCGACCAGGTGACGATTCTGTCGAAGGGTGCGCTCTGCCTGCAGGCGTCGCGAATGGTGGAGCGCTTGAAGGAGGTGCCCAAACCAGCCGTCTTTTCGGGAAGAGCCCGTGGAGGCGCCAAACGAATTCGCTGAAAATAACGCATCGCTTCTGGTTGAAGCTCTGCTGTTAAACAATGGTACGGAGGATGCCACGATCGACTGAAACATCTTGTGAAGCAACAAGCTATAGAACACGCGGGTGAGACGCCGCGCCTTTTCTTCCAAGCGCATGACACGAGCACCTTGTGTGAGTGACTGGATACGGCTGGAAGTATCGGGCGGGACGCCGCGCCACGCTTTAAGGCGAGCTTAATTTGTTCTTATCGTTTCCTTGATTCTGAAGGGTGTGCTTGATTTCGGGCCGGTGTACCGGTTGAATATCCGCCTCGCGCGCACCTCCGAAGGCATTGTTTTGCTGTATCTATTTGACGAGTTTGTCCTCGACACCGACCGGCGGGAATTGCGCCGTGACGGACGTACGATCCCGTTGCAGCCTCAGGTTTTTGACGTCCTCGAATATCTGATCCGCCACCGCACCCGGGTGGTGACGAAGGACGATCTGATCAGTGCAATTTGGGGCGGGCGCATCGTCACGGAGTCAGCGCTCACCACCCGCATCAACGCAGCCCGTAAGGGAATAGGCGATTCCGGCGAGATGCAGCGGCTGATCAAGACCTTACCGCGCAAAGGCGTCCGCTTTATCGGCACGGTGCGGGAAGCGGCCAGGGAGGTCGAGAACGCGGTCGCACCTCTGAAAACCGAAATCTCCACCCTGGTGGTCGGCCGGACACCCTCCTTCGAGACGATCGACCAGATGACACGGCACGTCTTGTCCGGCAAACGGCAGATGGCTTTTGTCACCGGAGAAGCCGGAATTGGCAAGACGGCCTTCATCGCCAAGGCGGTCGAGCAGCTGACGGACCAGGGCTTCGATCAGCTCTATGGGCGCTGCACCGAACGATTCGGAGCAGACGAAGTTTTTCTTCCACTCATCGATGCGCTGGTGAGCCGTTATCGCGCAAACGGTCCGGAATTGATTTCGGCAGTTCGCGCCCACGCCCCCACCTGGATCCTGCAATTGCCCGGCGCCATCGACGCATCGGAACGCGCGGCTTTCCAGGAGGAAGTGTTCGGCGCGACGCGCGAACGGATGCTGCGCGAATTCTGCAATCTTCTGGAAGCGCTGAGCATCGACCGCCCCTGGGTTCTTGTTCTCGAAGATCTGCATTGGAGCGACTTCGCGACCCTCGACGTACTGTCTCGCTTCGCGCGCGGGAACGGCAAGGCGCGCGTGCTGGTCCTCTGCTCCTATCGTCCGGCCGACAGTTCCGTCGGCGGGCATCCCATTCCTCGCCTGCACCGGGATCTCGAGATTCATGGATACTGCAGCGAATTGCGCCTGGATCGGTTGTCGCGCTCGGAGGTCGAGCGTTACCTGGCATTGCGCTTCGACGACGAGGAACTTGCCTCCAGCCTGTCAAAGCCGGTGTTCGAGCGAACGCTGGGACATCCCTTGTTTGTTGCCACGCTGCTCAAACACTTGATCGACCAGGAGTCGATAGTCGAAATGGACGACGGATGGCGCCTGTCCTTACAGGCGGCATTTACGCAGGACCGCATTCCAGACAGCCTCGTGAACATGATCGGCCACGAGCTCGATCGCCTCACCGACAACGAGCGGCGTCTGCTCGATGTCGCCAGCGTTGCCGGCGAGGAATTTTCTGCGGCGCTCGTTGCGGCCGGCCTGTCCGACGATGCGATCGATGTTGAAAGGGACATCGAAGCGTCGATCCGGAAGCATCAAATCCTCGTTCGTTCGGGGGTTTCCGAGTGGCCCGATGGCACATATTCGGGCTCCTACGCCTTCCGTCACATTCTCTATCAGAACATCATTTACCAGAATCTTCCGCCCGGGCGCCGCGCACAAACGCACAAGCGCCTGGGCAAGAGGCTGGAGGAGGCCTATGCCGGCCGCACCTCCGAAATAGCGCCCGCGCTCGCACTTCACTTTGAGTTGGGTCGCGACTTTCCGAGCGCGTTGCGCTACCTCCAGGAAACGGCAAAGAGCTCGACGAAACGCCTCGGCCATGCGGAGGCCGCAAGCTATCTCACCCGCGCGTTTGGCATACTCGATCGTTTCGATGCTGCCGACAATTTCTCAACCCGCGTCGCTCTTCTGCGGCAGCGAAGCTGGGCGCATCGCTCGTGCGGTGACCTCGTCGGCTCCATCCGTGATCTGCGAGACATGATTGCCTGCGCCGAACAAGCGGGCGATGTCCAGCAACAGCTCAACGGCCTCACGGCTGTGAGCAGTCTCTGCTTGCGCGTGGATCGCCACGCCTGCCTTGAGGCCGCTGAAGATGTACTGTCGCGAAGCCAGGCGCTTGCGGACGACACGTTCAAGGCCCTGGTCCAGGGCAGCAGCGCGAGCGTCAACCTGTTCCTCAACGGCTGGCGCAAACAGGACGCCACGCTCTGCGACAGGGCGATCGAGCTGAGCGCGAATGCCACGAATTATGGCATCTTGATCAGGCGCAACGGAATATCCGGTATCGTTGATTGCTGGAGGTCGCGGTACCAGGAGTGTCGGCGCGCCGGTACGGAAGGCAAGCGATTGGCGCGTCTGGCTGGCGACGTTTACACTTTTGTTCTGTTCAACGTTCTTGAGTCAATCGCGCTTATTCATCTGGGCGAATGGCGCGAATTGCGACGCGAAATCACGGCCGGCCTCGAACTGGCCGTCAGGAACGCGAACGGCCCCAGCAGCGCATTGTGCCGGCTGACGCTTGCGTGGCTGCACGTCGAAGCGATGGACTTTGATGGAGCCCGGGAGCTCTGCGAAAGCGTCGACGATAGTCTGCTGGTCGGCGATCAGTCGACGTACTTCCACAAGCGGGCCGTCCTTGCCAAGGCCTATGTCGGCCTGAACGATCCGTCGGGAGCTCGCAGGCAATTTGACGATATTGAGCGCCGCCGGCTTGAAGAAGGCATCGACATCGAATTTACCGCCGCGACGCAGGTGTATCATTGCCTCGGCGAATATTACTTGCAGGTTGACGACTTTACGCAGGCTCAGAGCTGTGCTCGCCAGCTCCACGACTATGTGGCTACGGCTCCGGATCTCAATCACCTGGCCCAGGCCCACGGACTGCTCGCGCGTACTGCGCTTGCCTTGGGCAATTCAGCGGAGGCTCAGTTGCAGCTGTCCCGCGCGCTGGAGATCGTCGACAGTGCCGACTTCCCGATTGCTTCCTGGCGGGTGTACCGCACGGCCGCCGAGATCTTCGCGAAGTACGGAGACGTCGACAGAGCGGCGACGTATCGCATGCGATTTGTCGAGACCGTCCGAAGGCTCGCGCAAAATTTCGAACCCGGGGATCGGCTGCACAAGAGCTTGCTCGCCATGTTGGCAACGCGAACAGCGCAGCTGGAAGCCATGACCTCTCTGCCTTCGCGGCCCGACAGCGCACTCCATTGACCCAATCCGCCTCGGATTACGGTGACAGAGCACTCAATAGCGCAAGCCGCGTTCGCCAGGTTCATAACCTCATGAATCAAGTGCACTATCACCGTAACAGCCGCCCGTCGAAGCTTTGACGGCGAGACCGTAGCCGAGAACGCGCATGGACCCGCGCCGCGCATAGGATCATACTCCCCGGGCATCACTTTGTTCGACGAGCAAGGGAGCCACCGAATGTACGCCAACATTCTCTTGAGCACGGATGGATCGGACGTCGCGAGAAAAGGCGTTGAGCACGGCATTGCCCTGGCGAAGGCCTTGAACGCCAGGCTGACGATCATCACGGTGACGGAAGCGCTGCCGATCGACTATGGGGGCGGACACGACTCGGGATGGATTCCTACGCGGGACGAGATTGACAGCTTTGACGCAGCCTGCAAGGCCCGAGCGGGCAGAGTGCTCGATGAAGCGCGCGCGATGTCGGAGCAGATCGGTGCGCCCGCAGAATTTTTGCATGTTCCGAATGCGCACCCGGCGACTGCGATCATCGAAACGGCAAAGTCCAGGGGCTGCGACTTGATCGTCATGGCCTCTCATGGGCGTCGCGGCCTCAGGAAGCTGTTTTTGGGCAGCCAGACGTCCGAGGTCCTGGTGAACGGACGCGTCCCGGTGCTGGTGGTGCCGAAGCCGACATAAATGACCGTGCAGGGTTGACCCGGCGACGCTCGGCTGTTCCGCTGGGCTACCGCACACGACCGCTCTCTCGCGGCAGGAGAATTTCATGGTTAGTGAAAAAGGCCCGAACATCAAAAAGAAGCAGAAATGCAAAAATTGCGAGGGCAAAGGTTTGCTCAAGAAGGGCGACAAGGTGGTGAAGTGCCAGCGATGCAAAGGCACCGGGGTGCGGTGATGTTGGGTTGATGGCCTCTCTATTGCCGCGGCCGCTGCATTGCCTCGGTGATCGATTTTATTTTCGATCAGCAGGGCTGGATCTGGCCGAGGTCACGGCGTCACCGATTCGCCTCAGCGTATTGGTGTTGCGCAACGTGCCGACGCCTTGCAGGCGCCCGGCGCCTATCGCTGACAGCAAACGCGATCGCGCTGGATCGCCCGGAACGTGGATCCAAAGATCGCCACCGGCAACCGCAATTCGTTCATCGCTGATATAGGGTTTCAAGGCGTTTGCGCCGCCTCTCGGAATTGGACTGCGCATCACGCGAACGGCGACCCTTGCCGGATCGGCGGTCGCCTCAGCACGAAACGGGTTCGCGCGTAGCAGGCGTCGCCATGCGTCGGCGTTGCGAACGATGATCGCGATAGGCTTGCCGAACCGCGCGTCGAAGGCCGCTTCGAGATTTGTCTCCAGCTCGCCAATCGACGACTCGTCGCTCTCGAATGTCAGATTTCCCGTCGCGCCGATGGTTCTGGGGTCATGGAGGCCGAGGCCTTGCGCCATGGCACGCAGCTCGGCCATCGCCAATCGCCGGCCGAGCGGCAAAACCACACTGTAAAGCAGGGCCACATAGGTCGTCATCGCGGGATGGCTCTCGTTTTCGGTCGGCTGTCCCGACCAGTTGCATCTTTCACAAGGTCAAATATCTAACGGGGTGCAGCCCAGCACTGTCGCCGAACCAGCCCGCGCCATTCCGCCTCGCCCCCGGCTACGCCGTCGTCGCTCCCGGGCGCCAGCCGCGATATTTCGGATGCTCCTTGCCGATCGGCAGCGCCACCACTGTTCCGGTTTCCGCGGCGTGATAGAGCGCAGTGATCAGCTCCAGCGAACGCCGCGCGTCCTCTAGCGTCACCGGCAACGGCCCGTTGCTTTCCAGCGCCTGATGATAGGCCGCCATCAAGCCTTCGAACCGCGATGGCACGAACGTAAAACCTTCCAGCGCCTTGGCGATACGCGCCTCGGCCTCGGGCGACGTGGCGATGATCTGCCAGGGATCGTCGCCGGGGGCATAAGGCGCGAGCGAGCTCTCAAAGGTGACGTGCTCGAAGCAAAGCCGAAGGCGGCTGATCTCCCTGGCCGAACCCAGCGTTGCGACCAAGGAGGCCAGCGCGCCGCTTTCCATTACAAGGCTTGCCACGGCGCAATCTTCAACCTCGATCGTGTTAACGCGCGTTGCGGTGCGCGCGAACGCCGAGGCGACGTCGCCCATCAGCCAGGTGAGGATGTCGTGGGAGTGGATGGCGTGGGTGAGCAGCGCCCCGCCCAGTTCAGTCTCGAAGCGGCCGCGCCACGGCACCGAATAGTATTTGGCGCCGCGCAGCCAGGCGGTCTCGACGGTCGCGAGATACGGCTTGCCGGCGAGGCCGAGCTCGATAATGCGCCGCGCCTTCTGCAGGCCGTTGCCGAAACGATATTGGAACACTGGCATGATGCGCCCGCGCGCCCCGGCCTCGGCGGCGGTGAGCTGGTCGATCTCGTGCAGCGAGCCGACCAGCGGCTTTTCGCAGATCACGTGCTTGCCGGCGGCAAGCGCCGCGATGACTTGCGGAAAGTGCAGCGTTGGCGGCGTGCAGATATCGACGATGTCGATGTCGCCCATGGCCAGCACCTCGTCGAACGAGGTGGTACGACGCGGCACCGAGAACTCATCGCCGACTGCGGTAAGGCGCTCCTCGCTGAGGTCGCAGATCACCTGCAAATCGAACTGATCGCGCAAGCGCGCATAGCCCTCGGCGATATGGTTGCGGCCGATGCCGCAGCCGATCACGGCGACCGTCTTCGGTTTCGACTTGGGTTTCGACATGCCTCAAGCCCTTCCTTCCGCCATCGCCTGCGCGGTGAGCGCCAGCTCCATGGCCTTGAAGCAGCGCGCCTGCGGTATAGCGGTCTCGGTGCGATTGAGCACGTCGGAGATGAGCTGGCGGCCATAGGGCAATTCGACATTGGAACAGTCGATCCGGTGGACACCCTTGCGGTCGACCATGATGAGATGGTCGATGCCGGGCTGCCCGGCGACGTCGATATATTTGCGCAGCTCCATGTACCCCTCGGTGCCGAGAATGGTGATCCGGCCGTCACCCCAATTGGGCAGACCGTCGGGGGTAAACCAGTCGACGCGGACGTAGCCGGTGACATCACCGGTCCGCAGCAGCATTTCGCCGAAGTCCTGCAATTCCGGCCTATCAGGATTGGCGCGGTTGGCGACCGTCGCGCTGACGACCTTGGCATCGAGCGCGTCGGCGAAAAACAGGAACTGTTCGCATTGATGCGAGGCGATGTCGGTCAACACGCCGCCGGTGCGCTCGCGCGAATAGAACCAGTCGGGCCGCGGCAGATTCTTCAGTTTGTGCGGGCCGAGCCCGACGGTGTTGATGACCTTGCCGATGGCGCCGGCCGCGATCAATTCGCCGGCTTTCACGGTGGAGCGGGTCTCGAAATGCTCGGAGTAGCAGACCGAATAGATCCGCTTTGTCTCGGCCTGGACCCGGCGCACCTCGGCCAATTGCTCCAGCGACGTCATGCCCGGCTTGTCGCTCATATAGTCCTTGCCGTGGCGCATCACCTCGATGCCGAGCGGAGCGCGGTCGGCGGGGATGCCGGACGAGAGGATCAGGGCGATGGTCTTGTCGTCGAGCAATCTCGCCCGCTCGGCTACGCGCGGGACTAGCGGATATTTCGCCGCGAAGGCCCTGGCCAGGTCGTCCTCGACGGCATGAAAGCCGACCAGCTCGGCGCCGGCGCGCAGCAGGCAATCGACCTGGCCATAGATGTGAGCATGATTGATGCCGATCGCGGCGAAGCGCAGTTTGCTCATGACTTTTCTTCCCTGGTTAGCAGTCGATGCGGGGATGCGTCCGATATCGTCACCCCTTCATCCCGGTGGTGGCGATGCCGTCGATCAAGAGACGCTGGAACAGCAGGAAGAGGACGAACAGTGGCAGCAGCGTCAGCGTCGACATGGCGAACAGGCCGCTCCAGTCGGACTTGCCGGTGGAATCGACAAAGCTGCGCAAGCCGAGCTGCACGGTGTAGGAATTCATGTCGTTGAGATAGATCAGCGGCCCGAAGAAGTCGTCCCAGGTCCAGATGAAGGTGAAAGCCGCGGCCGTGGCAAGCGCCGGCACCGACAGCGGCAGGATCACGATCCAGTAGATGCGCCACGGCCCGCAGCCGTCGATCATCGCGGCCTCATCGAGTTCGCGCGGGATGGAACGGAAGAACTGCACCAGCAGGAAGATGAAGAAGGCGTCCACCGCCAGGAATTTCGGCACGATCAGCGGCAGGAAGGTGTCGACCCAGTCGAGATTGAGGAACAGGATGTACTGCGGGATCAACGTCACGTGGTACGGCAGCATCAAGGTGCCGAGCATCAGCGCGAACCAGAACTTCTGGCCGCGGAATTTCAGTCGGGCGAACGCGTAGGCCGCGAGCGAGCACGACATCACGTTGCCGACCACGCTGCACAGCGAAACCACGAGCGAGTTCAGGAAGAACCTTCCGAAGGTCACCTGCAGCCCGGACCAGCCGCGCCAGTAGGCGTCGAGGCTGAAGTGGCGCGGCCACAGCGAGGCGTCGCCAAAGATGTCGCTGTCCGGCTTGAACGAACTCGCCAGCATCCACAACAGCGGATACAGCATGGCAATCGAGGCGAGGCACAGCCCGACATGATAGATCAGCGCGCGGCCGCGTCCGTTGCGAGGGGGCGAAACCTCATCCGATGTCGAGAGATCAACCATCGTAGTGCACCCAGTAACGCGATGACAGGAAGGACAACGCGGTGAAGGCCGCGATGATCACGACCAGCACCCAGGCCAGCGCGGAGGCATAACCCATGCGGAAATAGGCAAAGGCTTCCTGGTAGAGATAGAGCGTATAGAACAGCGTCGCATCGATCGGGCCGCCGGTGCCCCCGCTGATGATGAAGGCCGGCGTGAACGCCTTGAAGGCGTCGATGGTTTGCACCACGACGTTGAAGAAAACCACCGGCGTCAGCAGCGGCAGGGTGATCCGCCAGAATTGCTGGCTGCGGCTGGCGCCATCGATCTCAGCGGCCTCGTAGACGTCCTTGCGAATTTGGCGCAAGCCGGCGAGGAAGATGATCATCGGCGAGCCGAACTGCCACACGCTCAGCGCCACCAGGGTGTAGAGGGCGGTGTCGGGATTGGAGATCCAGCTCGGTCCATGAATGCCCACGAGCTTCAGCGCCTGGTTGAGCAGGCCGTCGCCGGCGAACAACTGGCGCCACAGCACCGAGATGGCAACGCTGGCGCCGATCAGCGACGGCAGATAGAAGATCGCCCGGTACAGCGGCAGGCCGCGGAGGCCCCGATTCAGGATCATTGCCACCAGAAGCGCGAAGGTGAGCTTGAACGGCACCGCCAGCGCCACGTAGATGAAGGTGACGTGCATCGCCGCGCTGAACTTGGGATCGCTGGTCGCGATGCGCACGTAGTTGGCGGCGCCGACCCAGCGAGGATTGCTCAACAGGTCGTAATCCGTGAACGACAGATACAGCGAGACCAGCGCCGGCCCCAGCGTGAGCCCGAAAAAGCCGATCAGCCAGGGCGCGAGAAACAGATAGCCCGCGGCGCTGTCGCGCCATGAGGATTCGGGCGCGCGTGCGGCCGCGATGGGTGTGGCAGCGTCGATCAGCGTATCCGCCACCGCCTCTATCCGCGGGCCAGCACGGCGGCCGCCTCGGCGACAAACTGCTTTGCACCGTCGGCGGGGGTCAGGCGGCCGAAACCGACCTGCTCATTGACGCGCCGCAGCACGCTCTGGATTTCGCCGGCGCCGCGCGGCGGCGGAGGCGGCAACGGCCCAACCTTGTCGCTGACCAGGCTGATGTAGTCGACCATGGTGCGACCGAGGTCGTCGAGCGTCGGCGTCACGACGTTGCGCACCGCTGATGACGGCGGCACGCCGCGTTCGACGCCGAGCACCTTGCCCGCTTCGAGGTCGGCGACGAAATAACTCACGAGCTTGACCGCCGCCTCGGCCTGTTTCGACTGCGCCGCGACGCTCCACATCATGGCCGGCTTCAGATACTGGCCGGGTTTCGCGCCTTTTCCTCCGTCGGGATAGGTGGAGAGGCCAAGCTTGCTCTTGCTGATGGCCTGGAAACCGACCAGCTGGTTGGAGTGGGCAAACGCTATCGCCGTCTTGCCGATCGACAACAGGTTCGAGTCGATCTCGCCGCGGTCGAGCGCCTGGGTATCCGGCGCGGCGCTGGCGCCGCGTTTGCGCAGGTCGCTCCAGAACGCGAACCATTCGGCCATGTCCTTTTCGTCGTAGCCGACCTTGCCTTCGCCCGTGTACAGCGACTTGCCGCGCTGGGTGAGCCAGACCTCGAGAAGCGGCTCGTTGCGGCCGCCGTCCTCCATGCCCGTAAAACCGTCGCGCTTGGCGGCCTTGGTGATCTCGGCGGCGAGATCGCCAATCTCGCTCCATGTCATGTTCCAGACCGGCTCTCTCAAGCCGAGACTCTGGATCAGCGCCTTGTCGTAGACCATCGCCGTGGAATTGAGGCCGAGGCTGACGCCGTAGATCTTGCCGTCGACCTTGCCGCTGTCGACCGCGGCCGGGCTGAAATCCGTCAGGTTGAGAGCGTTCGGCACGTAATTGTCCAGCGGCAACAGGGCGCCGCGGCGGGCGTATTCGTAGATGTAGCGGTAATCCATCTGCAGCACGTCGGCTGCATTGCGGCCGGCGGTTTGCGTCGCAAGCCGCGCCCAGTAGTCGGTCCAGCCCAGCGACTCGCCGGCGATCGTCACCTCCGGATGGCCGCTCACATAGAGCTTGTTGACTTTGTCGGTGCGCTCCGCCCGTTCCTTGGCGCCCCACCAGAACATGCGCAGCCGCAACTCCCCCGCCACAGCGGAAAAATCGCCGAGGCTCGCCAGCGTTGCACCGCCGATACCGGCTCCGATCAAAGAACGACGCGAAAGCGCAAAGCCGCTCATGACTTGTCCTCCCTGACCTCGTGTCGATCAAGGCGCGTGTACGGCCCGGCCGATGACACCAGTTAACCGCGTGCCAATGCGCAAATTGGCGCAACGTGCCGCTTTTTTACCGAAGGTAGCGGGGCCGTGTCGACTTTGTCAAACGCGAGCTCGGTTCCTACACACAACGAACACGATCGAACGCAGACGAAAGCGCAGCAAAATCACAGAAGCATGACGGACGCTATCCTGCCGCTCATAACAAGCCGCCTCACACCTCCACCCGCCACAGCCGCCACTTCTCCGGCACGCCCTTGAGCTGATGCACCCCGTGATCCCTGAAGCTGATCGCCGACTGCGTCTTCAGCAGATCCTTCACCGCGCTCGACACCAGGACTTCGCCGGCGCGCGCCTTGGCGGCGACACGGGTGCCGATGTGGAAGGCGAGACCGACCATTTCGCCACCGCTCACCGTGTACTCGCCGGCGTGCAGGCCGACCCTGATGTCGAGGCCCAGCGTGCGCACGGCTTTCTGGATCGCAGTCGCGCAGCCGATGCCGGCGGCCGGCGCCTTGAACGTCGCGAGCACGCCGTCGCCCGTCGTCGTGACTTCCTTGCCGCGCGAAGTCTTCAGCTCCTTGCGGACGGCCGCGTAATAGTGGCCCATGATCTTCGTCCAGCGCGCATCGCCCAGCTTCGCGGCCTTTGCGGTGGAACCGACGATATCGACGATCAGGATGGTGGCGAGCGCCTGCTTGGGCTCGGCGCTGCCGCCGGCCGACCGGCGCCGGTTCGCGATCGGCCCGGCCAGCGGCTCGTAGCGATGGTTGCGGCGCCGCGCGATCGCGGCCTTGGCGTAGTCCTGGGCACGCTGCGCCGTGCCGCAACGAATGGTCTTCTCCTGCGGCAGACGCGACCAGTAGACCTTGCGCCCGTCTCCGGCGCCATGGACCTCCACGGCGCCCCACTTCAGGAAAACCGCCGAGCCAACCCGCCTGACACACCAGGCCTTCGACGTGTATCCGGAGACGTTGGACTGATGGACTCCGATGCGAAGAAATTTTGGCATGAACGCGCGGCCAATCGTAGGAACGTTTGGGCTACCCAGGGTAAAGGGTAGTCGGACATTCCCGCGTTGGCAACAAGACTCCCTGATCGAAGATTTGCCGATAGCGCTCGCGTCAGCTCGCGATCACGTCGTGGGGGGCTCAAACGCAAACAGCTCGATCGGTTCGCTGAATCCCCGCACCTCGTGTTCGCCTACCCGCTCCAGCTCGAATATCGGCTCCACCAAATCGGCGAACGCGCGGGACAGCAGCACCTTTTTTCCCAGTTGCTTGGTGAGCGCCTCGAGACGCGAGGCCATGTTGACGGCGGGGCCGATCACGGTGAAGTCGAGCCGGGTGGTCGAGCCGATATTGCCGTACATGACGTCGCCGACATGGACGCCGATGCCGTAGTTCAGCGGCGCGCGACGCTGCCGTTATTCCGCTCGTTCAGCGCGACCATCGCCGCTCGGGCCTCGGTCACGGCAAGCAGCAGGTTTGCGCAGGCATTGGGCTGGCTGAGCGGGAAGATCGCGAGCAGGCCGTCGCCGATGAACTTCAGGATCTCGCCGCCGTGCCGCGCGATCGGCTCGGACATCGCGTCGAAATAGTCGTTGAGCAGGTCGATGACGTCGTCGCGCGGCCAGTTGTCGGAGATCTTCGTGAAATCCCTGAGGTCGCAGATCATGATCGCGGCGCGCACCGTGGTGCCGGTACCGCGCCTGGTGGCGCCGGCCAGGATCAGCTCGCCGGCATGGGAGCCGACATAGGTCTCCAGCAGCGTTCGCGCCAGGCGGTTCTTGATGCGGATTTCGCTGACCAGCGCCAGCACCGGCAGCAGTTTCTTCAGCGCAGCGATGTGCGCGTCGTTGAAACCGCCGGGACGGTCGGTCGCGAAGGTGACGAGATGGCGCTTGCCGAGGGTGTGGTAGAGCGGCCAGGCCACATAGTCGGTCAAGCCCTTGGTCCGCATCTCGTGTGCTTGCGGCCGAGCGCCGGATCGCGTTCGAGGTTCTCGCGCACCTCGGTCGCCCCCTCGAACATTTCGTTGGCGGGACTGCCGATGAATTCGGACCGCTCGCGCACGTCATAATCGACCCGCGCGATCTCGGCCTCGCGCATGCCGTCGGACCACATGAAGCGGGCCCCCAGCCATTGCGGATGATGGATCAGGACATGAAGCGTGGACCGCTTCAGCGGAATGCCGGCCTGCTGGAGGCGGAGACACATTTGCGCAAAGATATTGTCGATGAAGCGCTCGTCGCGCGTGCCGTTGGTCAGCCAGTCGACGACGCCGTCGGACAGCGTGGCGGGCGGATTTTTGTCTGGCGCGTTCATATCCTGCCCCTTCGCGGCGGTCTGCACGTGAGGAGATATCGTGCTCCGGCGCGACCGCGTCAACCTAGCCAGTTGCCCGGATTGTGCGCATCGGCTGCGCGGTTGCCGCCTCGCCGGCGAGCCGGATCGATCCCAGCACCGCCAGCCCCGAAACGAGCGCGAGTTGCGATGCCTCGGTCAGCTCGACCTTCAGCGTGCTGCCGTCGGGGATGACAAAATCCTCGCTATTGAGGCGAATGCTGCAATTGCCGGAAACCGCGTAAACCAGATGCGTGCCGGCGGACAATGGCCGATCGCCGGGTTCCCGCAGCGCCACAAGCGCGATCTCCGCCGCACCGCGCCGGGCCATCAGGTTCACGACCTCGACGGGACCTGCCTCGAGCTCGGTCACGATCTCGAGCTCTCCGGTGAAGCGCACGGTCGTGAACGGTTCGCGCTCGTCGAATTCCTGTCCCGGTGCTTTCAGCACCAGCCCGCGCCCCGCGACGACCATCTGCAAGCGGTCGATGCCGGGCATGTAGGAGAACGGACCGGGCGCCACGATCGGCGTGGACGCAAGGCGCCAGAGCAGGCTGTCCCAATCCTTCGCCGGGCTACCTGCACGATGGGCATCCGCGATATCGGTGAAGATGCCGCCGCCGTTCTTCCAGGGCGAGCGGGTGTAGTCCTCGGATTTCAGCAGCGTGGTCTTCATGTCTTGGAAGCGTCCGGGATGGGAATGGCCGGGATCATCCGCCCATCATGCGCGCGAGGGACTGGTCTTGCCAACCGGTTTGACGGACGACGAACGGCATTGCGCGGAAATATTCAGCAGTTCATGTGCCGGAGACAGACCCGTTGATTTTCATCGGCGTTTTTTTCCGTCAGAGCCGCGCGCAATACGACGCTGCAAAAATTGCCCGGCATCTTGATCCATAGCCCGGACGGCGCGGTGACGTTCAGGGCTTGGTGCCCTTGAGAAGTGGACATTTGCTCTCCGCGAGCGGCCAGACGGTCTCTTCAGACGGGATCTTGCGCACGATGTCGAAGTAATCCCAGGGATATTTCGAATCGGACGGCTTCTTGACGCGAACGAGGTACATGGTGCGCGTGACACGGCCGTCCTCACGGATGCGTGCGTCCTCCGAGAAGACGTCCTCGACCGGTATCGTCCTCATGGCGGCCGCAACCCGGTCAGCATCGTCGCTGCCGGCGCTGGCGACGGCCTTGAGATAGTGACGCACCGCGCCGTAGACGCCGGCGTGCAGCATCGACGGCATCATGCCGGTCTTCGCGAAAAACGCCTTCGACCATGCACGCGTCGCCTCGTTCATGTCCCAGTAGGAGGCCGTCGTCAGGTAGGTGCCCTGCGCATCCCTGAGGCCGAGCGCGTGCACGTCCTGGAGGAAGAGGATCAGCGCGGCGAGGCTTTGGCCACCCTGCACCAGCCCGAACTCGCCGGCCTGCCGCATCGCGTTGACGGTGTCATTGCCGGCATTGGCGAGGCCGATGACCTTGGCGCCCGAGGATTGCGCGCTCAGCAGGAACGAGGAGAAGTCCGGCGTATTGAGCGGATGACGCGCGCTGCCCAGCACCTTGCCGCCCAAGGCCGCAATCACGCTGGTCGCGTCCTGCTGGAGCTGATGGCCGAAGGCATAGTCCGATGCCAGGATGAACCAGGTGCCGCCCCCGGCCTTAACGACCGCGGACGCGGTCCCGTGCGAAACCGCATAGGTATCGTAGGTCCAGTGGAAGCCGTAGGGCGAGCACTGCTCGTTGGTCAACGCCGTCGTCCCCGGCCCCGAATAGAGAACGATCCGTTTCTTCTCGCGTGCGAGGCTCTGGACCGCGAGAGCAACGCCGGAATTCGGCACATCGACGATCGCATCGACATCCTCGACATCGAACCAGCGCCGGGCGATCGCCGTGCCGACATCAGCCTTGTGCTGGTGATCGGCCGAGACGATCTGGATCGGCTTGCCGAGAACCGTGCCACCGATCTCGCTCACCGCCATCTCGGCGGCGGCGACCGAACCCTTGCCGGTGATGTCAGCGGTCACGCCGGCCATGTCGGTGAGGACGCCGATCTTGACGACATCACCACTGACTTGCGCCAGTGCCACGACGGGCAGCGCCAGCAGCAGAAGCACACACGCAATCCGTCTCATCCTTGGTATCCTCCGATGTGCCTGCAGGGCGCGGAATCTCAGCATCCGACCGCATCGAGCCAGGCCAAGATCATGGCGGCGAGATCGTCGCTGTTGTCCTCGATCATCATCATGTGACCGTTTCCCTCGATGCCGCGATCCGGAAGCCAGACGAACTCGGCGCCGAGATAGCTCGCCGTCGCCGCATCCACCTCACGCGGATGGCGCGGGTCGCGGTCCCCGGTCACGATCATGATCGGGCTTTCTCGTAGACGCTCGGGATCCGCGATCCTGAGCCCCCGCCCGCCGATGTTGAAGCGCTCGTTCAGGATTCGCGCGCTCTCCGGCGCAAACGAGCGGCAGTAGTTTTCGAACGCGTGGTGCGGAAAGCGCGGCCCGTTGGCCCAATAGGCGGCGGCAAACTCCGCCGTCAGCCGTACGGGCGCATCCTCGCTCGAGTAAACGGGATGACCGGCGCTGGCGTCATCGCGCAGCGCGCCGATCGCCGCGGGATCGTCGGGCAGATCGCGCAGCAGATTGGCCGGTGGACCGGGGGCGATGCCAACCACGGCGCGGACCAGATCGGGACGCCGTTCGGCCATCCACCACGCCATCGGACCGCTCGCCGAATGCACCAGCAGCACGGCCGGCCCGATCTCCTCGATCAGCGCCAGCAGCGACGTCGCCACATCCCGCGTTCCAAGCCGAGAAAAGTTCGGACCTGACGGCGAACGGCCGTGACCGGGCCAGTCCGGCACGAACACGTCCCGGCTAGCCGCAGCGAAGCGCGGCGCCCAGCCCGGTCTCCGATCTGGCGTCGCGAGATAGCAGGTCCCGGTGTGACCGGCGCCATGGACCATGACGACCGGCATTTTGCGCAAGGCCGCGTGGGACGATCGCACCTGGTCGACATAGACTGGATGCTCCGGCGTTCCCGCATGGAAGCACCTGACCTCGCCGTCGCACGACAGGTCCATCACCCTCTGCCCGGCCAGCGGCATGCTCCTGCGATCCTCCACAACTATCGTCACCGGCCGTTCTTGCGGGCCTCGCAGCGATGTTAAGATCAAGCCGGATCGAAAATCAACCAGAAAGTCTCATATGAGACCATCTCGAAAATCGACGAACGGCACCACCGAAGGCCGTTCACCCGAGCGAAAACCGCTCGCGGCGGTGATCGGCGGCACCGAACTCCAGATCGCCTACAGGATGGGCTACGTGCTGAACTTCTACCGCGAGCCGTCATTCCGGCGGATCGAGATGGAATTCGGTCTGACGCGGCCGGAGATCGTCACCCTGATCTTCCTGGATTTCCGAGAGGGCGTGACCGCGAGCGAGATCTGCGAATTCTCCGGCCATCTCAAGGCCAACATCAGCCGCGGAATCATCGCGCTGGAGAAGAAGAAACTGATACGCCGCGCCGCCGACAAGGCGGACAGCCGCCGCCAGCAATTGTTCATGACGGCGGCCGGCCGGGCGCTCTACGCACAATACATCCCGGCCCTGCGCGAGCGGGAGCGCGCCATGCTTGCGTGCCTCACGCGAGCCGAACGCAACGAATTCGAGCGCCTGCTCGACAAGCTCGCCGCGCACGTCCCGCACTGGGCGGCGCTCGACGAACTCTGAGGGCGGAGCGATCGCGCGGGCAACGTGAATCTTTGGGGGCGGCTGGAGCGAAAGAGGGTCGGCGGAATCTGCCCACGACGGCCCGCGTTGATGCAGGCCGCCCGGTCCTCGCTTCCGCGACTATTTTGTCGTCAGCGCCGCGATCGGGCGCCACGCCGCATCGGGCGCGGCGGCAGCAAGCTGCCGGCAGCGGTCGCGCATGAGTTCGGCCGGGCGATCGGCGCCGCGCGCGCTCAGAACGGCTTCGAAACAGGCGAGCGCGTCGGCAAACCGGCGCGAGCGGTAATTGGCAAGACCGCGTTCGTAGTCCGCGATCCATCCCGCCGCGACCGGGCCTTCATCCGCGATTCCGACGAGCTCGTGGACCGAGAGCCCCTCCTCTCGTCCGTAAACCGCAATGCGGTCGATCTCACGCGAGACGATGGCACCGCGCGCCAGACGTTCGGTCGCCTCGCCGATCAGGATTTGCGTTCCGTAGGATTTGTTGGCGCTCTCCAGCCGGCTGGCGACATTCACGGCATCGCCGATCACGGTGTAGTTCAGCCGCAGCTCCGAGCCGATATTGCCGACCAGCATGCGGCCGGAATTGATGCCGATGCGGATCTGGAGCGGCTGGCCGAGATCGTCGGCAAGGCCAGACTGGTCGACCCTGCGGCAGGCCAGCGCCGCGCGGCAGCATCGCGCAGCGTGGTCCTCTTGCGGCTGCGGCGCGCCCCAGAACGCCATGACGGCGTCGCCGATGAACTTGTCGATCGTTCCGCCGTTGGCGACGATAATTTCCGAGGTGAGGTCAAGATAGCGCGACAGCAGCGGCACCACGCGGTCGCCCAGCCGCTCGGACAGTCCGGTGAAGCCGGCGATGTCGATGAACATGACGCTGAGCTCCTGGATGCTGCCGCCGGGCCTTGCCTCGACGCCCTGGCGCAGCAGGTCACGGACGAGATCGGCCGGAATGAACTTGCGGAAGGCGGATAGTCCGGACGCCATCTCGGCAATCGCGCCCGACAGGCTCGCGATTTCCTTGAGCCGCGACGGATGGCGACGGACCTGCTCCAGCGCGAACGCCTCGACATGGCGAAGCTCCCCGACGACGCGGGACAACGGCGCGGCGATGACCGAACGCGCCAGCATTGCCGAAGCCAGCGCCGCGAACACGGCGCCGACGGCAAGACCGAGAATCAGGCGCCGCAGCGTCGTCTCGACCGGGCCGAGAAATTCGGCCTCGGGGATCACGGTCGCGAGCGACCAGCCGGGAAACGGCAGCGGCGTCAGCGCAACCTCGTAGGCCGCGCCGCCTGACGTGAGCCGGCTACGCCAGGCCTCCTTGCGGCCGGCCTCACCCGCCTTTTCGAGTGCTGCGCGCGCGAGCGGGAGCAGCGTGGTGTCGCCGCCTGCCGGATGCAGCTCGTCGGCATCCTTGTCCGGCGCGGCGACGAGCTCGCCGCTGCCATCGACGATGAAGGCCGTTCCCGTGCGACCGACCTCAAGCTGCGACAGGAAGCGTGCCAGCCTTGTATATTCGATGATGACAGCCAGAACGCCTTGCCGCTCCTGATAGACGTCGATCGGGCCCGCAAAGGCAATCGACGGGCGCTCGCCGGTCGGATGGCCCATGACCCTGAACCATTGCGGCTCGTCCCCGGCGAGCCCGACCTTGAACCAGGCCTGATCGGCGACACGGAAATCAGTCGGCTCGAAGCGGCGATTGGCAAATTCGATATCGCCGGGCACGACGTCATATTCGTCGACGCGGCGCTGACCGGGATGATCGGTCAGCGAGATCTCCATCATCTCGAGGCGGCGATCGCCAAGCTTGTGCGCTGCAAAAAATGAGCCGTCGGGCCAGCCGAAAGCGACCCAGGAGATCGTCGCCTGCGACTGCAACTGCGACAGAAAGACGAACTCGCGCTTGTCGGCCTCACGGGTATCGAGCACGTTCTGCAGGAACAGGGTGCGGATCGCGGTGTGCGCGGCGCGCGCCTCGTCGACGATGGCCGAGACCTCCTTGCGCACCGCCGCCACGATCTGCTCGTTGATGGTCGCGGCGAGCTGCCGGCTGGTCGCCTCCGCGGTGCGCCACCACAACAGGCTGGAAAAGGCAGCCGTCAGCAGGATCGCCGCGAGCACCAGTGCGGACACGGCGAGACGGATGCTGACCGTCAGCCTCGCGATCGCCTGAAGCCGCCGTCCGGGATCAACATTCATCGCCGTTTTCGCCTTCGCGGACCTGCGCATCCTCTGACATCTACGCTGCTGGCCCTCATTCGTTACGTGTGGCAGGTGCGAGCCGTCCTCGCCAATGCCCTGTGGCTAACGTCTCGATAGCGCCAAGGCATTGGATTTGCGCCGGCGATTGCCCGCTAATCCCGGCCCAGGCGCACCATACATGCGCCCGACCCAATCGGTCTCACGGACTCGTGAGCGGCCCTGCGGTAACGCTGCCTGCGTACGAAGCGAACGAGACTATGCGCTTGTCGCCTGCCAGGCGATGCACCTCGAAAGGAGAACTCCGATGTCTGCCAAACACGCCATCACCACGCTCGCGCTCGCCGGTGCCATGTCGACCGCGCTCGCGACCCTCGCCGCCGCCGGCCCGCTGACCAAGGCCGAAGCCGATGCCGCCGTCGCCGCCAAGAAGGAAAAGTGCTTCGGCGTCGCGCTGAAAGGCCAGAACGATTGCGCCGCCGGACCGGGCACGACCTGCCAGGGCACCTCGACCGTCGACTTCCAGGGCAACGCCTGGAAATTCGTCCAGGGCGGCACCTGCACCAGCATCGACCTGCCGGGCGGCAAGAAGGGCTCGCTGAAGCCGGTCTGACGTCGGCCAACCAACACATCCCCTCAACAGGACAAAGCGGAGAAGCACCATGATCACGGCCCTCAAGCCAGCTTCCGTGCCGCTCCGCTTTTCACTGCCAATCGGCGGCATCGCCGGGACCAGCTTCAAGCCAGAACACCTTGCGGCGATTCTGGAAGCCGGCCCGAAAGCCGGCTTCTTCGAGGTGCATGCCGAGAACTACATGGGCGCGGGCGGTCCTCCGCATCGCGCGCTGGAAGCGATCCGCCGCGACCATCCGCTGTCCCTGCACGGCGTCTGCATGTCGATCGGTGGGCCGCAGCCGCTCGACAAGGCGCATCTGGCGCGCTTCCGCAGCCTCGTCGCGCGCTATCAGCCGGCGCTGGTCTCCGAGCATCTCGCCTGGTCGACGCATGAGACCAGCTTCTTCAACGATCTTCTGCCGCTGCCCTATACCGAGGCGACGCTGGCCTGCGTCTGCGATCACATCGACGAGGTGCAGGAGGCGATCCGCCGCCCGCTGCTGCTGGAGAACCCGTCGACTTACGTGACCTTCCGCGAGTCGTCGATGAGCGAAACCGATTTCATTCGCGGCATCGTCGAGCGCACCGGCTGCGGCCTGCTGCTCGACATCAACAATGTGTTCGTGTCCGCGACCAATCACGACTTCTCCGCGCTCGACTATCTCGCCGGTTTTCCGCTTGCTCACGTCGAGGAAATTCATCTTGCCGGCCATGCCGAGCAGACCGACGACGATGGCAATCTCCTCCTCATCGACAGCCACGACGGCCCGGTCGCGGACGCCGTGTGGAAGCTGTTCGAGATCATCGTGGCGCGGCGCGGTCCCGTGCCGACGCTGATCGAATGGGACAGCAATATCCCGGACTGGCCGATCCTGCGCGCCGAGGCTGTCGCCGCGCAGGCGATCCTCGACCGCAGCCAAACGGCCACAACGGCGGAGGATCGCCGTGCGGCCTGAAGCTGACCTCGGATTTGCCGCGGCCTTCGCGCCGCCGCTACTCGACCCCGCGCGTAACGCGCCGACAGCCGTGATCGGCCGAAACGGCAAGCCGGCAGGCAGACGCTACGACGTCTACCGCAACAACGTCACGGTCAGCCTGATCGATGCGCTGGCTGCGACCTATCCGGCCGTGCAGCGCATCACCGGCACCGATTTCTTCCGCGCCATGGCGCGCTTCCACGTCCGCAATACCCCACCGACCTCGCCGCTGCTGTTCGAGTACGGCCGCGACTTCCCGGACTTCGTCGCGAATTACGCGCATGCGCAAGACATGCCCTGGCTGGCCGACGTTGCCCGCATCGAGCGCGCCTGGCTCGATGCTTATCATGCTGCCGACGCATTGCCGCTGGCGCCTGCGCTTCTGTCCACCATTGCGCTGGAGCGGCTTGGCGGTCTCGTCCTCACGCCGCATCCGGCCACACGGATCGTACGCTCGCAATATGCGGCCGTGACGATCTTTGCCGCCAACCGCGACAGCGCGCCCGTGGCACGCATCGACGCGTCCACGCCGGAAGACGCCCTGATCACCCGGGCCGAATTCGACGTCGTGGTGCGCCACCTTCCGCCCGGCGGCGCCGTCTTTGCCGCCAGCCTGATGTCCGGCCAACCGCTCGGCGCGGCCGCAATGGCGGCGTTCGACGCGTCAGCCGGCTTCGACATCGCCGAGAACATCGCTGGCCTGATCGAATCCGGCGCATTCACCTCAATTGCTTTTGGAGATCCAGCATGATTACGGACCAGCGCATGCCCGCAAGCGGCAGCCTTCCGCCCCTCGGGCTGCTCGTCGACAAGGCCAATCAACTGGTGCAGACCATTGCGGCACCGTCGGTGGTTCAGCTCGTGCTGCGCATCGCTCTGGCAGTGCCGTTCTGGCGCTCGGGCATGCTCAAATGGGGCGGCTTCCTTCGGCTCAACGACACCGCCGTGACGCTGTTCAGCGACGAGTTCATGCTGCATCTGCCGGGCGGGCCGTATCATTTTCCGGCACCGGCGGTGATGGCCTTCCTGTCGGGCTCGGGAGAGATCATGTTCCCGATCCTGCTGGTGCTGGGACTAGGCACGCGGTTTGCGGGACTCGGACTGTTGTTCATGACAGTGATCGTCGAGCTCACGGTGCCCGACGGCTGGCCGATCCACCTCACCTGGGCGGCCATGGCGCTCGGCATCATGGCTTACGGGCCGGGGAGCCTCTCGCTCGACCATCTCATCTGTCGTGCACGATCGCACGGGCGATAGGCACTCGCCGCCGCTCGCGTCCGTAGCCCGGATGGAGCGCAGCGCAATCCGGGTCAGCTCGGGCGATGAGACAGCGCTCCCGGATTACGCTTTCGCTCCATCCGGGCTACGGGATCAGATCCTACATCCCGCTCAGGCCGCTATCCACCGCGAGCGCCTGCGCGGTGACATAGACGCTCTCGTCCGAGAGGAAGAACAGCACGGCATAGGCTATCTCCCACGCCGTCGCCTGGCGGCCGAAGGGGACGTGGCCCTTGCCGCGCGAGGGGCGGCCGGCGCCGGCTTCGCGGCCGTTGGGGGTATCGACGAGGCCGGGATAGACGAGGTTGGCGCGGATGCCGCGGCGCGCGCCGAGATGGGCGATGTTGCGCATCAGGCCGCCGAGCGCGGCCTTGGAGGAGTCATACACCGCCATCTGCGAGCCCGCCTTCAGCGCCGCGATCGAGGAGATGAAGACGATGGCGCCGCCATCGTCGAACTTCGGCATGGCGGCGCGGCAGCACAGCATGGGGCCGCGGACATTGATGTCGTAGATCCTGTTCCACTCCTCGGGACTGACGGCATCGAGACCGACCTTGCCGAAGGTGCCGATGTTCAAAACCATGCCGTCGAGCCCGCCCATCGCGCGGTGCGCTTCGTCGGTCATGCGCACGACGTCGGCTTCGCTCGTGACATCCGCCGCGATGGCAAAAGCCTCGCCGCCTTCGTCGGCGATGTGCTTCACCGTCTGTTCGGCGGAGGTGCGGTTGAGATCGGCGACTGCGACCTTCGCGCCTTCACGGGCGCAGAGGATGCTCATGGCGCGGCCGTTGCCGATCGGATCGGTTAAGGCATCGAACACGCGCTGGCCGCCGCCGACGATCAGGACGCGGCGTCCGTTGAGACGTCCCCTCCCCGGCGCCTCGCCGAGCGACTCTGCGCTTGGCGGACGGACATGACGCTCCGGCTTGATCTCAGTTTCCGTCATCTCAGCCGCCCGACTTCTTACCGCCGTCATAGACCTTCATGCCGGCTGCGGGATCGAGGTCGGTCTCGGTCGCCTCGGTGACGCGCGCCATCATCATGTAGAAACCGAGCGCCACGATGGATTCTACGACCTCCTGGTCGCTGAAGTGGCGGCGCATGACGGCAAAGGTCGCCTCGGGAACGCGGACGTTCTCGACGACCTCGCGGCCGAATTTGAGCAGCGCGCGCTCGGCCTCGCTTAAGCCGGCGGAATCGTAGTCACAGCGCTCGACCGCATCGATCTGTTCTTGCGTGCAGCCGACGCCGAGCGCGATCGGCACGTGCTGGCGCCATTCATAGGCGCCGCCTTCGAGCTGCGCGGCCTGGAGGATCAGGAGTTCGCGGTTGACCGCCGAGAGCTTCTGCTTGTGCAGGATCGAATTACCGAGCCGCATCGCCGGGATCATGTTGGCCTCGGCATGCGCCATCATGCGAAAGATGTTGAGCTTGACCGGCATGCGGTCGAACGAGGCGCGGATGTCGCCGCTCGTCGTCTCCGGATCAATCAGGGGCAGCCTTGCCACGCGTTTCTCCCTTGGGTTTTCGTTTCTTGTCGTCGCCGTTGCCTGCCGCGATCAACGACAGGAAGAAGGCGAGATAGCGGTCGATCGCCTCGATCACCTTCGGCCGCGAGGACGGCGTCGCGCCCATCACGTAATGTTCGAGACGGATATAGATGAGGCCCGCCGCGAACAGCCGTGCGGTCTCGCGCGGATCCGGCGTCGCGACGAGGCCGGCGAGCGCAAAGCCGCGGAAGTAATCCGTCATCAGGCTCTGCTCGCGCGCGTAAAAATGGTCGGCGAACTTGGCGCGGATGCCGGGCACGCGGTTGCGCTCGGCGGTGATCACCTTCTGGAACTGATGCTCGCGCGGATCGGACCATTGCTCGACGAGGTCCAAGGCAAACTGCCGGCAGAACGCGGCGGGCTGGCGCGCGAGCTGCTTGTAGCGCGGCTCCTCCAGCCGGCTCGCCGAGCTGGCCGGGCCGTGCTCGGCAACGATCGCTTCGAGGATCGCGGCCTTGCCGGCGAAATGATTGTAGAGGCTGCTCTCGCGGATGCCGACGCGGCGCGCGAGCTCGCGCATCGAGGCGCCGCCATAGCCGCTCTGCGCGAACAGATTGAGCGCTTCGATGAGGATGCGCTCGCGGGTGGTGGGCGCGGCCGCTTCCGCCGCGCTGGAGGTGTGGACAGCCATGCGCTTGACTAACGAACGATCGTTCGCTAGTCAACCGGACCGGCGATCGCCGCCTGGCTTCCCTTACGAGGATCGCCGGCCACGGCTCAGCAACAACTCCGCCACAGCGGTCGCATTCAACTCCGCTGCCTCGATAAGCGGAGAGCAATTTGGGGGACGACGTCATGGCGCGCTTCGCTCGCCTTTTGCCCGCGCGGCAAACCATCATGAAGCTGCGCATCATCATATTGTCGTTGCTTGCCTTGTCGGCGTCGCTGCCGGCGCGCGCCGAGGATCCCTCCGCCTACCCCACCCGCAAGATCAGGATGCTGCTTCCTTACGCGGCCGGCGGTGGCGGCGATGTGGTCGGCCGGTTGCTCGCGGACAGGATGGGCAAGACGCTCGGACAGAGCGTCTATATCGAGAACCACACGGGCGCGGCCGGTACGCTCGGCACGCAGATGGTCGCGGCGGCGGCGAACGACGGCTACACCATCACCATCGGCGGCATGACCACGCATGTGTTGGCGCCCGCGATCTATCCAAAGCTGGCTTACGATCCGATCAAGGATTTCACGACGATCGGGCGCGTCGGCACCTCCTCGATCATGCTGGTGGCGACCAAGGATTTTGCCGCCAACGACATCAAGGGCCTGATCGCACTCGCCAAGAAGGGCGAGCCGATCCAGTATGGCAGCTGGGGCGTCGGCTCGACCGGGCAATTCTGTGCGGAGATCTTGATGCAGCAGAGCGGCATCAAGATGGATCACGTGCCATTCAACGGCATCGCAAAACTCGCCGGCGACCTGCTCGGCGGCCACATCTCGCTGGCGACACTCGACATGGCGACCGCGACGCCGTTGGTGAAGGACGGCTCGATCAAGGCGCTGGCCGCCTGCGGCGAGCGCTCGCCGAGCCTGCCTGACGTCGCGAGCTACAAGGAGCAGGGCGTGGCGTTCGACCGCAGCCTGTCCTGGGCGATGTATGCGCCGGCAGGCCTTGCCGAGCCGGTTGCGAAGAAGCTCTCGGCGGCCCTGAAGGACGCGCTCGGCGATGCCGAGGTGAAGGAGAAGCTGCTCGCGCTCGGCATCACGCCGCAATTCGTCCCCGGCGAGGAGCAGCGCGACATCAACGCGCGCGACATCGCGGCCTGGAAGCAGGTTGCCAAGGACGCCGGCATCGAAGTCAAGTGAATCGAGGTGAAGTGACCAAGGCGGCAAGAGGAGCGCGGGCATGAGCCGCATCTTCGGCGCGGTGCGCCAGAACGGATATGTGGTGCGGGACATCCACGCCGCGATGAAGCACTGGGTCGAGGTGATGGGCGTCGGCCCCTGGTACTACATGGACCGCGTCCGGACCGACTGGTTCCGTCATCGCGGCCAGGACTCCGCCGTCGAGATGAGCATTGCGCTGGCCAATTCCGGCGATCTCCAGATCGAGCTGATCCAGCAGCGCAACGACGCGCCCTCGCTCTACAAGGAATTCCTCGACGCCGGCCACGAAGGCCTCCAGCACATGTCGTACTGGAGCCACGACTATCAGGCGCTCTACGACAAGGCGCTCGGGCTCGGTTACAAAGTGGGCCACGAGGGCCAGATCGGCGGCGACAAGGGACGCTTTGCCTATTTCGACACCCAGGCGCATCCGGGCACCGTGATCGAGATCTCCGACATCAGCGGCAGCAAGGGGCCGTTCTTCGAGAAGGTCCGGCAGGCGGCGATGAACTGGGACGGCACTCGGCCGATCCGGGAGGTTGTCGCGAAATCGTAGGACCGGTCACTGGCCACCGCGTCCGCCTATGGGGTGGGCGTTCTGTGCGCTGAAGCTTCCGCAGCGTCATGGCCGGGCTTGTCCCGGCCATCCACGTGCCAGCCAGGCGGAAGGAAGAAGGTGGATGCCCGGATGCAGGAACCGGCAGGATTCACGTCGCTGCTCGCGCGGTAGATGGCGTTCATGGTAGCTTGATCCCGTGTCCGAACCTTCAGCGAGGCAAACATGTCCTCCACCGACAAGGTCTTCGCCGGCTCGATCCCGAAAATCTACGACGAGTATCTCGTCCCGCTGATCTTTTCCCACTACGCCGCCGACATCGCCAGGCGTGTCGCCGCGCTCGCCCCGTCAACGCTGCTGGAAACCGCCGCAGGCACTGGCGCGGTGACGCGCGCCGTGGCGGCGGCGCTGCCTGCCGGCATCCGTTACGTCGCAACCGACCTCAACGAGCCGATGCTCGCAATCGCCGCGCAGCGCCAGGGCGAAGACGAGCGCATGTCCTGGCGCCAGGCGGATGCCACCGCGCTGCCTTTCGACGATGCCACGTTCGACGTGGTCTGCTGCCAGTTCGGTGCCATGTTCTTTCCGGATCGCATCATGGGTTACGCCGAGGCGAAGCGGGTCTTGCGGCCGGAGGGCACGTTCGTGTTCAACGTCTGGGACCGCATCGAGGAGAACGTGTTCGCCGACGAGGCGACGGCCGTGCTCGGAAAAATCTTTCCTGACGATCCGCCGCGCTTCATGGTGCGGACGCCGCACGGCTATCACGACAAGGCCGTCATCAAGGCCGATCTGGAGCAGGCGGGCTTTCGCCACATCTCGATTGAAACGCTTCCCGCGGTGAGCCGTGCGCCGACACCCGAATATGTGGCGTTCGCATACTGCCAGGGGACGCCGCTGCGAAACGAGATCGAGGCAAGGGATGCGAGCAAGCTTCAGGCTGCGACGGACGCCGTTGCCGAGGCGATCCGAACGCGCCATGGAGCCGGACCGGTCGAGGGCAAGATCCAGGCGCTGGTGATCACGGCGCAACCGTAGTTGCGGGACGCTTCAGCTCGCGTCTCGCGTCCTACCAGAAGCTCCGCGGCATCGGCTGCGCCGGCTGATAATACGGGTAGCCGCCGCGCTGGCGGCGCGGATTGACGGGTTGCGGGTTCGGATCGCGCTGGAAGAAGAAGCCGAAGCCGTTGCCGCCATTGTCCCAGCTGTCGTCGCTCGCAATGTCCATCGGCGCGGTCGGCTTGCGCGTAATGAACCCGCCCTGGGGCTGGTTGCTCAGCACCGCGACGAATTCGGTGCGGTAATTGGTCTCGCTGCTCAGCGGCTCGTCCGAGATGATGATCGACGAGCGCGGCAACGCGGTCGACGCGATGCGATCCCACACGTCCTGCGGAATGGTGATACGGTCGAGCGCCTCCTTGGCGTCGTCGCCGTTTTCGATCGTCACGACGCTCCAGCGCAGGCCGGTATCGTTCTTCGCCATCGCGGTGAAGATATGCGTGCCGAGCGGCCGGTCGGGATTGCGGATCGTGACCGGGACCTCGATGCTGGTGTCGAACACCTCGCCGCCGCCATCCGGCGCCGGCTTGTGCGTGTTCCGCCGCACATAGAGCCTCTGCGTCGCGCGGCTGATATAGACAGACACCGGCTCGAGCGCGAGTTTGGCGTCGGTCGCCGCCTTGACCGCATCGGCCTTTTTGGTCGCAGTCGCCTTCGCGACCTCCTTCGTGGCAGCAACCGCGTCGCGCTTCGGCTGCGCAGCGGCCTTGGCGGTGTCGAGCTGCGTTGCCGCATCGGCAGCCCTGGTGGCGGCCTTCTGCTTCAGCTCCTCGGCCTTGGCGCGGGCCTGATCGGTCTTTGCCGCCGCGAGCGACTTGTCGGCGAAGGCGAGCTCGGCATCGGCGCGGGCCTTCTGCTGTTCCAGCTTGCGCAGCGAGGCGGGAAGCGATGCCGCCTCCTTCGCCGCCATTGCCGCGGCCTTCTTGGCCTCGTCGGCGGCCCGGGTCGCCTCCTCGGCCTCGGCGGAGAGCTTGTCGGCCCGGCTCGGCACCGCCGCGATGGCTTCGCGCTTCGGCACGAACAGCGAGGGATGGGTGAAATCGATCGGGGCCGCGTCGTTCGGCGAGATGATCACGCGCATGCCGATGTTGGTCTTGTCGAACAGCCCCTCCGCAAAGCCGAAGGGCATCCGCACGCAGCCGTGCGAGGCGGCATAGCCCGGCAGCGGCCCGCCATGCAGCGCAATGCCGTTCCAGGTGATGCGCTGCATGTTCGGCATCCAGGCATCGTCATACATGGTCGAGTGGTGGTCCTTGTCCTTCTCGACGACGGCGAAAACGCCGGCCGGCGTCTCGCGCCCGGTGGTGCCGGTCGAGACCGGCGCGCGCAGGATCCAGCCGTCGGCGTCGTAGAAGGTGACCTGCTGGCTCTTGATCGACACGATCGCCATGATCGGCTCGCCGGCCTCCCGCGGCGCCACCGCCTCGGCCGGCTGGCGCGCCTGCTTGGCCGCGGTCGCCGGGTTCACCACGGCAAGCACGGCCAGCGTCGCAAGCGCAATCATGCCGGGATGGGCCCAACGCCGCATCGCCAGGGTGGATTGCACCGTCGTCAGTCGGTTTTTCATGCCATGCCCCGGTCGAAATGCCAGTCCGCGCTCATGTCGATCACGTCTCAGATTGCGATCTTTGGATTAAGAAATCGCAGCCGCCATACGTTCCGTCTGTGGCGATATTCGGCACGTTCCGGCGACAAATCTCTCATATACGACGGCTTGCGCAGGCGGAAGGGTGGCTCGCGGCCGAGGCTGGCCTGAGGCTGGCGGTCTATCGCTGCGACAGAATGTCCGCCTTGGAGGGGGCGGATCCGCCGGTTTTGTCCCCGTTGCGGAAATGGAGCTCCCGGCAATCACAATCCGGGTCACGCGATGCGGCCGGAAACCGGCATATATTCTTTGGACCGACAGGCTTTGGTTGAGAAAGGCGGCTAAACGCCCAGCACCGTCCGGCCGAACCTCAGCCGTAAACGCAACTGGGCGCGCACCTTCACGACCTTCAGCGACCCCGCCGCGAGGCGACCGCCGTCGGCGAGGCGGTTGAGGTCAAGGCAGCCTCTCCAAAGGAAACGAGTTGCAGCCGCTCCTCATCCCACAAGGTCAGCCGCACGGTCCGCAAGCTCTGCAGCAGCGTGATCCGTCCGACGCCGGCGAGCTGCGGATGGTCCCGCAACACGTCCGGCAGGCGATAGCAGGGAATTCGGCTGCTCAAATGATGGATGTGGTGGACGCCGATATTTGCCGTGAACCATCGCAAGACAGCCGGCAATTGGTAGTGCGAGCTGCCGTGCAGCGCAGCGTCGTGAAAATTCCAGGTCTCGTCATGGGACCAGTAGGTGTGCTCGAACTGGTGCTGGACGTAGAACAGCCAGACACCGATCGACGCAGCCAGAACGACGATCGGCAGGTGGACCAACAGGAATGGCCCATAGCCGACCAGCCAGATCATCGCGGCGACGAGAATCGCGATCGCGACGTTCGTGCCCATTGTGCTCAGCCAGGGCTTCCAGCCGCCGCGCATCAGCCCGACCGGCAACCGATGCTTCAAGATGAACAAATATGTGGGACCGACGCCAAACATCACGATGGGATGCCGATACAAACGATACAGCATCCGGCGCCATCGCGATTGGTCGCGAAACTCGCGCACGGTCAACGTATCGATGTCCCCCGAGCCCCTGTGATCGAGATTGCCGGAGTTGGCATGATGGCGGGCATGGTTTTGCCGCCAGTAATCGTACGGTGTCAGTGTCATCACGCCGATGGCTCGGCCGACCCAGTCGTTCGCAACGCGGCCGCGGAAGAACGAGCCATGTCCGCAATCATGCTGGATCATGAACAGACGGACCAGCAAACCCGCCGCGGGCACCTCGAGCAGCAGAGCAAACCAATAGCCGTGGTCAAGAGCAGCCCAGATCAGAGCCCAGATGACGCAGAGCGGCACCGCCGTGATCACCAGTTCGAGAACACCGCGCGCACTGTCGGCCTCGCGATAGCGGGCGAGCAACTGCGCCGACGCGCGGATCTCCGGCGTTCCTTGAGTCATTTCTGGTCTGCTCCCGATGTCCACCGAAGAAGTACTGTTATCGCCCACGGACGCCTCCGGCAGCAGTTATGAGGTCGTGCCCCGCACGCGCTCATATTGATCCGTACCAGGATGTCCTGCTGAGCAATATTGCTCACGCCGGGAGCCGGCGTTGTCGCCGAAATTAGCCTGCCCCCCATGACACACCGCGACTGAGATGGAAAGGGTTAGGTCGGACGCATTCGCCGGTCGGCCGGCGATTTTCCGGCAATGTGAGCAATATAGAACAGAGGCTGACAGGCGAGCGCGGCATGCTCACCACTTCGCAGCCGTCGAATCGGCTGTTATCGGCGGCGGCCAGCACACCCCGCCATATGGGCAGGAGCTTCATATGTCCGAGGTCTATGCTCGTCCAGAACCGACGCTGATTCCGATACCCCGGCCACTCTGCCCGACCTGCCAAAGCCGCATGATTCTGGTCCACGTCGGGGCAAATTGCGACGGTCCCAATCTGCGAATCTTCGAATGCTCTAGGTGCGGGAACGTCCGCAAAATATCCATGGACGATCCGACGAGATCAGCCAGGTAGCAGCTGAAGGGAAACGCGCGAGGAAGCGGCCCCAGCACGGGGGTGCGAACCGGGGCCGCCATTCATCAGATATGATGAGTGGGCATCACATCCGGTCGCCCTCACCAAGTCACCCCGGTGACGTTCGTTCCAGGCAGACTCTCACGACGCGCGCCTACCAGCGTTTGCGCCAAACGCCGCCGCCCCAGCTTCCGCCCCACCCTCTTCGTCCGCGGACGAGCCCGATGATCATCAGCAGCAAGACCGCGCCGACCGCAGCGTCGATGATCTGCGAGACGATCCCCGAACCGAGATGAATTCCCAGTTGTGGGAATAGCCAGCTCGCAATGAAGGCGCCCGCTATTCCCACGGCGAGATCGCCGACCAGACCCAAGCCCGTGCCCATGACGATCTGGCCCGCAAGCCAACCGGCCGCGATGCCCACAACCAATATGACGAAAAGGCTTTCACCAGAGATGTTCATTTTCACATCCTCACCAACGGACGACCAAGCGGTGTTCCGTCGCCGGTCAGCCTAGACCTGAGCAGGGGTGGATGATGTGCAAAACTGCTCAGATGCCGATCGCGTGATCGGCGCGGCTCACGATCAATTGCGGACTATTCCTTCAAAGGTGAGCAATTCTGCTCTGCGGCAGAGCGAGCCAACCGATACAGTCTCTAACGGCGCCTCCCGACCGGCGCGACGAGCCGCGTCGGCAAGTGACCGGCTATGCCTCTGCAGGTTGGTCCAGGAGATCTCATCTTGACGATCAGAACAACGCGGACCACCGTCTCGTTCGCCAATCCCTTCGTGCTTCAGGGCCTGGAGGGCGCTCAGCCCGCCGGTGAATATGTCGTCCTCACTGACGACGAGCAGATCGAAGGGTTGTCGAGGATCGCCTATCGGCGCGTGGCGACGCTGTTTCAGACGCCCGCGAGGTCTGCCTCCCAACTGCTGATCCAGTCCTATGCGATCAGCCAAACGGAGCTGGATGCCGCACTCATGAAGGACCGGCATCAGACGGTCGTACGGCATTGAGCGCAGGCGAGGCTTATGGCGAGCCGGCCGAAGCCGCCGCCACAATTGCCTCGTCGGGATCACCGGCAGACCCGTGGGTGGAAGCAAGATTTGCCTAACGCGCCCGGCACCGGGCCTGCTAAACTGAAGGTCCTTCCACCAGGTTTTTGACGACGTCATGCCAAGAGCGGTGAAAAGCGCGTTCGACCCAAAACTCTTTCTCGCCAAGGTCGGCGACGGCAAGGCCATATTGAATTTCGACAAGAACCAGGTCGTGTTCTCGCAAGGCGACGCCGCGGATACCGTTTTCTACATCCAGAAGGGGAGGATCAAGGTTCTCGTCGTCTCCGAGCAGGGCAAGGAAGCCGTGGTCGGGATCATGGAGCCCGGACAATTCTTCGGCGAAGGCTGCCTGAACGGCCATCCCTTGCGGATCTCGACGACGATGGCGATGGAGCGGTGTGTGATCACGTCCATCGCGAAATCGGCGATGCTTACGGCACTCAAGGGTGAACCAAAGTTCTCCGAGTTGTTCATGGAGTATCTGCTCAGTCGAAACAGCCGCATCGAAGAAGACCTGATCGACCAGTTGTTCAATTCGAGCGAGAAGCGGCTTGCGCGTCTTCTCCTGCTGCTGGCGAATTTTGGCAAGGATGGCGCCCCGCAGCCCATCTCGGCGCAGGTCAGTCAGGAGACCCTCGCAGAGATGATCGGGACAACCCGCTCACGTGTCAGCTTCTTCATGAACAAGTTTCGCAAGCTCGGTTTCATCACCTACAACGGCAAGATCGAGGTTCACAGTTCCCTCCTGAACGCGGTCTTGTATGACAAGCCTGAGATCGTGAGGGACGACTGAGACGGTTGGAGGCAAGAACGCCTCGAGCCGTCTCCTGCAACGATATGAAGGTACCCCATGAAAAAGCCGACCGCGCACGTCGACGAGATCGCGCCGAGAATCATTCAAAGGGCGGATGTCGCACCGGCCGATGGCTTCACGCTTGTGGTCGATGGCCACTTCAAGACCCGCTACGACAGCGAAACGGCTGCCCGAGAAGCCGGCGCCGAGTTGCTCGGCAGGTTCCCGATGCTGCAAATCCTGGTCTACGATGCTGCGACCGGGGTGCGGTCGCCGCTGCAATAGATTCGCGGCCAAATGTCCAGGACGGCAGTTCGCGACTGCCGGCCTGCGCCGGGCGCCTCGTCAGCTCCGGCTAGACGCCCAGCGCCTTCCGGTTGAAGGTCCGCAGGAGGCGCAGCGACAGCGTTCGCACATTTGCGACATTGAGGAGCCACGCCGCGGCGGCGTAAGCGAAACCGCCGGCGAGGCTCACGATGATCAGCGCGACGAAGCCGGTGCCGTTGACCTGCGATCGCGCGATCAGGATCGCAGCCGCCATCGCCGCGGCGGAGGCGCCAACGCCGGCGAGACGGTTGACGTCGAACGGCACGGGATGGGCGCGGTGCATCAGCGCGACCGCGACGACGAAGCCGATCGCCTCAGTGGCAAGCGTCGCCAGCGCGGCGCCGTTGAGGCCGTAGCCTGCGACCAGCGCGAACATCAAGGCGACGCTCACCACTAGCGTAAGGAACGACTGCGCCGCCAGCATGAAGGGCCGTTCGGCGAGCTGAAAACTGATCTGGACGTAGAACTGATTGGCGATGCCGAAGAAGCGGGCGAGCACTAGGGTCGGCAGCAGCGCCGAAACGCCGGCGCGGAAATCGACGCCGACCAGCGTGCCTGCGACCTGATCCGCCGCCAGCGCCAGCCAGATCGCGACGGGCGCGACGACGACGAGCAGCAGCTCGAGACTCTCGGTGAGCCGCTCGCGCGTGGTCTCATTGTTCTTCTCCGACAGCGATCGGAACACGAGCGGTACGGTCGCCGCAGCGACGCTGGAGGCGATCATCACCATGAACTGGCGCGGCAGATCGGCGGCGACGCCAAAGATGCCGGCGGCGTCCTTGCCGAGGAGATAAGCGACGATGAGGCGGTCGCAGGTCGAGTACAGCGCGACCGAGAGGCCGGCCAGCGTCAGCGGCAGGCCATAGCGCGCCAGCTGCATGAACTGGCTACGCTGGAAGCCTGCGATCCTGGTGCGGTCGCCGACGAGATTGAGGATGATGCCGGTCAGCGAGCCCAGCCCGAACGCCGCAAGCAGGCCCATGCCGCCCCAGCCGAGCCAGATCCCGAGCAAGCCGAAGCCGACGCTCGATACGCTGCGTACGATCGAAATCGCCGCGAACCGGTAGGGGCGCAATTTGGCGCGCTCGAACTCCTGGCCGACATCGACTGCACTGGCCATGATCGCGACGAACATGCTGGCGAGCAGCAGCTCGACGCTGACGTCGCTGCGGAACAGGAAGACCAGCGGGGTCGCGGCACAGAGCACCGCGACCGTGAGCCCAAAGGCGACCATCGCCGTGCCGCGAAAATCCACCTCCGCCGACATCGCCTGATAACGGGACACCGACAGCTTGATCCAGGCGAAGAAGATCGCGCCCAGAATGCCGGCAAGGCTGATGCCGACGACATAGACGCCGTACTCTGCGGGCGTCAGCAGCCTCGTGTAGGCGGTGACCGCAAAGAAACCCACCGCCGCAGGCAGGATGTAGGCGACCAGGTAGATGGAGAAATGGCGGTTCAGCATGCGGGCACGGGACCGGAAGCGGTCATGCGAGTTTTGCGGCCGTTAATCAGTCGGACCTTGGCGTGGCGATCGACTGCGCCGCAGCATCCCCGAAGAGTGTCACATAAGTCTGCAAATCGGGCCGCGAATGGAGCCACGCGGCGGATTTCGCGCGTTAGCGTTAAATTTGCCCTTTCCTCGAACCGGCTGCCGCGATCACCGAAAAGAAACCATGATTCAGGCGCCGTGCGAGCTTTTCCAGCGCGTGACCGCGCCGGAACAGCGATGCGGCGGTATACGCGCTGACGCGCCGGATCCCCGGCAAAGGTTAACCCAACACGACGAAACCCCGGCGTCGCACGGCCCCGCTTGGTACGGTAGCGCGTTGGTTCCCGAGGGAATGCCGTGGCCAGGCTCGACAGACGCGAATTCCTTCTCGGCACCGCCGCAACGCTTGCGGCGGGCGCGTCCGCGTCGGCCCTGCCGGCGTCGAAACTTGCCCGGCGCCGTCCCGGCTTCGGCGCTGCGGCAACGCTCTGGGACCTGCAGGCCGATCCGCGGCTCGGCGAGGCCATCAGCACCTATTGCACGCAGGTCGTGCCGGTGCTCGAGCTGAAATGGCCGATGCTGCGGCCGAACGCACACACGTTTGCGTTCGAACGCGCCGACGCGATCCTGGATTTTGCGCAGGCGAACGATCTGACGATGCGCGGCCACGCGCTCGCCTGGTATCACGACATTCCGGACTGGACCAAGCAGATCAAGGACGCCAAGGGCGTCGAGCGTGCGTATCTCGACCACATCGGCACCGTCGTCTCCTACTACAAGGACAAGCTGACGTCGTGGGACGTCGTCAACGAGCCGATCCCGGACAATCCCCGCAGTCCGAAAGACCGGCGCGACTCGTTCTGGACGCAGCATCTCGGCAGCAGCTGGATCCCGCTCGCCTTCCGCACGGCGGCCGCGGCCGATCCCTTCGTCAAGCTCGCGATCAACGAATACGACATCGAATCGGCGAAGGATGCCTTCATCGCCAAGCGCGCAGCCTACCGCAACCTGATCATGGAGCTGCTCGACCAGGGCGTCCCGCTGCACGCCGTGGGATTGCAATCGCACCTGCATGCCGAGCTCGAGATCGACACCCATGGGCTGGCCGAATTCGTCACCGAGCTACGCTCGTGGGGGCTGGACGTTCTCGTCACCGAACTCGACGTCGACGATCAGAAGCTGACGGGCAATCCGGCCGAGCGCGACGCCATCGTCGCCAAGCGCGTCGACGATCTGCTGACGGCCATTTCGGCCAGCGGCCCGGTGCGCTCGATCCTCACCTGGGGCCTCTCGGATCGCTACAGCTGGATCAACGGCACCTTCGCCCGCGCGGACAAGCAGCCGAACCGCCCGCTGCCGCTCGACGGCGAGTTCAAGCCGAAGCCGTTCATGGACGTCATCAGCAAGTTCACAAAGGACGTTTGAGGGCAGCTTGTTCTAGCGCGTCCTCGGCGTCTCGAATTCGGCCGTGTCCCCCATATGATCGGGAGACAGGCTCGGTCCGCGACGGTCGCGCGAGCTGAGACGGAACACGTCGCGGATGTCGTCGATCGAGGTCGACGAATAGGACTGGATGCAGAGCGCGACCTGCTCGGGCGCGGCGGCGTGCATCATCGCCTCGATGGCCGGACGGTCGAGGCGCGTGTCATCCCAATGCGAGACCGCGATGCTGTCTTCCGTCACCCGATGCGCTGCCAGATGCTTCGGCGAATTCGCGACGAAGTGGCCGTAGAGCAGGTACTCGGAAAACTTCTTCTTCCGGCACAGTGCGAGAGCCCAGCTGAGGCCCGTCGCCGACTTGATGGCGTCGGTCATCGCGCGTGCGGTGTCCTTGTCCCAGACCAGCGCGTTGCCGACATAATCGTCCGCCGGGAACGCACGCTCCTTGACACCGAGAAGCTGATCGACGGTGCGCAGCCACAGCACATGCAACGGATGGTCGGCGTCGATCCCCCTGCGCGTGACGAACAGCGGTGTCTTCTCGCCGCCGGCATAGTGGCCGACGTCGAATTCGCGGAAGAACAGATTGTCCGAATCCAGGATGCAGACGCGCTGCTCGGGCGCGTTGAGGACGCCGGCGATCTTCAGGATCTGCTGGATGTGCCAGCCATGCACGGGCGACGACAGCAGCGACAGCCAGACGCGTCGTTTGCTGATGAACTGGAGCGCCGGAGGCAGCGCGAACAGCCATTTCGGCAGATATCGCGAGGCCGGAACGATGACGCGCTTGTCGGACGCGAACCGCTCGAACAGCGGCACGTCCTCATCGTTAACGAGAACATAATGCCGCGTATATCCCGTCAGCCAGGTGTCGATGCTCTCGCTGAGCAGCGAAAAGCGTTCGATATCCTTGGCATAGCTGGCAGTCAGCAGTGCAACGGAATGCATGGAGCGTGCTCAAATGGCCATCAAGCCCCAGTCATAGCCGCACCCGGAGGCGGGGGAAACTCGCAACCTGAATCAAGGTAAAGTGAAACGAAGCATCAGCCGTCCGACGGCAGCCCCTGCTCGATGGCGCGAAACCGCAGCGGCGCCAGGGCGGAGGCGCGCTGCCACCAGTCGGCGACGCGGTCGTCGAGCGCGGTCGTGCCGCGGCCCCGGCCGGGAAAGATCCGGATCTGCTGGACCGGCTCGGCCTCGAACCCCTTGCCCTTGCGCGTAATCCTGATGACCGCGCCTTCGCGGTCCCGCTGGGTCAGCGGCACCAGAAGGCGACCACGCGGACGGAGCGACTGGAGCCAGAGCGGATGCGGATGCGAGAAGCCGGCATGCACGATGATCACATCCGCGGGCGCGCCGATGTCCTCGCATCCGTCGCCGTGGACGACCTCGACATTGCGGTAGGCGCGAAGATAGTTCGCGGCACGAGCCGCAAGCCGCTCGTCGCATTCGATTGCACGCACCCCGCCCTTCGGACCGACGATCCTGGACAGCACCGCCGAGAAATAACCGAGCCCGCAGCCGACCTGGACCACGCGGTCCTTCTCCCCGACGTCGAGCAAATCGATGAAATGCGCCCACAGGCTCGGCAGACCGGTGTCGAGCTTGCGGCGCGCGTCGATCGCGACCAGCACATTGTCCTGGAGATGAACGGGATCGGCGTCGGGAGTCAGCCGGTAGCTGCGCGCCGCCTCGCTCTTGATGCGCCAGGGTCCTTTCGCCAGAAAATCCTCGCGCGGCACGGCGGCGAGCGCTTCGAGCAGGCGCTTCGAGGAAATCCGCTCACGCTTTGCGATTCTTTCCACGTAGCGCGCACGCGCGGCGGCGAGATCGCTCATGTCAGGGATCGGCCCGTTCACGAACCGGCGCGTCCGACCCGAGCTCGTTGACCAGCTGCATCGCCTGCTTCAGGTCCGGCGTGTAGAAACCCTCGCTGAACCTGCCGACGATCGGCACAAGCAGGAGCCTTGCGTGCTCGCGCTTACCGGCCTCGAGCGACAGGCGCGCGAGGCTGACGGCGGTGCGAAGCTCCCAGGACAGCGCGCCCTGCTTGCGCGCGATCTCCAGCGACAGGCCGAACAGATCCTCGGCCTCCTGCACCGAGGCCGGGTCGCCGTCCGACAGCGTGATCTCGCCTTGCAGGCGATAGACCTCGGCGAGATAGGAGTGATCGCCGGTCCTTCTGGCGGTCGCGAGCGCGCCATCCAGCGCGCGCAAGGCGGCATCCCGCATCCCGACCTTGGCGTAGGCTTCCGCGAGCAGGCAGCGGAACCAGCAGCCGGCGAGCCAGGAATCCATCGCCTCATATTCGTCAAGGCCGAAGCGCATCTGGCTGAGGCCTTCGTCGGCTTCGCCGAGCTGGGTCAGCGCCCAGCCGCGCAGGATCGCCGCCTGCTGCTTCCAGTGCAGGAAATTGTGCTCGGTGGCGATGATCATGGCGCGGTTGGCGTGGTCGCGCGTGCCCTCGACGTCGCGCAAATGCTGGCAGAGATAGGCGCCGAACACGAGCGCGAAGGCGAGCGTGAAGGGGTGGCGGATCTTCTCGGCGTTCGCGATCGCCTGCTCGCTGTGCTGGCGCGCCGCGTCGGGCCGGCCCAGGAACCACAGGAGATAGCCGAGATAGGACAGCGAGACCACGCCGGGGTCGGTGCCGTGGCGCTCCATCAGGTCGGAGTGCAGATCGGGGCTGTAGAGGTTGATGCAGCGGTGCAGGTGATGCTGCGAGGCGGCGAAGCGGCCGCGATAGAGCATGGTCATCGCGATCGAGCGATGCGCCTCGATCAGATAGCCGGTCTGCTGTGCCGGCAGCGTCCGCTCGTTCAGCCGCTCGCGCTTGGCGAACTTCAACAGCTCGACGCTGAGATCGTGCGCGCGGGTGAGATCGGCACGGATGAAATGGCAGACCCAGAGGCCGCGCGTGGCGGCAAAGGCCTTTTCGTCGTCATCGAGCTGCTGGCCGAGCTCGAGCGCGCGGATGTAATTCTCCTCGACCTCCTGCACGGCATAGCCCTTGGCGGCGATCAGCGCGTTGCCGAGCGCGATGCGCAGCTCGAGCTCCATCTCGTCGGCGCCCCGCATGCGCGCATTGGCCTGCACGACGCTGAGGCCGCGGCGCAGATGGCCGATCGCCTCGAGATTGGCGCCGCTCTTGGCCGCCTGTTTGCCGGCCTTGAGCCAGAAGCTCGCGGCACCCTCGCTCTGGCCGGATTCGGTCAGATGATGGGCGAGCAGCTCCGGCTCGCGCTCGGTCTTCTCCGGATACATCTCGGCAAGCACCTGCGCGATGCGGGCATGCAGCTTGCGCCGCTCGCTGTGCAGCAGGCTCGCATGCGCGGCGTTCTGGATCATCACGTGCTTGAACGAGTAGAGCGCATCCGGCGGATGGCCACGGCGCATGATCAGCCCGGCTTCCTCCAGATGGTTGAGCGCGGCCTCGATCTGCTCCGCCGACGTGTCGGCGACGGCCTGGAGCGTCTCGTAGGAGAACTCGCGGCCGATGGTGGCGCCGATCTGCGCGATCCGCTTGAACGGGCCCATCCGGTCGAGCCGCGCCATCAGCGAATCCGTCAGGGTTGCCGGGATCGCGAGCTGCCGCCACGGGCCCGACAGCACGTAGCGCCCGTGCCGCTCGGTCAGGAGGTTGGATTCGAGGACGGTCTTGGTGAGCTCCTCCAGGAACAACGGCACGCCGTCGGTCTTGACGATGATCTCCTCGACGACCTCCTTGGGCAGCTCCCGTCCGGCGACGCGCTCGACCAGCGTCGCGCGCAGCTGCCGGCTGAGGCGGTTCAGCACCAGGGTGGTGATGTGCGAATGCGCGTTCCAGCTGGGCTGGAATTCGGAGCGGGCGGTGATGACGGCCAGGATCGGCCGGTTCTGCACCCGGTCAACGAGGAGGTCGATGACCTCGCGGGAGGTCGGATCGATCCAGTGCAGGTCCTCGAACGCGATCACCAGCGGCATCTCGCGCGCGAGGCCGAGGAAGTGATTGACCAGCGCCGCGACCGTCGCATCCTTCTGCTGCTGCGGCGACAGCTCGAGCGGCGGATAGCGGTCTCCGGTCGGTATGGACAACAGCGCGGCAAACAGCGGCGTGACCTGCTCGATGTCGCCATGAGCGGCTGCGATCGCGGTCTCCAGGCTCGCCAGCGACAGCGCGGACGCATCCTCGCGGTCGAGGCCGAGCGAGAATTTGAGTTGCTCGGCGAACGGATAGAACGCGGTGGACGTATAGTAGGGCGAGCACTGGAACGAGACCTGTCCGTGGCGGTCGCCCGCGATCCGCTCGAAAATCTCCTGGATGACGCGCGACTTGCCGATGCCGGGCTCGCCGAACTTGACTACGACCTGGCCGTCGCCGTCCTTTGCCTGCTGCCAGCGCCCCATCAGCAGCGCGATCTCCTCCTCGCGGTTGACGAGCGGGGTCAGCCGCGTGCCCATCGCGGCGGCGAAGCGGGTCTCCACCCGCGAAGCGCGCACCACGTGCCAGGCTTGCGCCTTCTCCGAGATGCCCTTCAGCGCATGGACGCCGAGATTGCGATAGTCGAACTTCCCCTTCAGCAGCGACTGGGTCGAGGCGGAAATCACCACGCCGTTGGGCGGCGCCAGGCCTTGCAGGCGCGCGGCGAGATTGACGGTTTCTCCGACCGCGGAGTCGCGCTCTTCGGTGCCCTGTCCCACGAGGTCGCCGACCACGACGAGACCGGTCGCGATCCCGATGCGGACGGCGGGCGAGTGGCTGAGCGCGCCACGCGGCTCGATCGCGCGAGCGGTCGACAGCACCCGCACGATCTCGAGCCCCGCACGCACCGCGCGCTCGGCGTCGTCCTCATGTGCGGTCGGATAGCCGAAATAGACCAAAATACCGTCGCCGACGAACCGGGCGGCAAAACCCTCGTAATGCTTGACCACGCGGACGCAGGTCTCGCGGAAGCTCGCGATCATGTCGCGCACGTCTTCCGGATCGAACTGCGCCGAGAGCGAAGTGGAATCCACCATGTCGCAGAACATGGTGGTGAGCTGGCGCCGTTCGGCTCCGACCTCCACCCGGGTCGGCGGAGGTGCCGCCGCGGCGGGCGCTTCCACCGTTTCAGCCCGGAACAGCGCCGCCATCGCCCGCTGGAGCCGCTTGCGATCGCCAAGCGGCAATCCGAGCTCGACCAGGTCGGATTCGGTCAGATCCCCCATGACATCGAGATCGAGACGGTGCTGCGCGAAGAGATCGGAGTAGTGCGCAAGGCCGATACCTTCGAGCCAGCGCTTCAGCCTGCCATCCGCTCCCGTGCCCGGCTCATTCTCCAGCATGGTGATTCTGCCCAACCCTCACTCCGTCGAAGGGCTTTAGGCCCCTCAACCACAGATTTTGGGGCCCGAACTTCACCTCAGACTGGACGCATTCCCTAACTTCTAGGAAGAATAGCTCAATCAGATCAAAAAGGAATGGCATTGTCGGACATTGCATCCGGAGCGAGAACGGTCGGCGCGAGCGGCGAAACGAAGATCTTTTCCCATATCGGCGGCCTTCTCGACTTCTACGCCCGCAGGACGCCGGCGGCGCCCGCCCTGCTCGCCCCTGGCCGGCCGGCCCTCACCTACAGCGCGCTTGGCGAGCGGACGCAGGATCTGGTCCGCACGCTGCGCGGGCTCGGTATCGCGCCGGGTGACCGCATTGCAGTTGCGCTGCCGCGCGGCGCCGACAGCGCGCTGGCACTGGTCGCGGTCGCCTCGGCCGGCGCCTGCATCCCCGTCAATCCCGATCTAACCGCGGACGAGCTGCAACGCTATTTCAGCGAATTGAAGCTGACGGCACTCGTCACCCGGGCCGACATGAATTCGGCCAGTCGCGACGTCGCCAGGGCGCTCGATATCGCGGTGATCGATTTCTTGCCGGGGCCGAAAGACGATCTCGGCGGCTGCGCGTTCGTGGGCCCCACGATCGGTCCGGCGCGCACGAGCGGCGCCTCGCGCGGCGACGACGATGCATTCATCCTGTTGACGTCGGGCACGGCGGCGCGGCCGAAAATGGTGCCGCTCACGCATCGCAATGTGTGCCTGTCCGCCACCAATGCCGGCCGCGTGCTGTCGCTCACATCCCATGATCGCCTGCTCAACGTCCTGCCGCTGTTTCACGCCCATGGTCTGATCTCAGGCCTCCTGACGGCGCTGGCCGCGGGCTCCAGCGTGATCTGCACCGACTGTTTCGACGCCTCGTCGTTCTTCGGCTGGATGCGGGAGCTGCAACCGACCTGGTACACGGCGGTGCCGACCATTCATCGCGCGCTGCTGACGGCGGCGGAAGCGAATCCGGACCGCGCCCGGGCCTCGTCGCTGCGCGTGATCCGCTCGGCCTCGGCCTCGCTCGCGCCCGCGATCCTTGGCGGACTGGAGGCGACGTTCGGCGTTCCCGTGCTCGAGACCTACGGCATGACGGAGGCGGCCTCGCAGATCGCCGCCAATCCGTTCGAGCTGCGCAAGGTCGGATCGGTCGGCCGCGCCGCAGGGCCCGAGATCGCGATCATGGACGAGACGGGCCGCGTGCTTGCGAGCGGCGAGCACGGCGAGATCGTTCTGCGCGGAGCGAACATGACGCGTGGCTATCACAATGACGAGGCGGCGACCCAGGCCGCATTCCGCAACGGCTGGTTCCGGACCGGCGATCTCGGCTATCTCGATGCCGACGGTTATCTCTTCATCGTCGGCCGCATCAAGGACGTCATCAATCGCGGCGGGCAGAAGATCTCGCCGCTGGAGGTGGAAGAGGTCCTGCTCAGCCATCCGGCGGTGCTGGAGGCCGGCGTCTTTGCCGTTCCGCACCCAAAGCTCGGCGAGAACGTCGCCGCTGTCGTGGTGTTGCGGGCAAATTCCGAGGCGACCTCGGACCAGTTGCGCCAGTTCGCGCGAAAGCGTCTCGCGGCCTACAAGGTGCCGAGCCTGATCCGCAGCGTGGCGGCGCTGCCGAAGGGCGCCAGCGGCAAGGTCAAGCGCAATGCACTGGCCGATCTGATCGCGACGGCAGAGGACGCCGACGCGGCGCGCCTGCCGCGCACCACGCTGGAAACGCTGCTCGCGGAGATCTGGGCCGGCCTGCTTGAGCTGCCGCAGGTCGGCATCGATCAGGACGTCTTCGCGCTCGGTGCGGGCTCGCTCGCGGTGACGCAGATGCGCTCGCGCCTGCGCGAACGCTTCAACGTCGACTTCTCGTTCGAGGACATTTTCGATTGCGCCACGGTCGCCGCGCTTGCGGCCCGGCTGGAGACTGCCGCAACCCATCGCGAAGCGACACTGCCGGCCTGGCGCCGGGCCCTAGCTGCGACAGCAGACGCGCCGCTGTCGTTCCAGCAGCAGCGGATGTACGTGCTCTCGCGGCTCGATCCGACCCGCTACAACTATAATGTCGTCGAAGTCGCGGTTCTCAAAGGTCTGGTCGACGTCGCCGCGCTTTCTGCGAGCCTCGCCGCGATCTGCGCCCGCCATGAGGCGCTGCGCTCGGTCTTCATCGAACGGCAGGGCGAGCCGGCGCAGCTTGTGCTGCCATCGCCGCCAAAATTCGAGCGGATCAAGCTCAAGCCCTGCCCTGCGGACAAGCAGGCCGCCGTGATCCGGCGCGAGGCGCTCAAGCTCGCGCAATATAAGTTCGATCTGGCGCACGAGCCGCCGCTGAAGGTCACGCTGCTGTCGTTCGACAAATCCAGACACGCGCTCGTGGTCAATTTGCATCACCTCGTCACCGATGGCTGGTCGCAGCGGCTGTTCTGGGAGGAGCTCGCCGCCCATTATGCCGCGGGACGCAAGAGCAGCGTGGCGGCGCTGCCCGCGCCCAGTTTCCAGTATCGCGACTTTGCGCTGTGGCAGCAGAGCTGGGCGCGAACGCCGGCAGCAAAGGAGCAGCTCGATTACTGGCGGGCGCAGCTCGACGGCGTCACCACGCTGCCGCTGCGGACCGACCGGCCACGGCCGGAGATCTGGAGCGGTCACGGCGCCCGTCACTATTTCGAATTCTCCAGAACCCTCTCGGGCGATGTCCGCGCGCTGAGCCAGGACCAGGGCGTCACGCCCTTCATGACCCTGCTCGCGGTGTTTCAGTGCCTGCTCTTCCGTCACACCTCGCATGAGGATGTCGCGACCGGATCGCTGATCGCCAATCGCAACCAGATCGAGAGCGAACGCCTGATCGGGCTGTTCGCCAACACCCTGATCCTGCGCAACGACTTTGGCGGCGATCCGAGCTTCGGCGAAATGTTGCGGCGGGTGCGGCAGGTCACGCTGGATGCCTACCGCAATCAGGATCTCCCGATCGAGGAGGTGCTGCGTGCGCTCCAGATCGCGCGCCGGAGCGACGGCAATCCGCTGTTCCGGATCATGTTCATCCTCCAGAACGCCTCGATCGAGGCGGCACGTTTCCCCGGCCTGTCGACGCGGCGGCTGGAGGTCGATCCAGAAGTGGCGCGCTTCGACATCACGCTCGAGCTGGTCGAGGCCGACGGGCGATTCACCGGGTTCTTCGAGTACGCCACCGATCTGTTCGACGCGGCCACGATCGAGGACATGGCTGCTCAATTCAAGACCCTGCTCAAGGCCGTCATCGCCAATCCGGAACAGCGCATCTCGCGCCTGCCGCTGCTGACCGAAGCCGAACGCCGGCAAACGCTGGCGAAAGGCCACGGCGTGCCGGCCAATTTCACCACCCGCGGCAACTTAAGCGAACGCTTCGACCGTCAGGCCAGGACGACGCCGAACGCTGTTGCGGTGTCGGACGGACACACATCCCTGAGCTATCGCGAACTGGCCCGGCGCAACCAGGCGGCTGCGCGCTGGCTGGTCCGCGAAGGCGTCGGGTCCGAGAGCGTGGTCGCCTTGCTCGCGGAGCGCGGCCCCGATCTGCTCGCCGCAATGATTGCGGTGCAGCGCGTGGGCGCGGCCTTCCTGAACCTCGATCCCGACCAGCCGCCGGCGCGGCTTGCGACCATTCTCGGATCGAGCTGCGCCCGCGTGCTGCTGACCGGGCGCGCCCAGTCGGCCATGGTCGAGGCGCTGATCGAGCCGCTGGTCGAGCGCATCCAGGTGGCCGAGCTCGAAGACGCGATCGCGCCAGGGGCGACCAAGCCGGCCAGCGCCGCGCGGCGCGCAGCATCCAGCCTCGCCTATCTCATCTTTACCTCCGGCTCCTCGGGCGCGCCGAAGGGCGTCATGATCGAGCAGCGCGGGCTGTCGAACCATCTGGCATCGCTGATATCCGGGCTGAACCTCTCGGCCAGGGATGTGATCGCGCAGACCGCGCCGCAGAGCTTTGTCATCTCGGTCTGGCAGTTCCTCGCCGGACCGATGGTCGGCGCCCGCGTGCACATTTGCGGCAACGCGATCGTGCAGGACCCGGTCCTGCTCGCGCGGGAGATCGAACGCGAGCACATCACCGTGCTCGAGATCGTCCCGTCGCTGCTGCGGGTGATTCTCGATCGCATGGACGAGGCGAAGATCCAGCGCGCCTTCGCAAGGTTGCGCCTCCTGATCTCGACCGGCGAGCCGCTGCCGGCCGATCTCTGCCGCGCCTGGTTCGCCCGCTGCCCGAAGGTGCCGCTGATCAATGCCTATGGTGCGTCGGAATGTTCCGACGACGTCTCCCTGCATCGCCTGACCAAGCCGCCGGCGACCGCGACGGGCAACGTTCCGGTCGGCGCGCCGCTGCCGAACACCCAGCTTTACGTGCTTGACGCCAACCTTGAGCCGCAGCCGGTCGGCGTGACCGGCGAGCTCTGCATCGGCGGCGCCGGCGTCGGACGCGGCTATGTCAACGATCCCGCGCAAAACAAGCAACGCTTCCTGCCCGATCCGTTCTCGCGCCAGGCTGCCAGCCGGCTGTACAGGACCGGCGACCTCGCCCGCCGCCGCGCCGACGGCACGATCGAGTGCCTCGGCCGCGCCGACCATCAGGTCAAGGTTCGCGGCTACCGCGTCGAGCTCAAGGAGATCGAGAACGCGCTGGCCGACCATCCGAGCGTGCGCGCCGGCATCGTCGAGCCGCGCCGCGAGGCCAGCGGCGATGTCAGGCTGATCGCCCATATCGTCGCAAGGCCCGGCAGCCGGGTCAGCGCCAGCGAGCTGCGCGAATTCCTGAAGGGCCGGCTGCCCGGCCACGCCATCCCGTCCGCATTCCTGTTCCTGGATCAGGTGCCGCTCAACGCCCATGGCAAGATCGACCGGTCCGCACTGCTGGCGCCCGTGCAGCAGGAAGCGTCGGGGCCGGATGCGGCGGTGCCGGCGCGGCGTTTCACCGAAAAGGTGCTCTCCGACATCTGGATCGATCTGCTGAAGGTCGAGAGCCTCGGTGTCACCGACAATTTCTTCGATCTCGGCGGCCATTCGCTGCTGGCGGGCCAGGCGATGGCGCGCGTCGCCCGTGCGCTCGGCGTCTCGCTGCCGATCAAGACCATCTTCGAGGCGCCGACGATCGAGGAGCTCGCCCGCCGGGTCGACGAGGCCGTGGCCGCCGAGCCGCACAAGCCTGCCGCAAGCGTGTCGCGGCTGATCGAAAGCGGCCCGCCAACGCTCTCGATCGCGCAGGACCAGATGATTCGCATCGAGCAGAACCTGCCGGGCCTGCCGCTGTTCAACCTGCCCTTTGCCTTTCGCCTCCAGGGCCCGCTCGATCCGGCCATCCTCGCCCAGGCGTTCGGCGACATCGTGCGCCGCCACGAATCGCTGCGGACTGCGTTCGGCTGGAACGGCGGGGAGCCCATCAGCCGCCTCGCCACACCCGGCGAACTCGGGCCCGTCCTCACCGTCGAGGTCATCGGCGACGGGCGGCCGCACAACAACAAGCGGCGCCAAGCCCTCGAACTCAGGAAGATCGATCTCCTGATCGAGCAGGAGAGCTACACCCCGTTCGACACCGTGCGGCCGCCGCTGTTGCGGGCACGGCTGTTGCGGCTTCATGCCGACGACCACGTTCTGCTGCTGACGCTGCATCATGCCGCTGCCGACGGCTGGTCGATCGGCGTGCTGTTCGAGGAATTGTCGAGCCGTTATGCGGCGCTGGCCGGACGTCCGTCGGCGCCGCTGCCGAAACTGCCGCCGGCCTTTTCGGACGTCGCGCGCTGGCAGCGCTGGTGGTGCGGCACCGACGCCGCCCGCCGCCAGGCCGCCGACTGGACGGAGAATCTGCGCGGCGCGGCCCCGGTCTTTGACGGCGACGCAAGCCCGGGCGCATCCACCGGTCACCAACCGCTCAGGCTCGAGCCCGATCTGATCGCGCGGCTCACGGCGTTCGCCGGCCAACAGAACGCCACGCTGTTCATGTGCCTGCTCACCGGCCTGAAGGCCCTGCTGCTGGCACGGACCGGCCGCCCCGACATCTCGGTCGCCACCGCCATGGCCAATCGCGCCCAGCCGGACACCGAGCGAATCGTCGGCCCGTTCGAGAATACGGTGATCGTCCGCACGAAAATCACGCCGGATCTGTCGTTCGCGCAAGCCTTGGTGCGGGTGCGCCAGAGCGTGCTCGATGCGCATGCGCGGCAGGAGCTGCCGTTCAACATGCTGGCGGACCATCTGGAGCAGGAGGGGATCGCCCCGGCCGCGCTGCTCCAGGTCTATTTCACGCTGCAAAACCCGCTGCGCCAGCCGCTCGATCTGCCGGAGATTGCGGTGCACTCGATCGGAAACGTCGCGCGCGAGGGGCAGCCGGTGCTGCCGATCGACCAGACCTGGCTGTCGCTGATGCTCAAGGAGCGCCCGACCGGAATCACCGGTTCATGCAATTACAAGGGCGAACTGCTCGACGGCCGCATGGTCGGCGAGTGGATGGAGGATCTCGTCGCGCTGCTGGGGGCCGCCGCCGCCCAACCCAACACGCCGCTCGGCCGGTTGCTCGATCGCAGGGCGGCTTGACGGCTGCACAGGACGGGCGAATACTGGTTCACTCGCCAAAGCTGTGAATGACCAAGTTGCATCTTGATTATTTGGCGCCAGCGCGCAAGATTATTCTCGCGTTTTGATTTGGACGAAAATTTTCAACCGGGGGAGTGTTATGGGTTTCATCAAATTTACCAAGGGCACCTCGTTGAGTGACAAGGACCGCAAGGCCCTGCAAAAGTTGCTGACCGACGAGAAGAAGAAGCTCCAGTCCGCGCTGAAGGACGTCGACGCCAGCCTTTCCATGCTGGGCGGCTCGAAGAAGGCCAAGAAGAAAAAGTAAGATTAGTCGGCAGGGACGCCGCACGAATCTTTCGGAGAATGGGCCACTCGCCTGCGAGTTGGGGTCTCGCACAAGCTTGAGCTCGTAAACCGGCCTGCAAATCGACAAGAATTCGCCCGGGTGGACCGATAACAACGGTCCGCTCAGTTGGTTCTTGCTCAATTGATTCTTCCGTCAGGGCCGGGGGATTTGGCCTCCGCCTGACGCCATGGGCCTGATTGGATGGCAGACGACAGAATTGAACTGTTTGTCGGACTGATCGAGACTATTGACGCGCCGGGCGCGGCCGATGCGTGCCGGCGCCTGCTCTCGGTCGACGAACGGGTCCGCGCCGACCGCTTCATGTTCGAGCGGCACCGGCGGCAATATATTTTCGCCCATGCCATGCTGCGCCTGGCGCTATCGCAGGTCGCGCCCAACGTCGCTCCCTCCGACTGGTCCTTTGGGGCCGGCCGCTACGGGCGGCCGTTTGTCGCTGCGCCGGCGACCTCGACCGCGCTGCATTTTAGCCTGTCGCATGCCGATGGCTGCGTCGCCTGCGTCGTGTCCAGGCATGAGGCCGTCGGCGTCGACGTCGAAACCGTGTCACGGCGTGTCGCCCCGCTCTCCACCGCGAATCGCTTCTTTGCGCCGGAGGAGGTCGAAACGCTGCGCAGCCTGCCGGAGCCGGCGGCGATCGAGCGCTTCTTCGACTATTGGACGCTCAAGGAGGCCTATCTGAAGGCCAGGGGCTTTGGGCTCAACTTGCCGCTCGACGCCTTCGCGATGCAGGTGTCGCGCGAGGCCATCGAGATCAGCTTCAAGCCCGATATCGCCGACGATCCGCAGGGATGGCGCTTCTCGCTGTGCTCGCCCTCCCCCTCGCATCGCCTCGCGATCGCCGACGGCTCCCGCGCAGACGGCGGCCTTCCCATCAGCCGCAATGCCTGGCCGCTCCAGGAAGCGGCTGAATGACGACCTCGCGGCTGCGCGTCTTCCCCGCGATCTCGCGCAACCGCGACCCCAGAAAATATGTCGGCGAGCTGATGCGGGTGGCGCAGTTCGCCGACCGCAACGGCTTCGAAGGCATTCTGCTGTTCGAAGGCAACGACGTGTTCGTCGAGCCCTGGGCCATGGCCCAGCACATCATGGCAGGGACGACGCGATCTTCGCCGCTGATCGCCGTCAATCCGGTCTACATGCACCCGTTCACGGCAGCGAAATTCGTCTCGTCCTTCGCGCAGCTCTACGGCCGCAAGGTCTATCTCAACATGATCACGGGGACCGCGGTCAGCGACTTGCAGGGCCTCGGCGACGACCAGTCCCATGCCGACCGCTACGTCCGGCTCGGCGAATTCGTGGCGCTGATGCGGCAATTGCTCTCGAGTCCGCGACCGGTGAATGTCGAGGGCCGGTTCTACCGCGCGAGCAATCTGCAACTGCGCCCCCGCCTGCCGGCGGAGCTGATGCCGGAATTCCTGATCGCGGGCCAGTCCGAGGCGGCACAGCGCGTGGCAAAGGAGACCGGCTGCATCAAGATGCAGATGCTGCCGCCGGACCTCGATCGCGGGCTCGATGTATCAGGCATGAATTTCGGCATCTTCGCGCGCGAGAGCCGCGACGAGGCGCGGCAGGCGGCCAAGGCGCGCTTCCGCGACACCCCCGATGATCGCGAGCTGCTCGCGCTCACCGTGGAGAACAGCGACTCCGTGTGGAAGCGGCGGCTGTACGAGGGTCAGAGCGGCGAGCTCGCGGACAATGGCTATTGGCTGCTGCCGTTCCTGACCTTCCAGGCCGACTGCCCCTATCTCGTCAGCAGCTATGCCGAGATCGGCGCGAGGCTGAAGGAATTTGCGGCGAAGGGGTTGACCACGATCATGCTCGACATGGTCGCGGACGAGGCCGAGATGCAGCACGTCTGCAAGGCGCTTGCGGCGAGCGGGATGTTTTGAGATCAGACGCCGAGCGGGCTGAGCCGCGCCAGCGGCTCAGTGCCCCCGGCCGCCGCAAGAGCTGCATGACATGCCGCTTCAGACGCACGAACTCGGGCTCGGTGACAAGGTCGTGGCTTCGCGGCCGCGCAATTGATGGTCGTATCCTGCGTTCCCACCGCGACGCGGATCGTCTCCGCCTGCGACGGTCCGAACGTGGCAATGGTCATGGCCACGGCGGCCGCGCTCATTCTCAAAATGCTGAAGTCGATCATCGAGCTGTCCTCGGAAGCCGGGCTCATGCCGGCAGCGGTGCGAGCCGGCACTATCGAAGGCGCGACGTAGCGGTTGAAGCAATTAATTGCATCGCTGTCGCGGACCGCCCGCTTCGCGATTCAGTCGCGAGCGGCGCAAAGGATTTTCTCAAGACGACAAGATCGACAGGAGAATCGTTTCGCAGGCGATCGCCGCACGTATCAAGCTTTGCTAAGTGATTTGGAACGATCGCAAACAGATGGACATCGCGCCATTGGCGTCCTTACCTATTCGCAAGACCTCCGAGAGCTGACGGATTGCGATGACCATACTCAAGGAAGCTGCCGCGACCGAGCCCGCTGCTTTCGCTGACGGACGCCACGCAGGGGTTCAGTTCGACTGGGCAGACCGCGCGAAGACGCGGCGCGCCCCCAGCGCACGCGCGAAGACCGCAAGCTCGGCGCTGTTCATGAGCGAGACGATCGACGGACTGAATGCCGGCGCGCATTTCCTCGATCGCCTGTCGGCGCCGCAGCGGGCGCGCGTGCATGCAGCCGGACGCACGATCACCGTTCCGCAAGGCGAGATGGTGTTCAGCCAGGGCGACCGCCATGACGGCATCTTCATCATCCGGCGCGGGCAGGTGCGGGTCTACTATACGGCGCCGTCGGGGCGCGAGATCACGCTCGCCTATTGGACGCCGGGGCACTTCATCGGAGGTCCGGAGATCTCGGGCGGCGGCATCCACATGTGGTCCGGCATCGCGATCGAGGCCTGCGAGATCTCGGCGCTGTCAGGCCCAGCGCTCGAGAAGCTGCTGACCGCCATGCCGACGTTCGCGCTGGCGCTGATCGACGGCCTCATCGCCAAGGGCAAATGCTACTCTTCGATGGCGCAGATCCTCGGCACGCGGTCGGTGATCGAATGGTTGGCGCAGTTCCTGCTCACTCTGTCGGAGCTGCATGGCATTGCCGACGGCGACACCGTCATCATCAACCGCAAGATCACCCATGACCAGATCGCGGCCATGGTCGGCTCGACCCGGCAATGGGTGACGATGATGCTGAAGCGCTTCCAGAACCGCCGCATCATCGCCATCGACGGCAGCACCATCCGGATCAGGCGGGTCGACCTGCTGGAGCAGATTCTGTTCAAGGATTAGGGCGCGGCGGATCGTCTCCCTCTCCCCGCACGCGGGGAGAGGCGAAGATGTCAACGCGCCTCCTCGAATCCTGCCAGCACCGAGGTCAGGTTCGCACCCAGGATGTCCGAGAGGTAGCCGCCCTCCTGCACGAACACGGTCGGCAGGCCCATCCTGGCGATGGCCTGGCCGATACGGCGGAAGCCCGGCGTGGTGACGGCAAGGCCCTTCAGCGGATCGTGCTCGGAGGCATCGAGGCCGAGGGCGATGACGAGGGCGCCGGGAGCAAAGGACTCGATCGCCTTGCGCGCAACGTCCATCGCCTGGATGTAGCCATCGTCGCCGGTGCCGATCGCCAGGGGGATGTTGAGGTTGGTACCGAGGCCGGGACCTTCGCCGCGCTCGTGCGCATAGCCCCAGACATAAGGATAATATGCGACGGGATCGGCATGGATCGACACCGTGTACACGTCCGGCCGCGCGTAGAAGATTCCTTGCGTGCCGTTGCCGTGATGGACGTCGACGTCGAGGATCACGACGCGCTCGTGCTTGAGCCGCAGATGCGCCGCGGCGATCGCGCTGTTGTTGAGGAAGCAGAAGCCGCCGGCCATGTCGCGATAGGCGTGATGGCCGGGCGGACGGCAGAGCGCGTAGGTCGCGTCCTCGCCGTCCATCACCATCTGCGCCGCGGTGACCGCAACGTCCGTCGCAGCGCAGGCCGCAGCCCAGGTGCCGGGGCCGATCGGCGCCGCAGTGTCGGCGGTGTGCCAGCCGAGCTTGCCGACGATGTGAGTCGGATAGGTCGCGGCGTGGCGCACGGGATGGATGTTGCCGATCATCTCGGGGCCGGAATCGCCGAGCGCAGTCCAGGCGTCCCAGGCCTCGCTCAGGAACGACAGGTATTCCGGGCTGTGAATGCGCGCGCGGGGCCCCTGCCCGAATGTCGTGGGCTCGACCAGTTGATGCTTGCCGTCCTTCAACCCCTTGAGCAGGCGGTCGGCGCGCTCCGGCTGCTCGGTGGTGCGCTTGACGACACCGCGAACCAGGAAGAATTGCGGATCGTGGCTGCGGTGCAGTTCGGTATGGACGGCTTTCACTCAAACACTCCGTGGTCGCGTGCTCTCTAACGGTGCCCAAAGATGTCTAAATCCCTGCGACGGCCCGATGCAAGCAAGAAGAATGCCGTCCCTTGCCGCATTGCTCTGCGGCGGGAGCAGGCCGCCTTTCAATCGCTCGAGCTCAGCAGCGCCCGCGCTGTAGACAGTGCTCGCGACCCGGCTGGTCGGTACGGAAGGCCTCGACGAAGCCGCCCTGGCGCTGCGTGACGAAGACGGTCTTGCCGTCATTGCCGCCGAAGGCGAGGTTGGTCGGCTCCTTGCCTTTCAACGCGATCTCGCGCTCGACCGCGCCATTGGGCTTCATCAGCGCGATCGTGCCCTTGAGAATGCGCGCGACGTAGAGGCGGCCGGCAACGTCGGTGCGCAGCCCGTCGACGGTGTCGGGCTGAAACGACTTCACCAGCCTTGCGCCGGTGAGCTCGTTGCCGCTGATCGTGTAGGACCAGATCTGGCCGCTGCTGGACTCGCCGACATAGAGCGTCTTGCCATCGGGGCTGAGGTCGATGCCGTTGGTGGTGCCCATCGCGCGGGGCGCCGGCATCACCTGCCCCTGCACCGTTCCGTCGGCGGCTTTCGCGATGCGCCAGATGTGGCCCTCGCGGCCCTTCCAGTTCGGATCGCTCGCATAGATCGTGCCGTCGCGCGCGACCGTGATGTCGTTGGGCTGGTTCATCTCGTCGGAGTGAAACCAGACGGCAGGCTCGGCGCTTCCCTTCGCAATGGTGAAGATGTTGTGCTTCTTGTAGTCGGCAATGAACATTGTGCCGCTCCGATCGAAACGGATCGCGTTGCCGACGCTGCCTTCGGGGAGTGTCGTGAACAGCTCCGAAGCGGCAGCGCCCGCAGGCAGCCTGCCGATGGTGCCGGGCTTGCCGAGATTGACGACGAACAAATTGCCATCGAGATCGGCAGCGGGTCCTTCGATGCCGAACGTGTATTCGCTGGCGGGCGTCACCTGCACGCTGTCGAACAGCTTGGTTTCGGCAGCATCCGGGGGCGTCGCGATGAGCAAAATGCTACTGCACAGGCACCAGAAATTCCTGCCGGATGTAATAGCCATCGTCGTCGGTGCACTCGCCGTTCAGATAGGGATCGGCCGGCCGGAAGAATCGGCTGAAGCCGGGTTTGTCTACAGCGCTCCTTTGTGTCACGACAACGACCTTGGCAGCCGGTATTTCGCCGCATTCCTTGTTGGTCTTGCCGAAGAACTTGCGTTGCGGCGGACCGGCCTTGATCCGCATCCGCGTTCCCGGAACCATCCTGGCAGCGAGCAGGTCGGCGGTGTCGAGCAGACGCGCATAGCCGGGCTCGGTCCTCGGCAGGCTTTCGCCGCCCGGCGGCATCAGCTTCTCCGCGCCGAGACCGCGAAGGCGCGTGCGTAGCCTGCCGGCATCAGGGTCGCCCGGATAGATCCAGCCGTCCTGCGCCAGCATGAAGCGGAGCACGGTTGCGTCCTTCTCCGCATCCGACTGCCCTGCCTTCAGGCCGAAATCCGAATGGCAGCCGAGGCAATGCTTCTCGACGAGGCCCTTGCGCAGCGTGGTGAGGCGAACGCTGTTCTGCGCGTCCCTGGCAACGAAGGCCGCGAGCTGGTCGATCATCGCCTGGCTGCGCGTGTCGCAGGGCAGCGGCGCCGGCGGATCGCCCGCGGCACGGTCAATGCGGATCACGGTCTGGTTCTTGTCCTCGACCAGCCAGATCGCGCCGTCCTCGGCGACCGTCATGCCGACCGGCGCGCCTTGCGGCCGCGCGCCGTTGACGCGGTGCCAGCCTGCAATCAGCTCGTCGAACGGCGCGGCGGCGACCTCGCCGGCGTCGGTCTGGAAGCTGTGGGTCGGATCAGCCGCGCAGCTGACGTGGTAGCGCACCGGCGCAGGGCTCGGCCTGGGGAAGCCGTGGTCGTCGACATCGTAGACGAGGACGCGGCTGCCGGTCGGGCGATAGCCATGCAGGCCGACCAGCAGCCTGCCCTCGAGCTCCGGGAATTTCGCGCCGTGATAATAGAGCATCGCGAGCGGCGCGCCGTGCGGCGGCAGCAGCGAGAACGGCGGCTTGTAGAGTGCATTGGCCGTGCAGAGCGATTTGTAGGTCCCGGATTGCAGCACGATCCTGAATTCGGGGCTCGGCGTCGACAGGTCGTAGCAATAGGGCCAGCCATAATGCCTGCCCTGCTCGATCGCGTTGATCTCCTCGTTGGGCTTGAAGATGTCGGGCAGGTCGCGGCCATTCTCGCCTTGCAGGAAGGCGTAGCCGGCATCCGGGAAGTTCGGATGCAGTGCCAGCGCCATCGAATTGCGCAGACCGCGCGCATAGACGTTGTGCGGCGGGTCAGGGTCGTTCGGCTTCAACGCCGGGAAGACGCCGCCTGACGGCGGCGTGAACAGCCAGATCGCGGCCATCGCGGAGGCGCCCTCGGCCGCCGCACAGGGTCTTGTGATCGGCGCGCGCGTGATGCAGTCGTCGCTGTGCGAGCCGACATTGACGAACAGCCGGCCGTCGCGATCGAACACGAACTGCTTGAGCGGATGCGCGCTCTCGTCGAGCCTGGTGCCATCGGGCAGCGTGATCCGGCGGCCCGGCATGTGACGGATGACGGTCTCGACCGTGCCGCGCGGATTGTCAGCGAGCGGATCGAACCGGAAGATCGCCTCCGCGGTCGAGGCATAGAGCCTCTTGTCCGGGCCGATCACGAGGCCGAACGGGAATTCGAGGCCGGTCAGCAGCTCCTTGAACCGCTGGCCCAGGGGCGCATGCAGATCGAGCAGCAGCAGCCGTCCATCGGTGTGGCCCCAGCCGCCCATGTCGGCGACCACGAACAGGTCTCGGCCGGGCACCTGGACGATCGAACGCGGAAATTTGAGGTGATCGTCCTCGCTGGCGACGAGGCCGGCGCAAAATCCGGCCTTCATGTCGATCTGGAGTCTTGGAAAAGTGAGATCGCCGCTGCCGCAGCTTTCCGTGCCGATCGCATAGCCGCTCCTCCTGAGCTGCTCGGACGAGGCCGGGGCCAGGCCGAGCAGCACGCCGACGACGGCTACCGCGAACAAGCGCAGGCTCGGGCGTACACAGCAGAATGTGAAGCAGTTCACAGCGGCCTCCCGGACGTATCGTCCAGGGTTGTTCCATGCCGCCTCAGCGCCGTCCAGTTGCCCATCACCCGCCTGTGATTAAACCTATAACGACCTTGGAGCCGACCAATCTCCGTAGATTCCCTTACCGGGCTCGTCCCGAATGTTTCGCGAATGCCTGGGGTGGTATCGGTTTGCCGTCCCAATCGCTTTCTACAGGAGGCGTGTATGGTCCAGATGTATTTCCACTGCTCCAATACCGAAGGCACGCTGATCGATCGGTACGGCACGGCGGTAGCCAATCTGACCGAGGCACGCGACCGCGCCGCCCAGATCATGCGCACGATGATCCTGACGCCCGGTGCGGAAGACTGGCGCGACTGGGTGATCCATGTCAGCGACGACGACGGCGAGGAGATCTTCGACCTCCCCTTCACCGCCATGCTCGGCAAGCCGCATTGAGGTGATGCCATGCTGCTTGCTTCACTGACCCTGCTCCGCCAGCCCCTGAACTTCGTTGCCACCAAGTGGCAGACGCTGGTGAAAGTCGCCGGCGACCCCTACCGCCCCGAATTGCACTACATGCGCGGGCCCGGCCCGAAATGGCGCGCCAAGTATCAGGCCAGCCGGCTGAACCGCACGCTCTGAGCGCTGCGGTTCGGCCGTTTTCCCGACAGATCGGTCTCTCCATTCGTCATGCCCGGGCCTGTCCCGGGCATCCACGTCTTGGCCCTCACGTCAGAAGAACGTGGATAGCCGGGACGTAGGCGAGCGGAGGCGACGCCGTCCTTCGGACGGCTATGCCCGGCCATGACGGCGAGGAAGCAGAGATCCCCCTTCACCGCCCGGTGAACTTCGCCTTACGCTTCTCGACAAAGGCATTGCGGCCCTCGATCGCGTCGGCGCTCGTGCGGATCGTGGCCTGAAGCTCGATCTCGCGGCGGAACTGGGCCTCGTAGGTCGCGTGCTCGCTCTCCTCGACCAGCGCGCGCGTCGCGACCAGAGCGCGCGTCGGACCGTCGGCCAGGCGGCGCGCCAGCGTCAATGCCTCCCCCATCAGCTTGTCATCGTCGACGACCTGTCGCACCAGGCCGATCTCCTGGGCGCGTTCAGCCGTCAGCGGCTCGTTCAGGAGCATCAGCTCGAGCGCGCGCTGGCGGCCGATCAGCCGCGGCAACAGCCAGGTCGAGCCGAGATCTGGCACCAGCGCAATGCGGCTGAACACCTGGATGAAGCTCGCCGACCGCGCCGCGACGATCATGTCGCCGGCCATCGCGAGGCTGAAGCCGCCGCCGGCCGCCACCCCGTTGACGGCGACGACGACGGGCACGCGGCATTCACGCAATGCCCTGAAGGCGGGCCAGTAGAAGCGCATCACGCCGGCCGCGATGTCCTCGCCGAGCGCCTCGGAGGCTTTCAAATTCTATCCCGAGCAGAAGCCGCGCCCGGCGCCGGTGAGGATCAGCGCACGAACACCCTCGTCCTGCGTCATCTCGCCGACGGCGACCGCCAGCGCGCCTAGCAGGTCCGGCGTCATCGCGTTCAGGCTCGCCGGCTCGTCCAGCGTCAGGATCCCGACCGCGCCATCCCGCGCCTGTTTCACATCAGCCATGCCGCTTCTCCCTTTGGATGTTCTCGTTGGCCGCAATGTGCCATTGTCCGCGCGCTTCGCCAATTGCGGAGCTTTCAAGTCGGCGCAACGAAGCCAAGTCCACGAAGACAAGACCACCGAAGACAGACACAAGACCGCATCATGCCTCACCAGTTCAGCCTCGCCCAAACCGTCCGCAAGCCAGCCGTCAAGTCCAAGGGCGGCATCGTCGCCGCGCAGTCGCGCCGGGCCGCCGAAGTGGGGGCGCAGGTGCTGGCGGCGGGCGGCGATTGCGTCGACGCGGTCGTCGCGACCACCATGGCGCTGAACGTGCTGGAGCCCTGGAACAGCGGCATCGGCGGCGGCGGCGCGATGGTGCTCTACCGCGCCAGGGAAAATCGCTACGAGGTGATCGACTACGGCATGTGCGCGCCGCAGAGCCTGCGCGTCGCCGACTATCCGCTCAGCGGCGAAGGCGCAGCCTCCGATCTCTTTCCCTGGCCGCGGGTGAAGGACGACCGCAACGTCCATGGCCCCGGCGCGATTGCCGTGCCCGGCGTCGTTGCCGGCATGGAGGAAGCGCATCGCCGCCACGCCAAACTGCCGTGGAAAGACCTGGTCGCGCCGGCCGCCGCACTCGCCGGCGAAGGCCTGCTGGCCGATTGGTGGACCACACTGACGATCGCAAGCTCGGCGGCCGATCTCCGGCGTTATCCCGCAAGCGCAGCGGCGTTCCTGAAGGACGGCCTGCCGCCGAGCGCGCCCTGGGGCATCAAGTTCGAGACGCGGCTGCCGCAGGACAAGTTGAAGGCGACGCTGGCTCACCTCGCCGAAGCCGGACCGCGCGATTTCTACGAGGGCGATCTCGCCAAGAGCATCGCATCCGACATCAAGGCCGACGGCGGCTCGCTGTCGGTGGAGGATCTCGCCGCGTTCCGCGCCCATCCGCGCGAGCCGCTGGCGATTCCCTATCGCGGCGGCAAGGTGTTTGCGACGCCGGAGCTCACGGCCGGACCGACGATGGCACATGCGCTGCGCCTGTTGCAGCAGAATCTGAAGCCGGGCACCGCGCCGAATGCGGCGACCTACGCCGAATATGCGCTCGCCCTGCAAGCGGCCTATCGCGAGCGGCTCAAGGACATGGGCGATGCCGACGGCAAGCGCTCGCTCGGCGCCGAATATCTGGCACCGGCCTGCACCACGCATTTCTCCGTCGTCGACCGCCACGGCAATATCGCCGCGGTCACGCAGACGCTGCTCTCGTCTTTCGGCTCGAAATACGTGACGCCGCACACCGGCATCGCCATGAACAACGGCATCATGTGGTTCGATCCGACGCCGGGCACCACCAACTCGCTCGCACCTGGCAAGCGCTGCCTCACCAACTACACGCCCGTCATCGCCGAGACCAGGGACGGCAAGCGTCTCGCCATCGGCGCCTCCGGCGGCCGCCGCATCCTGCCCGCGGTGATGCAGCTCGCATCCTTCGCGATGGATTTCGGCATGGACCTCGACGCGGCGATCCATCAGCCGCGCATCGACGCCAGCGAGGGCGCGGTCGTGATCGGCGATATCAGGCTGCCGGCGGACACACGCAAGGCGCTTGCGGCGCGCTTCGACTATGAGGAGACGCAGGTGCAGGCGGTGCCGATGAAGTTCGCCTGCCCGAGCGTGATCATGCGCGACGGCGACACGAATTCGGGCGCGGTCGAGATCTTCCATCCGTGGGCCGATGCGGTGGCGGAGGCTTGAGTCCGTCGGCGGGAGCGCGTGCCAGCGGTGAACCGCGGGCACGTCGCAAGCGGGGTGTGCCAGCACGCGTTGAGCCGATGCGCAATCGCGCATCTCCGCGTGCGTCACGACTCCTCCACATTTGCAGGGAACTTACCTGCGCACCGTCCGTTCATTGAATGGACAAGTGCGCTCGCCCCAGTGGAGGACATGATGAAGAAACTTGCGCTCGCCGCATCGCTGATTATTGCGGCCGGCCTCACATTTACCAGCCCTGCCCTGGCCAAGGGCGGGCATGGCCACGGGCACGGTTATGGCCACGCGATGGGCCATCATCACCATGGCACACCGCCCGGATGGTCGCATGGACGCAAGGTCGGCTGGCGCGGTTACGGATGCCCGCCCGGACTGTGGAAGCAGGGCCGCTGCTGACGCGATCTGCAGTTCCTGCAAGGCGCCGCCCCTGACAAGGCGGCGCCTTCTTCATATGCCGAGACGGTCCCGCACCCGCCCTGTGATGACCGCCGTCGTCACCCCCACCGGCCAGAATGCATGCATCGGGATCGGCTTGATGCCGGTGACGGGCATGTCGATCTCGGCCTTGGCGCCGCCGATCAGGCGGCGGGCAAGCTGCGCGCCCATCGCGGTCGAGAGCGCGACGCCGCGGCCGTTGCAGCCGAGCGAGATCAGGATACTTTCGGCGGGCTCATGCACATGCGGATAGTGGTCCGTGGTGATCGCGAGCCGGCTATTCCAGCCATGGGTCCAGGCGACGCCTTTGAGTTGCGGCCAGAGCCGTTCGGCGTACCGGATGAGATAGGCGACATCCGACGGCGAGTTGATCCAGCGCATCGGGCCGCGGCCGCCCATCAAGAGGCGGTTCTGCTGGTCGATGCGGTAATAGACCGTGATGTGGCCGCTCTCGTAGAGCACGGGGCGCGTCGGCATGATCGAACGGGCAACCTCGTCGGACAGCGGCGCCGAGGCGACGATCGAGGAAAACACCGGCACGATGGTGCGGCGAAGCGCCGGCCAGAGATCATCGGTGAAGCCGTTGGTGGCGAGCAGGACCTTGTCGGCATGCACCACCGCGCGCGGCGTCTCGATGCGCCAATGCGCGCCGTCGCGGCGCAGCGACAGCGCCGGCGTCTCGCCATGCACCTTCGCGCCCGCCGAAATCGCGGCGCGCGCGAGACCGCGAGCGTAGCTGAGGGGATGCAGGTCGCCCCCGCGCGTGTCCAGCATGGCGCCGATATAGCGGTCTGTGCCGGTCATCTCGCGCAGCTGCTCGCGGTTCAGATATGTCACCGGCATGCCGCGGCGGATGCATTGCTGCGCGGTCTTCTCGATCGCAGCGGCACTGGCCTCGTTATAGGCCGCACGTAGCGTTCCGTTCTGCCGCGCCTCGCACGGGATCTGGTAGCGACGGATCAGTTCGTGGGTAAAATTGGTGGTGCCGTACGAGAACTCGATCATGCGGCGGCCGAGTTCAGTGCCGAAATCGGCCTCGATCTGATCGGGGTCGTGCTTCAAGCCGGGATTGGTGTGGCCGCCGTTGTTGCCGGACGCGCCCCAGCCCGGCTCCTGCGCCTCCAGCACCAAGGCCTCGGCGCCCTGCTCTGCCAGATGCAGCGCGGTGGACAGGCCGGTGTAGCCGCCGCCGATAATCGCGACGGAGACGGTCTTGTCGACGTCAAGCTGCGGCGTCGCGACCGGCGCCACGGCGGTGTCGGCATAGAGCGAGGGCGGCAGAGGCAGGCGCGCAGTCATGGCGAAGACCGATCAGAGCGGATGCAGCACGCGGCGCAGGAAATCCTGCGTGCGCGGGTGCTGAGGTTGGTTGAGCACCGATTTGGCCGGCCCCTGCTCGACGATGACGCCGCCGTCGATGAACAGCACGCGGTCGGCGACGTCGCGCGCAAAACCCATCTCGTGGGTGACGACGACCATGGTCATGCCGTCGTCGGCGAGCTTGCGCATCACGCCGAGGACATCGCCGACGAGCTCGGGATCGAGAGCCGAGGTCGGCTCGTCGAACAGGATGGCCTTGGGCTGCATCGCGAGCGCGCGAGCGATTGCGACGCGCTGCTGCTGGCCGCCGGACAGCTGCGGCGGGTGCGCGTCGGCTTTCTCAGCGAGGCCGACCTGGGCAAGCAGCACGCGGCCGCGCTCGAGCACCTGCGCACGCGGCTCCTTCTTCACATAGAGCGGCCCCTCGACCACGTTCTCCAGCACCGTGCGATGCGGAAACAGGTTGAAGCGCTGGAACACCATCGAGACCTGGGTGCGCACTTTCACGATCGACGGCGCATCGTGGTCGACCTTCAATCCTTCGACGCTGATCTCGCCGCGGTCGTAGCTTTCCAGCCCGTTGATGCAACGCAAAATGGTCGACTTGCCGGAACCGGAGGGGCCGACGATGCAGACCACCTCGCCCTTCTGCACGGAGGCCGTGATGCCCTTGAGCACCTCGTTCTGGCCAAAGCTCTTGTGAACGTCAGTGAGCTCGATCATTTCTTGCCCGCCCGCTTCTCGAAGTGACGGACCAGCAGGATCAGCGGAATGCTCATGGTGAGGTACATCAGCGCGACCAGCGTGAACACATTGGTGTTCTTGAAGGTCGAGGACGCAATCAGCTTGCCCTGGAGCGCGAGCTCAGCGACCGTGATCGTGGAGGCTTGCGAGGAATCCTTCAGCATCATGATCATGACGTTGCCGTAAGGAGGCAGTACGATGCGCACCGCCTGCGGCAGCACCACGCGGCGCATCGTCAGCCACCAGCCCATGCCGATCGACTGCGCCGCCTCGATCTGGCCCTTGTCGATCGCCTCGATGCCGGCGCGGAAATTCTCGGCCTGGTAGGCCGAATAGGCGATGCCGAGCCCGAGGATCGCGGCCTGCAAGGCCGACAGCGTGACACCGAGATCCGGCATCACGAAATAGAGGTAGAACAAGAGCACGATGATCGGGATACCCCGGATCACGTTGATCAGGCTGGCGCTGAGCATCGACAGCACCTTGATGCCGGAGACCCGCATCATCGCCCAGATCAGACCCAGCACCGTCGAGAGCAGCAGCGAGCCGATGGTGACGATGATCGTCAGCGCGACGCCGCTCATCAGGATCGGGAAGAACTCGGCAGCGTCGTGCCAAAAGCCTTTCATCGGGCAGCCTTCGATCAGCGTCTAACGATCAGCCCTGAGCCTTCTGACCCCACTTCTCGAGGATCTTGTCGATGGTGCCGTTGGCCCTCAGCTTCGCCAGCGAGGCGTTGATCTTGCCGAGCAGCGCGGTCTCGCCCTTGCGCACGCCGATGCCGACCGAGCCGACGGTGACGGGCTTGTAGCCGTCGACGAGACGCACCTCGGGGAAGCCGCCCTGCTTCAGATTGTAGGCGAGGATCGGATAGTCGGCGTAGCCGGCCTTGAGGCGACCGGTGTTCACGTCGCGCAGGATGTCCGGGATGGTGTCGTAGGCCTTGACGTCGGCGAACAGCCCGGACTTCTTCAGCGCATCGACGAAGGCGGTGCCGACCTGGGCGCCGACCGTCTCGCCCTTCAGATCATCCTGCGTGGCATAGGCCTTGGTGTCGCTCTTCGGGACCACCAGGCCTTCGCCGTAGGTGTAGATCGGATCGGAGAAGTCGATGACCTCCTTGCGCGGTGCCGTGATGAACATCGCAGCCGCAATGATGTCGATCTTGCTCGAGGTCAGCGACGGGATCAGCGCTGAGAACGCCATCGGCTCGATCTGCACGCTGAGGCCGGCGTCCTTGCCGATCTCGGTGACGATGTCGACCATGATGCCCTGGATGGTGTTGGTCTTGGTGTCGAGGAAGGTGAAGGGAATGCCTGTCGGCGTCGAGCCGACCTTCAGCACCTGCTGCGCCGAAGCCGGCATCACCGCTGCCATCGCGAGCGCCGCGACCGCGGCCAGACCAAAACGCTTCAACGCCATCGCATCCCCCTTTGGGTCCGGCCGATGGCGGCGCTCGCAGACGTCTTGATCGCAGACGTTGCGGGCCAAGCCGTTTCGGCCTATTTTCACCAATATGAAAATTTGGTCACACTTTCGCAGATGATGCAAGCGGTTTTCATGCACATGAAGGAAGCGGTTTGACGTGAGCGGTGGCAAAAGAATGCGCAAACCGGCCGCCGCAAAGCCGGCCAGGAAGCTGAAGGCCAAGAAGGTGCCGGCCAAGGCCGTCACCCAGCCGGCCGAGCCCGCGATGGATGTCGCGGTCGGCCGCCGCATCCGCGATATCAGGCGCGTCAGGCAATTCTCGCTCGAGACCGTCGCGGCGCGCACCGGCCTGTCGATCGGCTTCCTCAGCCAGATCGAGCGCGGCCTGTCGTCGCCGTCGCTGCGCGTGCTGGCAACACTCTCCGACGTCCTCGGCGTCGGCATCGCCGCGCTGTTCGGCGCAAGCCCGAGCGCCGACGGAGCGTCCGACCAGGTGGTGACGCGCGGACTTCAGCGGCCGGAACTGAAACTCTGGCGCAGCGGAATTTCGAAGCAATTGCTGAGCGCCGCGGGCAGCGACAACCGGCTCAACCTGTTCCTGGTGCATATCGATCCCGGCGGCTCCGCGGGCGACGAACTCTACACCCATGATGGCGAGGAAGCCGGCCTCGTGCTCGAAGGCGAGATGATGTTGACGGTGGACAGCGAGACGTGGTCGCTGAAGACCGGCGACAGCTTTCGGTTCGCGAGCCGCAGGCCGCACCGGTTTTCCAATCCGGCGCAGGATGCGAAGGCGGTGGTGCTGTGGGTGAATTGCGTGACGGGCGCGGGGTAAGCCCTCCTTCCACGGAAACACTCTCCGACCCGTCATCCTGAGGTGCGAGCCATGAGGCGCGACGCGCCACATGGGGAGCCTCGAAGGATGCACGGCCCCGATGCAGCCGGGCCGTCGCCCTTCGGGGCTCGCCGCACGGCGCGTTGCGCCGCGCAGCTCGCGCCTCAGGGTGACGGGAATAGAATGAGTGCGCGCTGCCTCCACACCGTCATTGCGAGCGAAGCGAAGCAATCCAGAGTCTCACCGCGGAGGCATTCTGGATTGCTTCGTCGCAAGGGCTCCTCGCAATGACGAGGGGATAGAGTCTTAGCCAAACCGGTGTGCGTACCGATCCACCGTCAGCGCGCTGACGTCGATGTCCGGCTTCTTGCCCGACAGCATGTCCGCGAGCACCCGCCCCGAGCCGCAGGACATGGTCCAGCCGAGCGTGCCGTGGCCGGTGTTGAGGTGGAGGTTGGCGTATTGGGTCGGGCCGATCACCGGCGGGCCGTCCGGCGTCATCGGGCGCAGGCCGCTCCAGAACGTCGCTTTCGAGAGATCGCCGCCGCGCGGGAATAGTTCGGTCAAGGAGTGATCGAGGGTGGCGCGGCGCGCATCATAGAGCTTGCTCGAATAGCCCGAGATTTCGGCGGTGCCGCCGACACGGATGCGATTGCCGAGGCGCGTGATCGCGACCTTGTAGCTCTCGTCCATCACGGTCGATTCCGGCGCGCCGGAGGCGTCCTTGATCGGCACCGTGATCGAATAGCCCTTCACCGGATAGACCGGCAGCGAGATGCCGAGCGGCGCAGCGAGCCGCGACGACCAGCTTCCGAGCGCGAGGACGTAGGCGTCGGCCTGCAACAGGCCGGCGCTGGTCGCGACGCCGCTGACGCGCGCACCGTCCGTGACGATGCGGTCGATGCCGGTGTTGAACATGAAGCGCACGCCGAGCGCCTGGGCGTGCTTGGCCAGCGCCTGCGTGAACATGTGGCAGTCGCCGGTCTCGTCCTGCGGCAGGCGAAGTCCGCCGGCGAACTTCTCCTTCACGCCGGCGAGCGCCGGCTCGACCGCGATGCAGCCCTCGCGGCCCAGCACCTCAAAGGGCACGCCATATTGCTTGAGCACGGCGATGTCTTCGCCGGTGCCGTCGAGCTGCGCCTGGTAGCGGAACAGCTGGAGCGTGCCCTGCGAGCGCTCGTCATATTGAATTCCGATGTCGCGGCGCAGGTCGCGCAGGCAATCGCGGCTGTATTCCGCGATCGGGATCATCCGGCTCTTGTTGACCGCGTAGCGCGCGCTGGTGCAGTTGCGCAGCATCTTGAGCAGCCAGACCCACATCACGGGATCGAGCTTCGGCCGGATCACCAGCGGACCGTGCTTCATCAAGAGCCACTTGACCGCCTTCACCGGCACCCCGGGCCCGGCCCAGGGCGAGGAATAGCCGGGCGACACCTCGCCGGCATTGGCGAAGGATGTCTCCAGTGCCGGCTCGGGCTGCCGGTCGACGACCGTCACTTCGTGGCCGGCACGGGCGAGGTAGTAGGCAGAGGTGACACCGATGACACCGCTGCCGAGGATCAGAACTTTCACGCTTGGTCAAACTCCCGCGGCATCACGCTCGCCGCTGCAAGGAAACAACTCGCAACGGCGAGAGCAATTATCAGGCCACCCGCTTGATGGCGTCGCCCAGAATCGACACGATGTCGTCGATGTGGCTCTTCTCGACGATGAGCGGCGGCGACAGCGCGAAGGAGTCGCCGCTCATACGGAAGTACAGGCCGCGATTGAAGCAGTCGACCATCACGTCGTAGCCGCGCGCGCCGACCGTGCCGTCACGCGACGACAGCTCGACCGCGCCCATCAGGCCGCAATTGCGGATGTCGACGACGTTGGGCAGGCCCTTCAGCGAATGCAGCGCATCGCGCCAGTATTCGGCGATCGAAGCACCGCGCGTGAGCAGGCCCTCGTCCTTGTAGATGTCGAGCGTCGCGATACCCGCGGCGCAGGCGGTCGGATGCGCGGAGTAGGTGTAGCCGTGGAACAGCTCCATCTGGTTCTCGGGGCCGACCATCATGCCGTCGTGAATCTTGCGGCTGGCGAACACCGCGCCGCAGGGAATGGTGCCGTTGGTGATGCCCTTGGCCGTGGTCATCAGGTCCGGCGTGACGCCGAAGAAGTTGGCGGCGAACGGCGTGCCGAGGCGGCCGAAACCGGTGATGACCTCGTCGAAGATCAGGAGAATGCCGTGCTTGTCGCAGATCTCGCGCAGGCGCTGGAGATAGCCCTTCGGCGGCGGCAGCACTGCGGTCGAACCCGGCACCGGCTCGACGATGACGGCGGCGATCGTCTCGGCGCCGTGCAAGGCCACCAGGCGCTCGAGATCGTCGGCGAGCTCGGCACCATGCTCGGGCTGGTCCTTGGCGAAGGCGTTGCGGCTGAGATCATGGGTGTGGCGGATGTGGTCGACGCCCGGCAGCAGGGTCGCGAAAGCGCGGCGGTTGGCGACCATGCCGCCGACCGACGTGCCGCCGAAGCCGACGCCGTGATAGCCGCGCTCGCGGCCGATCAGGCGGGTGCGGCTCGCCTGGCCGTTGGCGCGATGATAGGCGAGCGCGATCTTGAGCGCGGTGTCCACCGACTCGGAGCCGGAGTTGGTGAAGAAGATCCGGTCGAGGCCCTTCGGCGCGATCTCGGCGAGCCGCTCGGCAAAGTCGAACGCCAGCGGATGGCCCATCTGGAACGTGGGCGCGAAGTCCAGCGTCATCAGCTGCCGCTCGACCGCGGCGGCGATCTGCTTGCGGCCGTGGCCGGCATTGACGCACCAGAGGCCGGCGGAACCGTCGATCACCTTGCGGCCGTCGACGGTGGTGTAGTGCATGCCCTCGGCCGAGGAGAACAGGCGCGGCGCCTTCTTGAACTGCCGGTTGGCCGTGAACGGCATCCAGAACGAGTCGGTCTTGATGGTGTTCGGAATCTGATGAAGGGTCACGGCCGCGCTCCTTTGCTGACCTGCTAGCAGAGGCACGGCTTCCAAGGCGCAACAAGTCCTTTTCTGGTGAGCTGCAAGCCATTGATTTTACTGGGGCCGCTGGTCCATATTTGCGCGATCCGCAACACCTGCAACAGGGACCAGGGGCATGAGCGTCGACATCGGTGGACGGCTGCGATTCATCCGGGCGCGCCAGAAGCTGTCGCAGCGCGAGCTTGCCAAGCGCGCCGGCGTCACCAATTCGACGATTTCGCTGATCGAATCCAACCAGATGAACCCGTCCGTCGGCGCGCTCAAGCGCATCCTCGACGGCATCCCGATGGGGCTCGCCGAGTTCTTCGCACTGGAGCCGGAGAGCCGGCGCAAGATCTTCTATCGCGCCGAAGAGCTGACCGAGGTCGGCAAGAAGCCGATCTCGTATCGGCAAGTCGGCGACAATCTGTTCGGCCGCAGCCTCCAGATTTTGAAGGAGCGCTACGAGCCCGGCAGCGACACCGGGCGCGTGCATCTCGTCCATGACGGCGAGGAAGGCGGCATCGTGATCTCGGGCAAGCTCGAAGTCACCGTCGAGGACGAGCGCCGCATCCTCAATCCCGGCGATGCCTATTATTTCGAGAGCCGCCGCCCGCATCGCTTCCGCTGTGTCGGCGGCAAGCCGTGCGAAGTGATCTCGGCCTGCACGCCGCCGACATTTTGACGCACATCAAGATCCACCGGAATGTTACGGACGGCCCGGTATCTTACGGAGTTTGAGCCATCTCAATTTCAGCGAGCCGAACCGCCGTAGCCGAGCAGCCTGGCGCAAAGGTGCTGAGGTTATGGCCCCGGACTCCTAGGCGCTCCGGGGCCGCTTCGTAACAGGGCCCGCCGATGAAGATCACGCTCGCCAATGCAGAAGTCGCGCTCGACGAAGTTCGGCGCGATGCCGACAAGCTCCACTCGCGCGAGCTGCGCGAGGCCATCGCACAATACATCGAGACGCAGCGAGAGGCGATCAAGGCCCTCCGGCGGAAGATGAACTGACGCTGCGACGCGGGTCGCTGGCCGCGCGGCCTTCTCCGCGCGACTCTCATTTGATATCGCCGCAGCGTTCAAGACTGCGTCAGCAATTGCTCGATCCGGATCGGAAAACGCCGCACCCGCACGCCGGTCGCGTGCCAGACCGCGTTGGCGACTGCGCCGGCGCTGCCGGTGATGCCGATCTCGCCGACGCCCTTGATGCCGAGCGCATTCACATGCGGGTCGTGCTCCTCGACCGTGATCACGTCGAGCGGCGGCACGTCGGCATTCACGGGGATGTGGTACTCGCCGAGATTGGCGTTCAGGATCCGGCCGCTGCGACGGTCGGTGATGGCCTCCTCGTGCAGCGCAAAGGACATGCCCCAGATCATGCCGCCGAACAGCTGGCTCTTCACCAGATGCGGATTGACGATGCGCCCCGCGGCGAAGGCGCCGACCATGCGCGTGACGCGAACCTGGCCGAGCTCGGGATCGACCTTCACCTCCGCGAACACCGCGCCATGGGCGTGCATCGCATACTCCTCCATCGCCGCGGGATTCGGCGCGCCGGTGCCGCGCGCCTCGACCTCCGCGACACCGGCACGCGCGAGGATCTCGGCATAGCTCTCGCCGCGACTCTCGTCGTCGCGCCGGAACAGCTTTCCGTCACGCGCGACCACGCCGGCATTGCCCGCTCCGAACAGCGGCGAGCGCTCGTCACTGGTGGCGAGATCGGCGAGCTTTGCAATCACGGCCGCGCCGGCGCTGTGGATCGCAGCGCCCGCGGTCGCCGTGTGCGCCGAGCCGCCGGCAATGCCGGCGTCGGGCAGGTCCGACGTGCCGGCCTTGAATTCGACGCGGTCGATATCGAGACCGAGACCGTCGGCTGCGATCTGGGCGAGTGCCGTCCAGGCGCCCTGCCCCATGTCGTGCGCACCGATCTCCATCGCACCGGTGCCGTCACGGCGGATCGCCGCGCGCGCTTCCGCCTGGAACATCAGCGCCGGGAAGGTCGCGGTGCCCATGCCCCAGCCGACCAGAAGACCGGCATCGTCGCGCATCTGCCGCGGCTGGAGCGAGCGCTTGGCCCAGCCGAAGCGCGCGGCGCCCTGCTCGTAGCAGGCACGCAGCGCCTTGGATGAGAACGGCTTTCCCGTGATCGGCTCGACCTCGGCGTAGTTCCTCAGGCGGAACGCGAGCGGATCGATGCCGCAGGCCCAGGCCATCTCGTCGATCGCGCTTTCCAGCGCGATCGAACCGGTCGCCTCGCCGGGCGCGCGCATGAACAGCGGCGTGCCGGTGTTGACGCGCACGGCATCGTGCGAGGTGCGGATCGCGGGGCTCGCATAGAGCGTGTGCGAGGCATCGGCGGCGGGTTCGTAGAAATCGTCGAACGTGCTCGACACGGTCCTCGCATGATGATCGAGCGCGGTCAGGCGCCCCTCGCCGTCGGCCCCGATGCGCAGCCGCTGGCGCGTCGGCGCACGATGACCGACCGGGCCATACATCTGCTCACGGCGCAGCACGAGCTTCACGGGCCGGCCGACGAGCTTGGCGGCCATGATGCCGAGGGTCGGCGGGCCCGACATCAGCCCCTTGGATCCGAAACCGCCGCCAAGGAACGGGCTGCGGATGTGGATCTTGTCAGGCGCAATGCCGAACAGTTCGGCGATGCGCCCGAGCGACAGCATCAGGCCCTGGGTCGGCATGTCGACCGACAGATTGTCCCCGTCCCAGCTGGCCACGATCGCATGCGGCTCCATCGCGTTGTGATATTGCGGCGGCGTCTCGTACGTCGCGTCGATCTGCTTCTCGGCCGAGGCAAGGCCCGCCTCGACGTCGCCGCGGTTATTTTCGGTGGGATTGCCGACGCCGACGACCGGCGGCACGTAACTTTCGCCGGCATCGAGGCCGACGAGCGCGGGCAGCGTCTCGTAACGCGGCGCCAGCAGCACCGCGCCTTCCGTCGCCGCCTCCAGCGTCTCGGCGATCACGACGGCGATCGGCTGGTTGGCGTAGCGAACCTCGTCGCTCTGCAGCACCTCCATCCGGAACACGAACGGGTTGGTCTTGATCTCCGGGTCGACCGCGAGCGGCGGCTTGTGGTCTGATGTCATGACGTCGACGACGCCGGGATGGCGCTTGGCAGCCGTGACATCGAGCGAGGTCACGCGGCCGCGCGAAATGCTCGAGACCGCCATCACCGCAAACAGCATGCCGGGCGGATGATTGTCGGCGGCATAGGTCGCCTGACCCTTGACCTTGAGGATGCCGTCGCGCCGGGTCAGCGGCTGGCCGATGTTCGAGCCGTGGCGCAGATTGGCGGGAGCGCTGGTGAGATTCAGCTCAGGCATGGATGGCTCCGGAGGTCGAGGCAAAGGGAGAGGCCGGCAGCGCCGGCAGGCGCGCCGGCCTACCGGCGGCGGCGAGGGTCAGCGCGCGCACGACGATGCGGCGGGCGAGCTCGATCTTGAAGGCGTTGTCGCCGGACGGTTTTGCGTCGGTGAGCGCGCGCCAGGCGGCTTCCTGGAAGGCGTCGGCCGTGGGCGTGACGCCCTTGAGAACGTCTTCCGCGGCGCGCGCACGCCAGGGCTTTGCGGCAACGCCGCCGAGCGCGATCCGCGCCTGCTTGATCTTACCGTTCTCAATCTGCAACGCAGCGGCGGCCGAGACGACGGCAAAGGCGTAAGAGGTACGCTCGCGAACCTTGAGGTAGCGCGCATGCGCCGCAAAGTCGCGTGCCGCGGGCGGCAGACGCACCGCCGTGATCAGGTCGCCAGCTTCGAGCGCGGACTCGCGCTGAGGCGTATCGCCGGGCAGGCGATGCAGTTCGTCCAGCCCGATCTCGCGACGGCCGTTCCTGCCCTCGATCTCGATGATGGCATCGAGTGCGACCAGGGGAACGCAGAAGTCCGAGGGATGCGTGGCGATGCAGCTCTCGCTCCAGCCGAGTACGGCATGGGCGCGGTTCTCGCCGTCGCGGGCGTCGCAGCCGCTGCCCGCCTCGCGCTTGTTGCAGCGGCTCGCCGTGTCATAGAAATACGCACAGCGCGTCCGTTGCAGCAGATTGCCGCCGACGGTGGCGGCATTGCGCAGTTGCGCCGACGCGCCGGAGAGCAGCGCTTCGGCGACCGCCGGATAGGACCTTGCGAAGCCAGCATCGTGCGCGAGATCGGCGTTGCTGACCAGCGCGCCGATGCGCAACGACCCGTCGGCGAGATGCTCGATTCCGTCGAGCCCCTCGAGATGCGTGACATCGACCAGGCGATCCGGACGGCTGACACCGCCCTTCATCAGATCGAGCAAATTGGTGCCGGCGGCGAGATAGGTCGCGCCCGGCTGGGCGGCGGCGGCAACGGCCTCGGCAACCGTAGCCGGCCTGACATAATCGAACGGTTTCATGCGGAGCGCCTCTGATTGGATTCGTCCATGCGTTCTTGCGCCTCGCGCACCGCATCGACGATGCCGGCATAGGCGCCGCAGCGGCAGAGATTGCCGCTCATGCATTCGCGGATGCGTTCGGGATCGTCGCCGGCCTGGGCCTCGCGCATCATGCCGATCGCGCTCATGATCTGGCCGGGCGTGCAGAAGCCGCACTGGAATCCGTCACGAGCGATGAAGGCGGCCTGCACCGGGTGAAGCTGGTCGCCGCGCGCGACGCCTTCGATGGTGAGGATGTCGGCGCCGTCATGGCTGATGGCGAGCGCGAGGCAGGAATTGATGCGCTTGCCGTCGACGAGAATGGTGCAGGCGCCGCACTGGCCGCGGTCGCATCCCTTCTTGGTTCCGGTCAGATGGAGGCGCTCACGCAGGAGATCGAGCAGCGTGACGCGCGGATCGTCGAGGACGAAGTCGCGCCGCGCACCGTTCACGGTGAGGCTGATGGAGTGGTTCATACAAGGCTCCGATCAGATATGGACATGAGTGATCGCGCAGCGCGCCACCGCCGTGACCGCCGTCGACCTGCGCTGGCCAGGCGGAAGCCGGCCAACATCCCAGCGAAGATACGGAGGCACCCTCCGCTTAACAAGGGCCGCGGAAAAATATTTGGAAATCGTCAAAAGCCCATGCGCCACCAACGCGATGCAGCCCTGCAAGGGTTCAATCTAACCTATTCGTGATCTACATTGCCGGCATGGACGACCACACCGACCAGACCCGAAAGCCCCGCGCCGATGCCGTGCGCAATCGCGAACGCGTGCTCGAGGCGGCCAAGGCCGTGTTCAACGCGGGAGGTCCGGAAGCGAGCCTGGAGGCGGTGGCAAAGCGTGCCGGCGTCGGCATCGGCACGCTCTATCGGCATTTCCCGACGCGCGAGGATCTGTTCGAGGCGGTGTACCGGCGCGAGGTCGAGCAGCTCAGCGAGCTCGCCGAGCAATTGAAGATTGCGAAGGACCCGGTCGAAGCGCTGCGCCGCTGGCTACGTTCCGGCGTCGAATTCGTGGCCACCAAAAAAGGCATGTCGGCGGCGCTGGCGCTGACGTTCCAGAGTTCGTCGGAACTCGCGGCCTTCTCGATGGACCGGCTGACCAAGGCGATCGGCTCGCTGCTCGACCGCGCGGTCGCGGCCGGCGAGATGCGCGCCGATGTCAGCCCGGAAGACCTGCTCAGGGCTCTGATCGGCATGTGCTACATGCACGACCAGCCCGGCTGGCAATCCTCGGTGCTGCGCATGCTCGACGTATTCGTGGACGGGCTGCGGGTGCAGCCGGCCGGCAAGCCCAAGGCGCGCAGCGCCAAGCCCGCGAAGTCGGCGGTGAAACGGAAGCGATAGCGCGTCCGTATCTTGCCAGGGTCGTGCTAGGATCAGCATCGCCGGAATTTGAACGCGGAGCCTGTCATGCGCATTGCCGCCTTGCTCGTCGCTCTCGGTATTATCTTCAGCTCCGTCTCAGCATTCGCCGACGATGTCACCGCCGCGCAAGGCGTCATCCGCGCCCAGGAACAGGCTTTTGCGCGCGACGATGCCACGGCCGCCTATTCCTATGCCGCGCCGGCGATCAAGGAGATTTTCCCCGCCCCCGACATCTTCATGTCCATGGTGCAGAACGGCTACGCCCCTGTCTATCGTCACAAGAGTTTTGAATTTGGCGAGAGCAAGAACGAGGGTAACTGGATCGCGCAGCGCGTCCACATCGTCGATGCCAATGGCGAAGCCTGGGAAGCTCTGTACACGCTCGAGCAACAGGCGGACGGCAGCTACAAGATCACCGGCTGCTCGCTCCTAAAGGCGGGACAAGCAGTTTAAGTCGCAAAACCGGTCTTGACCGAACCCATCCGCGAGCGGATCAGCAGCAGCACGACGATGGCGATATTGACGGCGTTCCAGGCCACGCCATTCGCGAATGCCGCGGCATACGAGCCGGTGGCATCGAAGATGACGCCCGACACCCAGCCGCCGAAGGACATGCCGAACACCGAGGCGAAGATCACGATGCCGACGCGCGTCGCCGCCTGGCTGGCCGGCATCGCCTCGCGCACGATGATGGCGTAACTCGGCACGATGCCGCCCTGGAACAGGCCGAACATCGCGGAGATCAGGTAGAGCGAGGCGAGGCTGTCGAAGAACAGGTAGAACACCAGCGCAAAGCCCTGCGCCAGCGACCCGACCAGCAGCGTGCGGACGCCGCCGATCTTGTCGGCGAGGAAGCCCGAGCCGATGCGGCTGACGATGCCGCAGGCCATCATCAAAGACAGCATCTCGGCGCCCCTCGCCACGCCATAACCGAGATCGCCGCAATAGGCGACGATATGCACCTGCGGCATCGCCATGGCGACGCAGCACGAGATGCTGGCGATCGAGAGCAGCACCGTCAGCGTGTTGGTCGAGAGCTTGAGATCGACCCTCGGCGGCGGCGCATTGGCATGGTCGCGGACATGGTCGTGGCCCATCTGCGCGCGCAGCACCAGCACCAGGATCGTCATCAGGCCCACGCAGACGAGGCCGATGCCGATATGGGTGTGGCGCCAGCCGATCGACTGCATGCCCCAGCTCACGATCGGAGGCCACATCGTGCCGGCGAAATAATTGCCGCTGGCGACAATGGTCACGGCGAGGCCACGATAGCGCTCGAACCAGTGCGAGGCCTCCGCCATCAGCGGCGCGAAGGTCGCCGAGGTGCCGAGCCCGATCAGGAAATACGCCGCCACGAACTGCCAGAGCTGGCCAGACAGGCCCGCGAGCACATTGGCGACGCCGAGAAAGGCGATGCTGATCGCCATCGCCGGCACGATGCCGAACCGGTCGGTGATCTTGCCGGCGATCACGCCGCCAAGCCCGAAGCCGAACATCATGAGGGTGAAAGCCAGCGACACCGCGCCGCGCGTGGCGGCGAATTCGGCCTGGACCGCGGGAATCATGACCACGATCGCCCACATGCCGACGCCTCCGATCGATCCGATCAGAAGCGCAATGACAAGCCGCACCCAGGCCTGACGGGAATCAGGGCTGAATGAGTCTGAGGTGTGTCCGGGATGATTTGGGGCGTGCACGGGCCGGACCATGGCCCGCGGATCGGAACACGGTCAAGCTTCGTGGCGTGATATTGGGCATGCGCGGTGCACTGCGGTAAGAAGATGCTTGGCGGATGCGCGTTTTGCCATTAGTTTGCAATCTGCGTGTGCAAGACTGCCGCGCGAGGAGCCTATCGGCGGAATGCTGTTGCGATTGACACGATCGATGCGGATCAGGGTGGGGCGAATCATCGCCCTCGCCTATCTGTTCTGCGTGCTCGCGCCGGCCGCAAGCCTTGCCTGGGGCAACGGTCCGGCGCCGTGTCTCGATGACGCGCTCCTCGCCGATCTCGTGCCGGTGCATCATCAGATGCAGGCCGGCCACATGCATGGCGGCGCCTCGCATGACCACGCCGGACCGCATGCGCATCCCCAGACCGCGGCGCAGGACGCTCCTGCTCCGCATCATCATGACGGCAAGGGGACAGTGGGCCCGTGCTGCGCGATGATGTGCGTGAGTGCGCTGCCGGCCGATCTGCCCGTCGTCGCCAAGCCGCTTCAGCCGATCTCCGCCTGCGCGCCCGAGATCGTGGTCAGCCTGTACAGCGCGGCGCCGCCCCTTCTCTACCGTCCTCCCATCGCCTGATCTGACGCGACGACGTCAGGCCTAGCGCGCGTCCGCGCGCGCGAACCTGTGGTCTCAAGACAGATCAGGGATGAATCATGCTTACGCTTTCCGGGGCGAAGTCCGCCGCCGCATCCGCGGCGCGTGGACGACACTTCTCATTTCATTGGCCGCTGCTGGCCGCGATAGCGCTGGCGTTGTCAGGCTGCATGCCGGCGGCCACGCAGCTCGCAGGCGCCGATTCTGCCGATCCGGCGACGAAGGTCGCGCCTGTCGGCTATCGGCCGACCGTCGCGCCCTATAGCAGCCTGCGGCCTGCGACGCCGGCGCCATGGCGCGACCGCAACGACGCCGTCACGCCGCAGCCGAAGCAAGACCGGTAGGAACCCGCCATGACACACCATTTTGCGCGGGGCCTGCTCGTCCTCATTGCGCTCGGCCTTTCCGGCTGCGCCGCGTTCTCGCCCGACGGCGGCATGACGGCGGTTTCAGACCTGACCAGCCAGACCATCAACAAGGACGTCGCCTTCGTGCGGACGGCCGAGGGAGCCGAAATTGTCGACGCGCGCGTTCGCCGGCTGCTCTCGCGGACGCTCAGCGCAGAGACCGCCGTGCAGATCGCGCTGCTCAACAACAAGGGGCTGCAAGCCGCCTATAACGAGCTGGCGCTGGCCGAAGCCGAGCAGGTCGAGCAGAGCTTGCCGCCCAATCCCGTGTTCTCGATCTCGCGGATCACGGGCAATGGCGCCAGCGAGATCGAGCGCCAGGTGGTCGGCGACATCCTGGCGCTGGCGACCCTGCCGTTCCGCTCCGAGATCGCCCGCGACCGCTTCCGCCAGGCTCAATTGCGTGCGGCGCTGGCGACGCTGCGGCTCGCCGCGGACGTGCGGCGCGCTTATCTCCGCGCAGTCGCCGGCAACGAGATGGTGGTGCTGCTGACGGACGCGAAGGCGACGGCGGAATCGACCGCACAGCTTGCGGTCAAGCTCGGCGAGACCGGCTCGATCAACAAGCTCGACCAGGCCCGCGAACAGGTGTTCTACGCCGAGACCACCGCCGACCTCGCAACCGCGCGGCAGTCTGCAACCAGCGCACGCGAAAGGCTCGCGCGGCTGATGGGGCTGTGGGACGACGGCCTCGATTTCCGCCTGCCCAACCAGTTGCCGCCGCTGCCGCGCCGGCCGCAGGCGCTGCCTTCGATCGAAGTCGACGCGGTCGCCCATCGCATCGACCTGCAGATCGCGCGGCTGGAGCTGACGGCGCTGGCAAAGTCACTTAACCTCACCGAGGCGACGCGCTTCGTCACGCTGCTCGATCTCGCCGGCATCTCCCGTCGCACGCAGGATCCGGAGGGCCCGCCGTTCCGCGAACGCGGTTTTGACGTGCAGTTCCAGATTCCGATCTTCGACGGCGGCGAGGTGCGCATGCGGCAGGCAGCCGAGACCTACAAGCTCGCCTTCAACCGCCTGACCGAGCGCGCCGTGAACGTGCGCTCGGAAGCGCGCGACGCCTACCGCGCTTACCGGTCGACCTACGATATCGCCAGCCACTATCAGCGCGAGATCCTGCCGCTGCGCAAGATCATCACCGAGGAGATGCAGCTTCGCTTCTCCAGCATGCAGGTCGATATCTTTGCGCTGCTGACCGAAGCGCGGCAGCGCCTGGCATCACTGCGCGGCGCCATCGACGCCAGGCAAAAATTCTTCCTCGCCCAGTCCGACCTGCAGACCGCCATCAACGGCGGCGGCGCCCCTGCGGCCGGCGGCGACAATTCAACCACCATCGCCGCGGCAGCGCCTGCCGATGGCGGCCACTGAGACGGAGGCCAGCATGTATTCCCGCCGAGGATTTTTGGGCACTGCCGCGCTTGCCAGCGCGTCGGCCATCAGCGGCCGCGTCCAGGCCGCCTCGATTCCGGAAGCACCTCACATGGACAAGGTGGTGATGCAGCCGCCGCTGCATCCGACCAGCGGCCCCGACTATCGCCCCGTGGTCACGCTGAACGGCTGGTCGCTGCCGTTCCGCATGAACGGCGACTGGAAGGAATTCCACCTCGTCGCCGAGCCCGTGGTGCGCGAGTTCGCCGAAGGCATGAAGGTGAACCTGTGGGGCTATAACGGCCAGTCGCCGGGGCCGACCATCGAGGCGGTCGAGGGCGACAAGGTCCGCATCTTCGTCACCAACAAACTGCCCGAATACACCACCGTGCACTGGCACGGCATGATCGTGCCGAGCGGCATGGACGGCGTCGGCGGATTGAATCAGCCGCACATCGAGCCCGGCAAGACCTTCGTCTACGAGTTCGAGATGAAGAAGAGCGGGACCTTCATGTACCACCCGCATTCCGACGAGATGGTGCAGATGGCGATGGGCATGATGGGCATGGTCGTCGTGCATCCGCGCGATCAAAGCTTCCGCCCCGTCGACCGCGATTTCGTCTTCGTGATGAGCACTTACCGCGTCGATCCCGGCACCTATCTGCCGCAGGTCAACGAGATGACCGACTTCAACATGTGGACCTGGAATTCGCGGGTGTTCCCCGGCATCGATCCCTTGCCGGTGCGGCTCGGCGATAAGGTGCGCGTGCGCATCGGCAATCTCAGCATGACCAATCATCCGATCCATCTGCACGGCCACAGCTTTGCGGTGACCTGCACCGATGGCGGCTGGATTCCGGAGAGTGCGCAATATCCGGAGACGACCACCGACGTGCCGGTCGGCGCGGTGCGCGTGTTCGACGTGCTCGCCGACAATCCCGGCGACTGGGCGTTCCACTGCCACAAATCGCATCACACCATGAACGCGATGGGGCACGAGGTGCGCAATTTGATCGGCGTGTCGCGCAAGGACCTCGCCAAGGCCGTCGGCAAGCTCGCGCCTGACAGCATGGCGATGGGCTCGACCGGCATGGCGATGGGCAACATGGAGATGCCCGCGCCCGACAACACGCTGCCGATGATGACCGGCACCGGCCAGTTCGGTCCGATCGAGATGGGCGGCATGTTCACGGTGATGAAGATCCGCGAGGACCTCGCGCGCGACGATTACCGCGATCCCGGCCCGTACAAATTCCCGCAAGGCACCGTTGCCTACGAGGTCACCCCGCCGGCCACCGAACCGGCGCGGCAAAAGCCCGGCTCCGCGCCGATGAAGAACATGAAGATGTGAGCGTTTCGATGAACCACCAACTGGAGACTGCAATGAAGAAGACTATCAAGCTCGCCCTCGCGCTGGCCGCGCTGTCGACCGCGCCGGCTTTCGCCCACGACCAGCACGGGCACGGGACCTTTTCGGCCGGCGAGCCCGGCGATCCCAAGAAGCCCGCACGTATCGTCGAGATCGCGATGAGCGAGATGTCCTACGAGCCCTCGAACATCACGGTCGAACGCGGCGAACAGATCCGCTTCGTGCTGCGCAATACCGGCAAGGAAGACCACGAATTCCTGCTCGCCACCACCAAGGAGAACCTCGCCCACGCCGAGGTGATGAAGAAGCACCCGCACATGGAGCACGACGACCCGAACGGGGTCCGGCTCGCCCCGAGCAAGACGGCCGAGATCCTCTGGAAGTTCAGCAAGGCCGGCACATTCGAATTTTCCTGCCTGATCCCGGACCATCGCGATTACGGCATGGTCGGCCACGTCATCGTCAAGTGAAACAAAGGAGAAAACCATGAAATCGATCACCCGCATCGCCGCCGCGCTCGCGCTGACGCTCGGCCTGACCTTCGGTGCCGCCGCGGCGCAAGGCGCCTCGATCAGCGGCGAGGTCAAGAAGATCGACGAGAGCGCCGGCAAGATCACGCTCAAGCACGGGCCGGCCAAGAGCCTCGGCATGGACGAGCCCATGACCATGGTCTACCGCGTCAAGGACCCCGCTTTGCTCAAGCAGGTGAAGGTCGGCGACAAGGTCACCTTCGAAGCCGAGGAGGCGGCCGCCGGCTACACGGTGACCAGGATGGAGAAGGCGAAGTAGGGGGCACCCTCCCACGCCGTCATTCCGGGGCGCGCCTCTTGGCGCGAGCCCGGAATCCATTTCCCCACGACACCTGCAGCACGATGGATTCCGGGTTCGCCCTCCGGGCGCCCCGGAATGACACCCCTGGAGGCCCGAAACACGCCCCCGCACTCTTGCCGCACCCCCCGTTAACCCTTTGCTAACCATACACCCGGCAAGAATTGCCGGGTGAAGTCGAGTGTCGTCAGCCGCGTAAAACGGGAGGTCCCCCGTGGACGCCAGTGCGGTGCCTCACTTTCGGAACGGCGGCCCTTCGGCCGCCGCGCAGACGTTTGGGGCGCGCGGCCGGCAGTCGCGCGGGGAGGCAGCTACCATGGTCGACGTCACCGCGGGACAGGGCGTAGGGAGCACAAACGCCGGCGTCCCCACCCTTGCCGAGATCGTCAACATCCTCAAGCGCGGCGACATCGCGCTCGCGCTCGGCATCCTCACCATCCTGGTGGTCTTGATCCTGCCGCTGCCCGCGATCGTGCTGGACCTCTTCCTGGCGATCTCGATCACGCTCTCGATCCTGATCCTGATGACGTCCCTGTTCATCCAGGCGCCGCTGGAATTCTCCGCCTTCCCGACCATCCTGCTGATCTCGACCATGCTGCGCCTGTCGCTCAACATGGCCTCGACCCGCCTGATCCTGTCGCACGGGCACGAGGGCACGGACGCCGCCGGTCACGTCATCGAAGCCTTCGGCAGCTTCGTGATGGGCGGCAATTTCGTCATCGGCATCATCGTCTTCGCCATCCTGATCATCGTCAACTTCGTCGTCATCACCAAGGGTTCGGGCCGCATCGCAGAAGTCGCCGCGCGCTTCCACCTCGACGCCATGCCCGGCAAGCAGATGGCGATCGACGCCGATCTCTCCGCCGGCCTGATCGACGAGAAGGTCGCCAAGGAGCGCCGCAAGGCGCTGGAGGACGAGAGCGGCTTCTTCGGCGCCATGGACGGTGCCTCGAAATTCGTCCGCGGCGATGCCATCGCCGGCCTTCTGATCGTCTTCATCAACGTCGTCGGCGGCATGATCATCGGCGTGGCGCAGCAGGGCCTGTCCTTTGCCGACGCCGGGCGCAGCTACACGCTGCTGACAGTCGGTGACGGCCTCGTCACCCAGGTGCCGGCGCTGATCGTCTCGACCGCGGCCGGCCTGCTCGTCTCCAAGGCCGGCGTCTCCGGCGCCGCCGACAAGGCGCTGATGAAGCAGTTCTCCGGCTATCCGCAGGCGCTGGCAATGTCCTCGGCCGTCATGCTGGTGCTGGCGGCGCTGCCGGGCATTCCGACCATCCCCTTCCTCGCGCTCGGCGCCGGCGCCGGCGCGCTGGCCTGGACCGCGCGCAACCGCAACCGCGCCACCGCCAAGGCTGACGAAGCTGCCAAGGCCGCGCCCGCTGCCGGTTCGCCCGGTGCGCCGGGCACGGCTGCGACCGAAGAGCCGATCTCGGCGGCGCTGAAGATCGACGACCTCAAGATCGAGCTCGGCTATGCGCTGCTGCCGCTCGTCAACGGCCCCGATGGCACCGACCGCCTCACCGAGCAGATCAAGGCGCTGCGCCGCTCGCTCGCGATCGAGATGGGCTTTGTGATGCCGGCGGTGCGCATCCTCGACAACGTCCAGCTCGAAGCCAACACCTACATCATCAAGATCAAGGAGGTCGACGCCGGCACCGGCAAGATCTGGCCGAACCAGTTCATGGTCATGGACCCCGGCGGCAGCCAGGTTCAGGTGCCCGGCATCCACACCACCGAGCCGACCTTCGGCCTGCCCGCGACCTGGGTCGATGCCAGCCTCAAGGAAGAGGCTTCGCTCAAGGGCTACACCGTGGTCGACGCCGCGACCGTGCTCTCGACCCACCTCACCGAGCTGCTCAAGGCCAACATGTCGGACCTGCTCTCCTATGGCGAGGTGCAGAAGCTGCTCAAGGAGCTGCCGAAGGAGCAGAGCGAGCTGGTCAAGGACATCGTCCCCGGACAGGTCACGGTCTCCGGAATCCAGCGCGTGCTGCAGCTGCTGCTCGCCGAGCGCATCTCGATCCGCGATCTCTCCACCATCCTCGAGGGCATCGCCGACTCGCTCGCCTTCTCGCGCAATCCCGCCACCATGGTCGAGCACGTCCGTGCCCGCCTGGCGCGTCAGATCTGCGCACAGAACACCTCCTACAACGGCTATCTGCCGCTGATCGCGCTGTCGGCGCGCTGGGAGCAGGCCTTCGCCGAATCCATCATCGGCCAGGGCGAGGAGCGCAGCCTGGCGATGCAGCCCTCGAAGCTGTCGGAATTCATGACCGGCGTGCGCGAGGCGTTCGAGCGCGCCGCGCGCGAAGGCGAGGCGCCGGTGCTGGTCACGTCTGCGGCAATTCGTCCCTTCGTACGCTCTCTCGTCGAGCGGTTCCGGGCCCAGACGACGGTGCTGTCGCAGGCTGAAATCCACCCCAGGGCGAGGCTGAAAACGGTCGGAAGCATCTGATTTGCCTTGAGAAGCCGTGTGTTTTTTGGCCACAGGCAAATGGTTTTTGAGTTCCTGGCGCCTTGTCGACCAAATGCGGACAAGACGCCTCAAAGGCACATTACGGCTTTGAAATAATTATAGAATTGCACGATCGAAGGACGCTTTTGATCGCGATCTTTCACGTCCTTTCACGCTCTTGTGACCTCCCCTTGGGAACGAATCCCCCCAATACTAGGTTGTTGGGCACCGGAAGCATGAACCTGCCTCAACAGGGTAGCGACTACTTCGGGTAGATGGCGGCAGGAGCCTTCCATGAACCACTCGATTTACAGCGCAGATCGCTCGACCCACCTGAAGATCGTGGTCGTAGCCCTCGTCGCAGGGATCGCGGTGGCAGGCTTCGGCATCACGGCACGCACGGGTTCGGATGAAGGTCTGACCCAGACGGCTCGCGTCATCAAGGCCGGCAAGCCGGTCGTTATCACCAGCTCGAACGCATCCCTCGTTCGCTAAGGAGATCTGACGAGTTTTATGAATTCACGCGGCTCTTTACCAGCCCCCCAAAGTCGCCACGTGGATATGTAGACGACCCCAACCCCAAGTCGACTACAGAAAGCGCCCGCCCCCCACGGGCGCTTTCTCATGTCTGGGGTAGCTCGCAAGCGCCCACACTCCAAATCCGTCATTCTCTCCTCTCGTGTCCCGGACGCGCTGCAACACCCTTGCGTTGCGGCTCTGCAGCGCACCGTCGAAGAGACGCTGCGCTGCGTCCGGGGCACAAGAGTGTGATGTCGACGCGCTATTCTCTCTCCGATGGTCATTGCGAGCGCAGCGAAGCAATCCAGAATCCCGCCGCAGAAAGACTCTGGATTGCTTCGCTGCGCTCGCAATGACGGTGTTTGGGGCACGCGCATCGCTTCTCAATTGCATCTCCATCGCAAACACGCCTACGCGCTCTCGCGGCTCATCTCGCCCGAGCTATGCCTGGTCGCCTCACCCTCGATTGAAAGAGGGCGCAGGGAAGACCGGGTGCCGGCCGGGCACCCACGGTCCACTGTGCGAAAGGTGGCAACAAGAATCTGCACAGCGGCATACAGGTGTAGCCAGGACATCCGGCCTTCCCTGCGCAGTGGGCTTACGGCTTATGTCGCGCTCTCCCCGGGGAGCGATGCACTATTGCCCCCGTCACCTTGCAGATGGCTGATACGAAGGCCCGGTTGGGCCACACACATCACCACAAGACTTGACGCACAGACCCCGGGCGCCAGGACCACACGATTTTGCCCTACGCAGATCACACCGGTCGTGCGCGCGACGTTTTTGCTCACGGTCGCCCGCCCTGCAAAATCCTTCGCGCCGATGTGACCCGCGTCCACCGCCGCCCGGCCCGCGTTCGTGACGATCGCGATACGCCCCTCTTCCTTGGGCCGGGTTGCCGCAATCGATACGCCGTTTCCGAATTTCGGTAAAGCGGAATCTTTTTGGCGAGACGCATTGACCGGCATCCTGGGTGTTTTGCCCGTCAGGCAACGCAACGGCTTGTAGCTGGGCTCACCTCCGCCGCATTGGTTCATTCGGCAGCCTCTGCGTCAGATATCCGGAATTGAAACCAAAGCAGACGGTTGGCGAACCGGACCGCAAGGTCAGTTAAGGGCCAATAGCCACCGTTCATATCAACAAAAAAACGATCAGCGCCTCGCCCACCGGGCACGACAATTCACGCTTAAAAAGCCGCCGATCCAGACGGTTTCCTTTGCGAACAGCATTTTGCCGCTATCGCTGGCTCCATGCTGGGGTCGGGAACCGGGGCTTGGCAGACGCGAGTTCATCGGGCCAGACCACAACCTTCTGACCGTCCTGCCATTGGATGAAGAGGCCCTTGTTGGCAGTCTGATATCCACGCTCATCCACGGCATAGTCGCTGAAGATTGTCTTGGTCTTGAGCTTCAGCAATTCCTCGCGCAGCTTGTCGGAATCGAGGCTGCTTGCGCGTCGGGCCGCTTCCATGAAAATCTGGCAGCCGCCATAGGCGCCCGCAGCGTGATAGCTCGGTGCCTTGTTGAACTCCTTCTGGTACGTTTCCACGAACTCCTTGATGCCCGGGTTGGGGAGGCTCGGCTCCCACGCCGAAAGACCATAGACGAACTCGGCCGTCTTCCCGAGCGCCTCCTGGAACTCGGCGACCGCCTGCGCGATCCCGAACATCTTGACGTTGACGTCCTGCTCTTTCATTTGACGGCCGACAATGATTTGATCCCCTAACGATGAGGCAGCCATTCCCAATACATCGGCGTTCGCTGCCTTGACCTTCGCCAAAATGGCTGAAAAGTCTTTGGTGCCCTTCGCGTAGGTCTCGTGGAGGACAACCTGCATGTCCTGCTTCTTGGCCAGTTCAACGGCCCCCTTGCCTGCAGCCTTGGGGAAGAGCGCGTCTTCCTCGATGATTGCGACGGTCTTGAGCCCGTTGCGGGACGCCATGTCGATCAATCCCCCCAAGAAAAGTTCTGCAGGTGGGAGCACCATAAAGATATAGCGCCGTCCCTTCTCCCAGATCGAGGTGGTCGCGGCCAGCGGCGAGACGTGCACCATCCGATGCTTCTCGGTGACTGAAGCCACCGCTTCGGTGTGGGTCGAACCGTAGGGCCCCATGACAGCATCGACCTTGTCTTCCGTGATCAGCTTCTCGTAGAGCTCAATCGCTACTTTGGGGTCGGATTTGTCGTCATGGATCAGGAACTCAATCTTCCGGCCGAGGATGCCGCCCTTTTCGTTGACGTGCTTCTGGCAGAGCAGGTAGCCGTTGTTCGCCGGAACGCCTTGGGTGGCGAGGGTGCCGGTCTGGGACATGGTTGCGCCGATTCGGATCGTTTGCTGGGTGTGGCCCGACGATGCCGCCGCAATGGCAAAGGCGACCGAAAATCCGAGCAACGACGAATGATTTTTGATTCTACTCAAGGGAAGTCTCCCTTTGATAACCTGATCCTCGGTCGTTCATTGCTCGGCCACGTTCAGACCTGGCCTTCCCGAGCGGTCAATGATCTTCTGCACGAGGCCAGAAGCGATGGACTGCTTCACGAACTCCTCGACGTACGCTAATGCGGCTGCCCGACCCTTGGGGACGAACACCACCAGCACTTGCTTGCCAAAACGATCATCGAGTATCCGGGAGCCGGGCACTTCTTTCGCGTTCGTCGGCAAGGTGACGCGGTTGCCTGCGACAGCTTCAACCTTTCCGTCTCTCAATGCTTCCATCGTTGCGGGCCACCCTTCGAAGCGCACGACTTCGCCGTTCTTCAGCGCGCGCGTGACGGCGAGTTCCTGAGCGTCCCCTTTGACTGCGCCGACCCGTATTCCTGGCCGATCCACTTCGGCACTGGTCATGAGCTTCGAATTGGGGGGCACGAGATAAGTATAATCCAACTCGAACACCGGGGCTGACCAGTCCGCGACCTTCGCGCGAGCCGGATCGGGGCTGAGCAAGGTGACGTCCCAGACGTCGCTACCGGCAACCTCGATGAACTTGCCTGGGGAGGCGAACTCCACCGGCTCGTAAGGCACACCAAGAAGGCGGGCAAGCTCGCGTCCGAGATCAGCGGTTAGTCCTCCCAACTCGCCGGTCGTCGCGTTTTTGGGGGCGGTAAGCGCGTTCACCGGAAACGCCACGCGCAGTTTACCAGTCGGTGCCATTTCCGTTTTGGCCGCTGGTGACGGGGACTGCGCCTCGGCAGAGACGACGAGCGCGATAGCGATGCCGACGATCAAAAACAGGAGAATGAAAGGCGCGAGCGGCCTGATTCGCGAGATGAGGACATACATGGTTAGTCCTCCCGAAGCTCGAATTGCACATTTGTGGCGGCGACCGCGCAAAGCACTCATATCCCCCGCAGCTAAATTACAGTGAGTAAGGCTCCATGGGTGACACAACGATACCCACGAGGAGGAATGACCGGAATGAATCAATCGCGCCGTGCTGACGCTAGGCAGACCACATCCGGTCTACCTCGATAAGTAACAATTTCAGAGCCGGTCGGCACTTCGCAAAAGTGCCATTAGCGGCCCTTACAGGCTAGCCTACAACACCCCAAGGTGCATGGATGGCGGATAACTACACGGCATCCGCGTCTAACCGCCGCAGTGAACGGCGGGTGCAGCTCCACTGAGCCCTCACTCAACGGCGTGACTTATGACTTTGAACCCCGTTTGGTTATGGCAGCAAATTCCGCAACACGTTTACCCAGAGCACGAGCAGCCTCTAATTCCTTGTCATCGATGCCGGGGGAATCAGGTCCGGTTGTCGCGCTCGCACCAAATGCTCCTCCTCCGCTCACCACGCTCATCTGATTGATCAGCATCGCGGCATGGATAGATTGCATCGTGGTTTCCTTGCCGTTCGAAATCGCTCCTCCCGTTACGAAAGCGCCGCCAATTTTGTTTCGCATCTTGAAGTCGGTAAATGCGAAGCGGAACTTGAGCAACCAGTTATCAAAGAAAGTCTTTATCTCGCCGGCCATGTTTGCATAGTAGACTGGCGATCCAACGATGAGCGCGTCGCAAGCCAACAGCTCGTCGCCTGTCACCTCGCCCACTTTTTTCAGAACGACGCTTGCGCCAGAAACACCGTTTGCACCTTCGGCAACTCCTTGAGCCATTTTTTCGGTATTTCCGGTGACCGAGTGGTACACGATCAAAACCTTCACGTCTCCGGCTGGTGCTTGTGCCTCACTCGTCCTGCTGGCGAGCACCAGGCCTGCTGCCACAGAAGCGGCTCCTACTTGCTTTAGAAACTTTCGCTTATTCATGACAGTCCTCCTTGTGGTATCACACCTGCCGTCGGCATGTTGGCCACCGGCTTATTCGCACGGTTTCATTACGCTCCCTGAGCTATGCGCGGGTTGGTGACGGTATGAAAGTCGCCGCGCTGCATGATAATCAGTTCGCGAGGATCAGTCAGGAGGGTAGGCCAGCCGTTTCACAACCCTCACCGGCTACCAGCGAACGGCGTCCGAGTCTGTTGTGGGTCAAAGGCTGCCTTAACCCGCTCGCATCACCCTGTTCGGGTCACGGGAAGCAGACCTCGCGACGCTTCGAGTTAACGTCAGCCTCGGGCCAATAGCGGAAGCTACGCGCTCGCTTGGCTACCGCTACGGTACGGCGTCATTCTGGCAACCCGGCCCTCCTCAAGCCTTCTTCGTATCGTGCGAGGTCTTCAGCTCGCCGATGAGGCACCAAGTCTCTTATTTTGGAAACACGCAATGTGGGATCGAGTTGCCGCAGTCGAGCTATTGCCTTGCATGCCTGCTCCGGGCGCCCGGCCATGGCGTTGCTCGCCGCAGCGACGCGCAATCCAGGTGGAAAATCCGGAGTGTCCTGCAATGCCATCGCCGCCCACGATGCCGCTTCGGCATAGTGACCTAAGAGGAAATTTGCATACGCTGTCCCGGTTCGCATACCAGCCATCCGTGGATCAAGTGGGTTCAGACGCATGGCGTGAGCGAAGCATGTAAGCGCCGGTTCTGGCTCGCCGAGCCAGTTTTTTATCCAACCACCGCACAACATGCCTCGGCCATATTGGAATTAAGCGCAAGCGCGCGATCGATCAAGGCGGCACCTTGCTCGAAATCACGAACGACATACACTAACGCCCACCCGCTGGCAGTGAGCGCGATCGCATCATCTTTGCCCAACTCGACCGCATGCTTAGCGAGTCTCGTTACTTCGACAATCTCGCCCGCCGTGCCTGGAATCCAGCCAATGCCCTTGCCGTAGGCGTAACAAGAGGCGGCACGGCCGTACGCAGCCGCAAAATCCGGGTCGAGTTCGGTTGCGCTGTTGAACAGTCGCAGTGCCTCGTCAATCGCTTGCAGGCTGGCAACTTGATAAAACTTGGCCAAGCCGCGCAAGTAGACAGTATAGGCGTTGAGACTGTCGGTCGGCTTACGCTTGGCACGTTCGATCTCGGCTTTTTCCACCGCCGGCGCGATCGCCCCAACGACGCACTCAGTCACCTGGTCCTGCAGATCGAATATGTCGCCTAGCCCACCATCGAACCGGTCGGCCCAAAGATGGATCCCCGAGGAGGTATCGGCGAGCTGTCCCGTGATGCGCACGCGGTTTGAACCCTTGCGAACACTGCCTTCCAATACGTAGCGCACACCGAGCTCGCGACCTATCTGCTTCACGTCGACGGCACGCCCCTTGTATGTGAAGCTCGAGTTGCGGGCGATCACGAACAGCTCCTTGAAACGAGACAATGCCGTGATGATGTCCTCGGCCATCCCATCAGCAAAGTAGTCCTGTTCCGGATCGGAGCTCAGATTGGTAAAGGGGAGAACGGCCACTGAAGGTTTATCGGGGAGCGGGAGAGCAGGTATCGGCCGTTGCGCAGAAGTATCGCTGGCCGACTCACCTGCGAGCTTCTTCGCTTCCCATACGGCACCAACGAAACGGACGCCCTTACGCGGAAGTGTCTTGATGAGGCGCTGTTCCTCGCCGGAATCGCCGACCGCGCTCCGGGCGGCATTCAGGCGCGTCGTAAGAGCGGCATCGGACACGATACGACCGTTCCAAATGGCGTTGATGAGATCGTCCTTACTGACAACGCGCTCCCTGTTGCGGATCAGGTATTCGAGCAAGTCGAACACCTGTGGTGCAACGGGAACGACGTCCGATCCGCGGTACAGTTCGCGCCGGTCGGTGTCGAATGCGAAATCCTCGAAGAGGTAGCGCAAGATGCCGATCCTTCAGATGGCCTCCAACTCGCAAGGAAGCAGCTTAGACCGCTTGGACCCGAATAGTATGTCGTCGGTAAGAGAAATGTAAGCCGACGGTCAAGCGTGTCCTCTCAGGCCTTGGCACCCTCATCCGGGCAGAAACAAACAATCAGGGGAAAGCCGCGATGAGCACGACCTATAACGAAACAGGGATGGGACGAACCGCCGCATCAACGCGCCGCGCCTCTCGTTTTTTCAAGAGTCATTGGGATGCCTTCCACGAGCGGCGCCAATGCCAGAAGTTACGAGCGACTTTGTCCGACCTGAGTGACCGGGAGCTAATGGATATCGGTACGACTCGCGGCGAGATCGACTACGTCGCTTCGAACCGCTTTATCGATCCGCGGGGCATCCGATCCGCCGAATGAACGCCTGATGTTTTGCACGGGATGGCAACGAGAAATTGCATTTTGGAACGTTGGCGCCGCCATCATCGTGTTTTTGACGCTGCGCCTCGGCGAACCCCGGCTTGCCATCGCCGTCGTCACGGGCTGTACCGTCCTGTTCTTTTTGCTTGGCACCAATCACTTATTTGCCTTCATCGCCAATCCGAAGGCCCAGTTCCATTGGCCTCCGCTGGTGCTCAACTATATTGGGCTTATCTTCGGTGTTCGCGTTCTCTTGGCATTTCGCCAGCGCAAACAATGACGCCTTGCGGGCGAGATGAAAGCGATCGTTCGTAAAGGGCGCGTGACTTCCGAAACGGGTCATTTGCCGACGTTTGGCCGATGGACGCATGGTCCGGCTCAACGACGCGGTGCCCCATAAGTCGGCGGCGGCGCCTGCACGGTCGGGGCTGCGGCAGCGAACAGCTCGTCCTTGCTCCCGTTGAGCGGCGGATAGATACGCTTGCAGTTGATGGTCTGCTTCGTCGCCTTCGCGGCCGCGCCTGTGGCGCGGACCTCGCGATCCCACCCCTCCGTATAGAGCGCGCCCCAGCTGCCGAGATCGAGCACGGTGACGTACCAGTCGATCCGCAGCGGCAGCATCGGCAGGCGCAGGAGATCGGCCACGACATTGTGGCCGGCGAAGCGGCCCATGGGGCGGGCGAACTGGCAGGACATCACGGTCGGATGCAGTCCGTCGACCACGCTGGAGGCGACGTCGCCGGCCGCGAACACGCCACGCAGATCAGCAACCCGCATGAACGGATCGACCAGAAGGCGCCCGAGGCGATCGCGCGCGCCCGGAAAGCTCGTGGCCAGCCGGCTCGCGCGTAGCCCGGCGCACCAGATCACCGTCTGGGCCGCGATGAATTCGCCCGAGCTCAGGTGCACTCCGGCCGCCTCGACCGATGCGACACGCGCGCCAAGGCGCGTCTCGATGTCGAGCGACGACAACGCCGTCTCGATGACGGGACGCGCATGCGCGCCGATGGTGGCGCCGACCGTCGGATTGGGATCGACCAGGATGATGCGGCGGCTGCCGGTGATCCCGGCACGCGCCAGCCTGTCCGGCATCTCGGCCGCGACCTCGATGCCGGTAAAGCCGGCGCCGACCACAACGACCGTCGAACGCCCCGGCGACGGCACGCTGCGCCCGAGCGAGACGAGATGATCCTCTAAGCGCAGGGCCGCAATGTAGGTGTCGACGTCGAAGGCGTGGTCGGCAAGGCCCGGAATGTCGGGACGCATCACCTCGCTACCGAGCGCGAGCACCAGCCGGTCGTAGCCCAGGGTCTCCTCGCCGTCGCTCGTGACCAGCGAGATCTCGTGCCGTGCCGGATCGATGGCTTCGACCTCGCCGATGCCGTGAGTGACGCCGATCGGATCGAGCAATCGCCCAAGCGGAAGCGCGACCTCGCCGAGGTCGAGCTCGTAGTTGCGCACCCGGATGTTGTGGTAGGGATTGCGGTCGACGATGCGGATCTCGATGTCGCGGCCGGCAGCGCCGACCTCGTCGCGCTTGCGTGCAGCACCGATGGCCGCCCACAGGCCTGCAAACCCGGCGCCGAGCACGACGATACGCGCCATGTCCGCCTACTGTACTTTCCAACGGAATCCTGCGGTCTGCCCGCACAGGCAGGTATAGCTCAATAACCCCTGCCGACCAACTGTGCCGGCGCGCGCCGCTGCACAAAATCCCGGCTCACGCCTCGCGCAGTTCCGACGGCGTCGCACCAAAGCGCTTGCGGAAGGCGCGGTTGAAATAGGACAGGTCCGAGAAGCCCGAGGAATGCGCGATGTCGCTGATCTTGCGCGCCCTCGCGCGGGGATCGCCGAGCAGCTTGCGCGCCAGCAACAGGCGCTGCTCCAGCACGAATTCGGTGAAGGTCGTGTCGGCCTGCTCGAACAGGCGCTGCGCCTGGCGCGGGCTCAGGCCCGAACGCGTCGCAACTTCCGACAGGCAGAGATCGTTGCGGCCGAGCGCGGCCATCACGTCGGCGCGCATGAGTTCGAGACGGGCCGCCGCCTGGCCGCGGCCGCGCGCGAGGCTTGCATGCTCGGCATCGGTCCCGAGCAGGAGGCCGACGAGATCGACCATGTGCTGCGCGGACAGACGCTGGCCGACGGCGTCGAGATGCGGGCCGTGATTGGCGGCGAGCGCATGGTAGCGGAAGATGGTCTCGGCGACCGCACCGTCGCTGAGCACTCGCGACAGCTTCTCCTCGGCGCGCGGATTGATGTCGAGTAGAGCTCGGCGCGGCATGCGGATGGTGGTGAAGCGATCTTCGTCGGTGTGGCCGACGGTGCCGGTGACGCCCATGTCGACGAGCACCATCTGCGCCGGCGCGAGCTCGACGGTGTGGCCGTTCTGCCCGACGCGGACGAGGCCCGCATGTGCCGCGATCAGGACGAGATCGTCGCTACCGTCGGCAAGGTGGCTCTGGTTACGTGAATATAGCGCGGAAGCGCCTTCGGGAATGGCCAGCGCGATGTTGTCGACCACGCTGATCTGGAGCCGGCAATCGATGCTGTCGCCATGGCTCGGCCCGATGTCGAGACCGCAGGCCCCGAAGGCCCGATCGCGCCAATGTTCGAAGGCCGCGCCTTGCGGCAGGCCCGCATATTGGTGAACGAAGATGCCCGGCGTTCTCGCTGCATCCATTTGATTTCTCGCCCCTCTCCGGCACCATGATTGGCGGCGCCGACTGCAAATTCCGGGCATTTGACGCCGCCAATTGCGGAGAGGTTCAAATCGGGGCTGGATTTGGCCGGGGTTGTCGGAATACGACGGCGGGATTGGACCAAGGCGACAAAGCTACGCGCCCTCGCGCCAAACCCGTCCCGGTCATACCCCGCGCAGGCGGGGTATCCAGTACGCCGCGGCTCATCAGTTCATCACAGCCGTCACGGAGTACTGGATCGCCCGCCTTCGCGGGCGGTGACGGCTGGCGCTCGGGCGGAGACTACTTCTTCGCGGGCGCCTGCGGCTGGGACGGCGGCACGGTCTCGATCAGCTTGCCGGTAAAGACCGGCGCCGAGGTCGGCTGGCCGCTGGGCGAGCCGCCGGCCTGCTCGACGGTGACGGCGTAGGTCGCGCCGTTGACGACGTCGGCATCGTAGGAGGCGAGCAGCGGACGCGCGGTGAAGTCGCCGCTGCTGATCACGCCGAGCGAGCGCGGGCGCGGCAGCTTGTCGGAGATCAGCCAGAGCTCGAAGCTCTTGCCGGGCTCCGGCGTCGCGCCGACCTTGCGCACGGTGAAATTCCGCGTCGCGCCGTCGATGGTGAGGATGAAGGCCGGGCCGCCGGCCGGGCCCTGCAACAGCGCGACATATTGCGAAGACGCCGCGAGCGGCGCCGGTGTCTTCACCTCGACCGTCTGGATGCGGGGTGCAGGGCGCAGCCCGCCGGGCAGCGCGTCGGGCAGGAAGATCTGAAGCGACAGCGTCACCAGCAGCGCTGCCGCAAGCGCGCCGACGGCGGATGCGATCGAGCGCCAGCGCTTCACGCGGCGCTCGAGCCGGATCACATTGGTGTTGTCCACGACCGGCGCCGGCGGCGCGCGCGCGACATCAGGATCGGGCGCATGGACCTGCGGCATGAAGATCGGCGCGACGTCGGAAAGCGCCTCGGACGGCGGTCGCGCGGTTTCGGGCTCGGCGGCTTCGGAAGGCTGCGGCTCCGGTTGCTCCGTGCGCTCCGATGACGTTTCCGGTGTGACAGGGTCGAACGAGGACGTCTCCGGTACAGGTGGTGGTGGCGGCGGCAGCGAGGCTTCGGACAGCGCGGGCGGCTCCTGCGCAAAGCCCGTCCGCGCGAGCTCGGACCTGATGTTCTCCCACACGATCGGACGCGGCTCGATCGTGCCGACCATCTGGTTGAGGACGCCGAGCCGGTAGGCCCAGGACTGAACGATTTCGGCGAATTCCTTGTCCACCGCCATCATGGTCTCGACCTGCGCGCGCTCGTCGGCATCGAGGGTGCCGAGCGCATATTCCGCGGCGAGCGCGATATGGTCCTCCGTGTAGGCCATCACTTGCAGTCCAGAACCACCCTCACAGTATAAACTCTCATAATCCGAGGCACTCGCGGATATCCAACATGCTGCGCCGCAGCCACGTCTTCACCGTGTTGACGGGCGCGGCGAATTTCTCCGCCAATTGCTCGCGGCTCCAGCCGTTGTAATAGGCGAGAAGCACGAGCCTCTGACGGTCCGGCTCGAGCCGGCCGATACATTCCAGGAGCCGCTTCAGCTCCTCGGTCATCTCCCGGCGCGCCAGCGGATCGGGACTGTCGGCTGCGACCTCCATCGCCTGAGGCTCTTCCTCGATGGAGACTTCCGACTTCTTGCGCACGATATCGATCGCACGGTTGCGCGCGATCGACGCCATCCACGTGATCGGCGACGACAGGGCCGGATTGAACTGGCCGGCGCTGTTCCATATCTTGACGTAGGTCTCCTGAATGACTTCCTCTGCAATATCCTGCCGACGCAAGATACGAAGCACGACGCCATAGAGTTTCGCGCGCGTGGCGACGTAAAGGCGCTCGAACGCGGCCTGATCGCCCTTCGCCACCGCCTCAATCAGCCCGACCAGCTCTGCTGGCGTCAGCATTCAGCCCCCCAACGCGTAGGCTCGGGCGCGTTCCGCGCAGGCCCCGGCACTGCACTACCATAGCGCGCAGCAAAGCCGACCACCAAGGGGCGTGGCGCCACGCTGTGGACAGCACATACGAAAACCCGGACCTTGCGGGTCCGGGTTCTGCGAATTTCGGCGGTTCTTACTGCTAGCGCCTCAGGCGACGGCGCCGATGCGGGCCCGCATCAGGCCGATGCTGTCGAGGTCGGCCTGCTCGCGGGCGTTTTCCTCGGCGCGTTCGCGGGCCTGGTCGCGCTCGTCGAGGAGCTCGACCTTCTTCAGCTCCTCGAAGGCCTCGGCCAGCGCGGCCTTGGCCTCGTCGAGCTGGCCCTTGAGCTCGTCGGCCGAGCGGGTCAGGTTCTCACGGCGCTGGATCGCGGCCTTGGCATAGGTCGGATAGGCGAAGTGCGAGGGATCGTTGATCCCGGCACGCTCCTGCTCGGTCTGGATCTCGCGTTCGAGATCGACCGACATCCGCTGGAAGTCGGCGATCATGGTCTCGATCTGGGTGACCCGGCGGCGCTTCTCGTCGACCTGAAATTTCTTCAGGCGGATGAGGGTATCACGTGACTTCATCGACTCGTACTCCCCAGAAGTCCCCTGGCTGCACGTGGGACAACACCGGTCTCCCCACTGGCCCAATTGGGGCCAAGACCGGCTCTGCTACTCTGTGAGAGCGGATGATGAACTGACAAAGTTAGCGTTCCGTTTCCAAATTACCGAGGATTTGCGCCAACTCGCGATAGCCGTCCGCCAGCGAGGCATTTTCGTCCTTGCGCTGGCGCAGGAAGGCTTCCAGGGGCTCGTGCAGGCGGATCGCCTCGTCGACCTCGGGGCTGGAGCCGGCCCGGTAGGCGCCCAGCCGGATCAATTCCTCCATGTCGGCATAGGTCGCCATCACCGCCCGCGCCTTCTGGATGGTCGGCCAGAACTGCGGATCGGCCGATTTCGGCATGGTGCGGGAGACGGATTTGAGGATGTTGATGGCGGGGTAGCGGCCGCGCTCGGCGATGGAACGCTGCATCACGATGTGGCCGTCGAGAATGCCGCGGACGGCGTCGGCGATCGGCTCGTTGTGGTCGTCGCCGTCGACCAGCACCGTGAAGATCGCGGTGATCGCGCCCTCGCCCAGGCCCGGCCCGGCCCGCTCCAGCAGCTTCGGCAGCTCGGTGAACACGGTCGGCGTATAGCCCTTGGCGGTCGGCGGCTCGCCGGCGGACAGACCGATCTCACGCTGGGCCATGGCGAAGCGCGTCACCGAGTCCATCAGGCAGAGCACGTCCTGATCCTCGTCGCGAAAATACTCGGCGACCGCGAGTGTCAGATAGGCCGCCTGGCGACGCATCAGCGCCGGCTCGTCGGAGGTTGCGACCACCACGACGGAGCGCGCCAGGCCCTCCTCGCCGAGATCGTCCTGCAAGAATTCCTGAACCTCGCGGCCGCGTTCGCCGATCAGCCCGATGACGCTGACGGCGGCGTCAACGTTGCGCGCCAGCATCGACAGCAGCACCGATTTGCCGACGCCGGAACCTGCGAAGATGCCCATGCGCTGGCCGCGGCAGCAGGTGAGAAACGTGTTCATCGCGCGCACGCCGAGATCGAGCGGCGCCCCGACGCGCTTGCGCGAATGCGCCGGCGGCGGCGTATTGCGGAACGGCATCGGCGAGGACCCCTGCGGCAACGGCCCCTTGCCGTCGATCGGCTCGCCCAGCGCGTTGACGACACGGCCGAGCCAGGCCGACGACGGCCGCACCTGATTGGCGGCATTGGCGATAACCGCCTTGCAGCCGCGGCGCACGCCGTCGAGGCCGGCGAACGGCATCACGACAGCATTGTTGCCGGAGAAGCCGATCACCTCGCAGGGGATGGAACGGTTGGCGCCGGTCTCGATCACGAGCCGCGCGCCGACCGACATCGCATGGATCGGGCCGGCCACCTCGACCATCAAGCCGCGCACACCGACCACACGGCCATAGATATTGATGCCGTCGATATCGCCGATCTGTTCGGCCAGAGCCTTCATCGGAGGGCCTTCATTAGAGGCGCGCCTTCATAAGAGGATATTGGTGATCCCGGGCCTTCACGGGGAAACTCTTAAGTTTCGCCATATTTCTGAACGGCGCTTAACTTCGTGTTTACCCGCATCGTTAATCATTGCGTCACTGTCTTTGTGACTGAGTGTGACTCCCCTTCAGAAGAAGGCTGAGTCGCGGGAGTCGGTTAGGCCCGTCTCTTAAAGTGGAACTTGAACGGAGCCGGATAACGAAAGCTGCTTCTTACGCAAGACCTTAGGGCGATTCGACAAAAATTGCACCGGGGGGACTTGCGTTCCAGAATCAGGATTTGTTAACCATCTGTTGTCAGGATCCGAATCAGTTGTTCAAAGGCGTTTTGTTGAGTGCCGCGAATGCGGCCGACCTGACGCCCAGGAGCGGCGACTATGGGGAACTGGCATGCGCGTTTTGCTGATTGAAGATGACAGCGCCGTCGCGCAGTCGATCGAGCTGATGCTGAAGTCTGAGAGCTTCAACGTCTACACGACCGATTTGGGGGAAGAAGGCGTCGATCTCGGTAAATTATACGATTACGACATTATCCTTCTCGACCTCAACCTGCCTGACATGTCCGGCTACGACGTGCTCAAGCAACTCCGGGTCTCCAAGATCAAGACCCCGATTCTGATCCTCTCCGGCCTCGCCGGCATCGAGGACAAGGTCAAGGGTCTCGGCGTCGGCGCCGACGACTACATGACCAAGCCCTTCCACAAGGACGAGCTGGTGGCCCGCATCCACGCGATCGTGCGCCGCTCCAAGGGCCATGCCCAGTCGGTCATCCAGACCGGCGACCTCGTCGTCAACCTCGACACCAAGACGGTCGAAGTCGGCGGCCAGCGCGTGCATCTGACCGGCAAAGAATACCAAATGCTGGAGCTTCTCTCGCTCCGCAAGGGCACGACCCTCACCAAGGAAATGTTCCTCAACCACCTCTATGGCGGCATGGACGAGCCCGAGCTGAAGATCATCGACGTCTTCATCTGCAAGCTCCGCAAGAAGCTCGCCAACGCCTCCGAAGGCCGCAACTTCATCGAGACCGTGTGGGGCCGCGGCTACGTGCTGCGCGAGCCGCACGAGCACGAAGAGCGCATTCCCGCCTGATCCTTACGTTTACGTCGCGGGCCCTTCGGGGCTTGCTCCTCCCAGCCTGGACCCCGCCGCAAATGGCGGGGTTTTGTTTTTTGGGGGACGCGAAGGCGGCCTCATCGCCCTCCTGCCGTTGAACCGCTATCCTTCCCCCGCCGACGAATGGTCGCTGCACGATGGGGGAACGATGATCCTGCAATCACTCGCCGGCCTGCCCGCCTTCCTGGTCTATTTCTGCACCGGGCTGATCGCGATCGTGGCGTATCTGTTCGTCTACACCCGCATCACCCCGTACAACGAGTTCCAGCTCATCCGCGACAACGAGCCGGCCGCGGCGATCTCGCTCGGCCTCAGCCTGCTCGGCTTCGTGGCACCGCTGGTCAGCGCCATCGCGCATTCGGCCAACGTGCTGGACTGCCTGATCTGGGCGGTGATCGCCCTGATCGTCCAGGTCATCGTGTTCTTTCTCGTGAAGGTCCCGGTGCCGAACCTGTCGACGCGGATTGCCGAAGGCGAGCTTGCCCCGGCGATCTGGCTCGGGCTGTCCTCGCTCGCAGCCGGTCTCCTCAACGCCGCCTGCATGATCTACTGACATGGCCGACAAACCCTCCATCAAGGAGTTCGGCAAGCGCCGGCCGGTGCAGCCGACACCGCGGGCGCCGGTGAAGCGCTCCGGCCATGTCGCCCTCCTCGTGATGGGCACGCTCGCGGTCGGCACCACCGCCTACACGCTGATGCCGCGGCAGACTTGCGAGCCCTCTCCTCCCGGGACGGATCCAGCGGTGCAGACAAGCACCGCGTGCAGCAGCAGAAGCAGTTCCTCGGGCGGCAGCGGCGGTTCGGGCTCATCATCGCGATCGAGTTTCTTCAGCAGCGATTCCTCCAGCCATTCCTCCTCGGGAACGTCGTCCGATTCCGGCCACAGCAGCGTGAGCCGCGGCGGCTTCGGCTCGTTTGGCCATGGCTTCTCGGGCGGGGGCTGATCCATGCGGCGCATCACCTGCCTCGAGCGCGACGACTGGCGAGAGACCGCGGCGCAATGCGGCTTCATCTTCCACACCAACGGCGGCGAGCGCTATTGGGACGAGCGCGCCTATTACGCCTTCACCCTCGACGAGATCGAGCGCGGCATCGAGACGCCGACCGGCGAGATCGACGCGATGTGCCTGGAGCTTGCCGGCCGCGTCATCGGCGACGAGCGCCATCTGCAGCGCTTGAAGATCCCGCAGGCGTTCTGGGATCTGATCAGAGCGAGCTGGCAGCGCGACGACCGCAGCCTGTACGGCCGGCTCGATCTGAAATTCGACGGCCATGGTCCGGCGAAATTGCTCGAATACAACGCGGACACGCCAACCTCGATCTTCGAGGCCGCCGTATTCCAATGGACCTGGCTCGAGCAGGCGATCGAACGCCGCATCATCCCGCTGCGCGCCGACCAGTTCAACTCCATCCACGAGCGGCTGATCGAAGCCTGGAAGGAGATTGCCGCAGGCCGCCATGTCCATCTCACCGGTACCACCGGCAACGAGGAGGACGCGGGCACGCTGGCCTATCTCGAGGACACCGCGCGCCAGGCGGGGCTATCGACCACGCTGCTCGACATCGAAGCGATCGGCTGGCGCGACGAGGCCGGCGGCTTCGTCGATCTCGATAACAGCGACATCGCACTCGCCTTCAAGCTCTATCCCTGGGAATGGATGTTTCACGACGCCTTCGGCGCAAAGCTTGACGGCGCGCCGACGCGCTGGATCGAGCCGCCATGGAAGGCGGTGCTCTCCAACAAGGGCATCCTGCCGCTGCTCTGGGAGATGTTTCCGAACCATCCCAATCTGCTGCCCGCCTTCTTCGAGGACGATCCGCGCGCCGCCGAGCTCGGCAGCTCCTATGTGCGCAAGCCGCTACTGTCGCGCGAAGGCGCCAATGTCACGCTGGTGTCCGGCGGAATGCCGCTCAACGAGCATGCAGGTCCTTATGGTGCAGAAGGCTTCGTGCGGCAGGCACTGTCGCCACTGCCGAACTTCTCAGGCTTCTATCCGGTGATCGGAAGCTGGCTGGTGAACCACGAACCCTGCGGCCTGTCGATCCGCGAAGACGAGAGTGCGATCACCGGCAACGGCTCGCGATTTCTGCCGCATGCGATCTTGTGAGGCCTCCGTCATTCCGGGGCGCGACAAAGTCGCGAGCCCGGAATCCATAACCACAGGCAGATGAAAGAGGCTGGATCTATCAGCCTGCCCGTTACGATTGCCTGTGGTTATGGATTCCGGGCTCGGCGCTGACGCGCCGCCCCGGAATGACGAGAATGGGCCTCACCTCGCCGCGGCGACCCTCAGCGGCTGCGGCGTCAATCCTCCCATGGGGCGGCCGGAGCGCGCCGGGTTGAGCTGATAGAGACCGCGGCGCTCGGTGACGGGACGGAAAGCGTCGGTGATGCCGACGACGGATTCGGCAGCGCCAAGCAGCAGCGTGCCGTCGGCTTCCAATCCCTTCGCCATGCGCTCGAAGATCACCGCCTTGGTGTCCTGGTCGAAATAGATCAGCACGTTGCGGCAAAAGATCACGTCGAACGTGCCGAGATGGGAGAAATCCTGCAACAGATTGAGCTGGCGGAACTGCACCATCGCGCGAATGTCGGCATTGAGCTGCCAGAGCTCGCCGACTTGCGTGAAGTACTTCATCAGGTGCTGGATCGGCAGGCCGCGCTGCACCTCGAACTGGCTGTAGACGCCGGCCCTGGATTTCTCCAGCACCTCCTGCGACAGGTCGGTGGCGACGATCTCGGTGCGCCAGCCGGCCAGGGCCGCACCCATCTCCTTCAGGCACATCGCGATCGAATAAGGCTCCTGCCCCGTCGACGACGCCGCCGACCAGATGCGCAGCGATTTGCGCGCCGCACGCGCCTGGATCAGGCCCGGCAGGATGGTCTCGCGCAGATGATCGAACGGGATCTTGTCGCGGTAGAAGAAGGTCTCGTTGGTGGTCATCGCTTCGACCACGTCGGTCGCAAGCCGGCCGTCGCCGTTCCTGATCTTCAGCACGAGATCGGGGATGCCTGATAGACTCGCCTTGCGGGCAAGCGGCAGCAGCCGGCTCTCGACCAGGTACTGCTTGTCGGCGGAGAGATCGAGGCCGGAGCGCTCTTTCAGGAATTTGCGCAGATACTCGTAGTCAACCGGCGTCACGAGCGGTCTCCCGCGAACAGGCGGTTGACCTTGGCGCCGATCTGGTTGAGCGGCAGGATCGCTGCGCAGATGCCGGCATGGGCGGCCGCGCCCGGCATGCCCCAGACGACGCTGGAGGCTTCATCCTGTGCGATCACGCTGCCGCCGGCGGCAACGATGTCCTTGCCGCCGCGCATGCCGTCCGAGCCCATGCCCGTCAGGATCACGGAGAGAATGGCGCCGTGCCAGATGTCGATGGCGGAGGTGAAGAGCGGATCGACCGCGGGCTTGCAGAAATTGACGGCGGGGCCGTCGTCGAGCGCGATCGCGACGTCCGCGCCGCTGCGCACGACGCGCATGTGCTTGCCGCCGGGCGCGAGATAGATCCGTCCCGGCTTCACCGGCTCGCCGTCGACCGCCTCGGCTGCCGGCCGGCGGCTCGAACGCGCCAGATGCTCGGCAAGAATGGTGGTGAAGGTCGGCGGCATGTGCTGGGTGATCAGCACCGGGAAGCGGTCGATGACCGGGCCGAGCTCGGTGACGAGGGCCATCAGCGCCTGCGGTCCGCCGGTCGAGGAGCCGATCAGCAGCACCTTGGGTGCCTGGGTCGAGAACGGACGCGTGGACAGCGCCCCCGACGACGGCGCAAGCGCGGGCGCGGCGGGCCGCGCGACAACCGGTGCACGTGCAGCCGGTGCGGGGATCGCAGGCGCCAGCGGCGGGCTCGCAACTGCGGGCTTGCGGCGCAGCCGTGCACCGAGGTGACGGATCTTCTGGATCAGGTCGTGATGGAAGGTGTCCGCGGCCGACGCCTCGCGCGTCGATTCGGGCTTCGGAATGTAGTCGGCCGCGCCGAGCGACAGCGCCTTGAAGCTGACTTCCGCGTTGCGGCGCGTCAGCGTCGATGCCATGATGACGACGAGATCGCGCTTCTTCGCCAGCAATTGCGGCAGCGCCGAGATGCCGTCGAGCTCGGGCATTTCGATGTCGAGCACGGCAACATCGGGATTGATGCGTTCGAGCTGGTTGACCGCCTCGAGCCCGGTACGCAGCGAGGCTGCGACCTCCATGTCGTGCTCGGCGCCGACCCAGCGCGAGATCAGACCGCGGATGACGACGGAGTCATCGACGATCATCACCCGCAGCGGCCCCGCTTCGCGCGACGAACCCGTGGTCGAATTACCTGCGAACGCAACACTCATTACTCACCAACTCAGACTGAAACGGTTCAGTTGAAAACAAACGCCGAAGGAGCCGTTCAGCCTCCGGACGTCGCTCAGATCAAGCCGACTTCCTGGAACTTCGCCGTCACGATGTCCTTGTCGAAGGGCTTCATGATGTACTCGTTGGCGCCGGCATGAAGCGCGCGCGCGATGTGCGCAACGTCGTTCTCGGTGGTGCAGAACACCACCTTGGGCTGGTCGCCGCCGGGCATGCGCCTGAGATGGCCGAGAAACTCGTAGCCGTCCATCACGGGCATGTTCCAGTCGAGCAGCACCGCGTCGGGCAAGCCGCGCTTGCAGGCCTCCAGCGCCTTCTCACCGTCCTCGGCTTCGAGGATCTGGAAGTCGAGGCCCTCCAGGATCCGGCGCGCAACCTTGCGGATGACGCTGGAATCATCAACGACGAGACAAGTTCGCATGTGAACCTCTGCTTCCTGCCCCCTTTTTCGGGGACACTTCCAATTGCAAGTCCGTCGGCGGCGATGCCGCCGTATCAGGCCGCCATCATCTCGGGCGCGAGCTCGAGGACGCGATCGACGTCGAGGACGACCATGAGCTGGCCGTCGAGACGGTGGACACCGCCGGCGAGCTTGGCCATGCGGGGGTCGAGGTTGACGGGGTTCTCTTCCTTGCCGTCCTCGGGCAGGCGCAGCACCTCGCCGATCTGGTCGATCAGCAGGCCATAGGATTCGCCGCGCAGGTCGACACCGACCGCCATCGGCACCTTGCCGTCCTCGGGCCTCGGCAGGCCGAGACGGGCGCGCATGTCGACCACGGTGACGATGCGGCCGCGCAGGTTGAGGACGCCGGCGATCTCGCGCGAGGACAGCGGCACGCGGGTGACGCGCTCGGGCATGAACACGTCCTGGACGCGGGAGATCGGCAG
>NZ_LBJZ01000025.1:0-122213 GCF_028128935.1 Bradyrhizobium sp. CCBAU 11361
TTCTGCGATCACGACGGATTCGCTGTGCGGCCGGCGCAGATTCTGGCCTTACCGACCTATTGCACGCGATCTCGGTTGCTAAGCCTCTCTGTGCGGGATAGCAAAGCCCTCGCAGATCGTGACGAAAGCTTTTTTCGCCTCGGCATCCTCGAAGCAAAAATGCGCTCCTTCGGCACCTCGCTCAATCGACCAGTCGATTTTGCTTTGTCGTGCAATGCGCGATGCCTCTTCGCGCAAGTGATCCAATTGCCTGCCGGAGGCCCGGACAATCACACAATCTGTCATTTCGAACGCTCACTAACTCAAAAATTTAGTTCACGATGTATGGTCGGGCGTCACCGGCTTCCTAATTTTGGCCAACACCCGTTGCAGTCGCCGTAATACGACTGACCGCGTCGAGACAAGACCATTACACGCCTTGATGCAAGCCGTCCGAGACAGGTCTGGGCCGTGCACATTGTTTGAAAGAGGGCGCGGTGGTTCCTCTGGACGCCGGCCGCGCCACGGTTCCAACGGGGCCGGCACAACCTGCGTTAAGCTTCCTGATCGGGAAAACTTGGAAACGATGCGTTTTGGGTCTAGGATCATGCCACCGGGGCTGGATTGCATTTTTTCACGATGAGCATTTTGAACCCGGAGGGCCGTCGGCGGTATTGTCGGCGGCTTTTTTCAAGGAGAAGCGGTGGGTTGGGCTGCCCTATCTGGCAGTTGGCGTCTGCGCCATTGTCGCAGCCTGGTTGGTGATGAACTGGCTCGTCCCGCGTGGCCGAGTCGTGCGGGGGGGGGACGTCAATGCATGACTGGAAGAGCGAACTCGATGCGCTCGTCGCTGAAACGACGGCGTTCGCTAAATCGCTGAAGGTCGAGATCGAGCTGCCGCGGCCTCAGCAGAAGGAAATCGTCGAGCTCGCTGGCCTCAGCGTGCCCGACCATGGCGGCAGCGAACGCGATGAGATCAGGAAGCGGGTCGAGAGTTTCAAAGCGCATCAAGAGCGCTTTACGCGCGAGCGCGAGGAATATGCCGAGTCACTGCTGCGCCGGATCAGGCCGATCACCCAGAAGAGCTCGCTGAACGGTTCATGAGCTCCGCCAAGTCCCTTAAGTCGTGCAGCTCAAGCAATACACGCTCGACGGCAAACCTAAAGGCCCGGGAATTTTCCGCGTTTCGGCCTTGCTAAGCTCTCCGTAGACTTAGGGCCACCCCGAATCGATTCCTTCCGGAGCGCGAGAGTTCTCAAGCCCCGTTAGCGCTTTCCGCCGCACATGTACCTCGTGACGCTGGAAAGATGCGTTCCTTTCGACAAGCAGCAGGATTGCTGCTCTGAACTCGGAGCTCCGTCCCACCCGAGCTTCTTCGAAGGCAATCGGCCCACGGACGGCGACCCGCCATTTGCCATTGACAAAGATCAAGACATCAAATCCGGATCCGCTATCCTTCTGCAAGACTTAACGGAGGCTAGAGGTCTCATGCGCAACCTTCTGTTCATCGGTGTGCTTGCACTTCCCATCGTCATCGGTTTTGGATCGCCCTCGACCGCCGCTCCGCGGGGTCGTTCGTATATCCCCCCGGCTCGGCAGGACGTTTATTGCTTGCAGGGACGTACCTGGGGATATCCGGGCAATTGCCAGTTCTCGACCTATGATCAGTGCATGGCCACTGCATCCGGCACCTACGCCTATTGCGGCATCAATCCGGTCTACGCGTTCGCGCGACAGAGAGCGCAATCGCGCTGATGTCCGATGGTCAAGCGTGATGGAGACATTAGTCTGAGTCCTGCTCATACAAATGGACCTGCGGTGCAGGGTTGAGAGACGTTGGACTTCCGCCGATCGGACGAGCCCCCGTTCGAGCAAGCCGCGCGATGCAGTCACCTCAGGTGCGTCGGACGAGACGCAGGACCGATCGAGATGCGGCCTCATCTGCGTCACGCGCAGTCGCGCGTCGCTCTTTAATTCAATTCAAAACAGCGGGAATGCGTCAAACAGACATCTGCTTGTTGCGTTTTTGTCAGCTTCTTCTACCATGGTGACCTCTCGAGTTTTCGACTTTGGGTAGTTTCTACGTGGCGCTCGTCACGCGAAAGCTACATTGCATTATCTGCTAGAAAACGAGGGAGATCTTCCAAATGTTAGATGCCCCCACCACCGCGCTCCTACGGGTGGTCCTCGACAACGTCTGCAAGAATCTTTCCCGGTACGATACCGGTGCTCGCACCCATGTTGCCTCGACAATTCTGGAAGCTGCGAGCACAGGAGAAATAAGACCTGACCGCCTTACACAGATCGGTCGCGATGCTCTTTGCAAAGCCCCGCCGGTGAGGCGATAGGCTCGCCAAGTATGATCGGTCACTGAAGAGCCGCTGAGCCGGTCCTGCAGCGACGATCGAGTAGGGATTGCCTTTTTGCGTGGATTTCGATGCGCCCGCACTAGCAGTCGTGATCCCGAGCAGGGTCCTTCATCTCATCGATCGAACGGAATCAGAACTCATGATCCTGATGGTGCTCGTCGCGCTGATGAGGAGAGCTTGGTACAAGCGCGGCAGGACCTGACAACTTCTGTAGGGCGTCTCCCTATCGGGACCGGGCTGTCGGCTTCGCTGAAACCCCGGCGGTCTGCCGGGTTTTCACCCTTCGGGCTTTCATCCCTGACGCAAGCTGTGGCGGGAGCAAATTCGCGGGCGTCGGCCATGGACGATGCAGGTGAGGAAGAGTGGCGCGGCGTTGGCCATGACGAGTTGAGGGCCGGAGGAGAGCCCTCCGGCGCCCGTCATGGACATTGCGCCCATGAATATGCAGGTTCTTGATGTCCGCCGAGATGTCAGCGGCGGTTACAGGGTGGATGTGAGCCGCGGCGAGCGCGTCGGTCGGGTATCCTCGGAGTGGTTTTCCCGTCCGGCCGATGAGCGCTATCTGTCGCTCGACGAATTGGCCCGCACGGTGCGTGATCGCACGGACCGCAGCCGGACGCGCGTGGTCGACAGCGCGCTCATCCATGTAGAAGCAAACCGTGCCGACCCCGAGCGCTTGGCCCTGATGCTGCCCGGCTCGGACACGCCGGTCGCGCTGACCCACTGGAGTTTTGGCCAGCTTGCGAGCCAAGTTGGCGCTCCGGCTGCCTACCTCCGACAACTTCCCGCGGCACTCGCACGCGTCAACCTGCAACATGGCCTGATCGCCAATCGCGCCTTATCCTAACAGTGTGATCCTGTCCCAGAATCAAGCATGGAGCGGCGTCACCTGTGTTGCGGTGAAGCTCTTCAGACGTCCGAGTCAAGCGTTCCCGCAACGTAGCGAGGACAACGCTTGACGCGGCGGCGCCACCACACGCTAATCAAAGGGGGGCAGGCGAAGTCCTGCAACCCTGCAACCCTGCAACCCTGCAACCCTGCAACCCTGCAACCCTGCCACGCGGCGAGCGGGAGAGCGCGAGGGGAATCCCTCATCCGAAACAGAAAGGGTGCGCCGACGGCGCTCCGCTTAGGTATGTGCGTGCAGTTGTACTTTACGAACCTTGACGCGCTGTCGCGTCCACTTCCTTCTTCCTTCTTCCTTCTTCCATTGATGGTCTTGCAGTGAGTACCGCGCCCGGCGCGCTCGACGTCGCCGAGCGCGCCGGGCTGATCGACGGTATGCCATTCATTTTAATGGATGCGCGCGCTGCCGCCGTTTCGGCATCGACGTCAACGTGACGCCGCACACGCTGCGGCACACCTTCGCCGTCAACATGCTCTCCATGCTGATCCGTGAGAAAATCGGGATCTGTTCGATCCGCAGGATCGGCATGGCGCAGCCTACCGCCGGATCCTTGGGGATCCGCTGCAGAAGCTCCAGCACCTGTTAGGCCACGCCAGCGTGACCAGTACCTACATCTATCTCGACAGTTTGCCGAGGCGCAGGAGCTGGTCGACGCGGCCGCCGATCGCTGGGCTGAAGATCGCAATGGTGGCCGGCGAACGCCCACACGAGACAGTGAAGTACGTCGACGTCTCCCCATCGATCTGCATCATCTGTCGCCATAGCTGACGGAAGGCGGCATTCGCTTTCTGCCGTGGCGTGGGCGTGCGGCTCACCATGTTGCCAAGCGGCCGCCGGCACCGGTCGGGAATGCTACGGCGCGTATTCCCGAACCGATCATCGGCGCCATGCTGCGCTGGTCGCTCAAATACCTCGATGTCTTTGCGCCGGATGTCTCGGAGGCACGAACGGAGCTCGATGCCCGTGAAGCCCGTTGTGAGCGACGGATGGCAAAGGACGTGCAGAGCGGAGAAGCGTCGCCGAGACTTATCGAGCGCGGACGGCCAAATGGCTCGAGGCGCGCCGGATGGCCGGCAGAGGTGTACCGATCTGGGAGCGCGCTCCTAATGTCGCCCGCCGCATCGACCCGCAAACCGGCGCTGAGACCCCTCCGTACAATCTTCACCTGATGCGCCTGCACGTTGGCGCTCCCGGGAGCGGCCGTATCAGCCAGTCCGAACCGACCGCACGTGATCGGCATCTACGATAGCCAGGTCACCTTCGGCCAGTCGCCCTGCTCGTCTGCACACGGCTGATCAAGCCGAATATACGTTCTATCGTTCTCGCGCGGCAGCTTGGCGCTGATACTGCCGGGTATGCAGGTCTCGAAGATCAGGTCGACAATCATTGGGGCGAGCTGTTCAAAGCTGCGGCACTATCGACGTTTCTGGCGATCGGAACTGAACTGGGGGCCGGCTCAGGCATTGCGACACGGTGCCTCGGGCTCACTAAACCAGACCGGGCAGCAGGTCGTTCGCCGCAGTCTCAGCATCCAGCCTACTCTGACCGTGCGACCTGGCTTCCTGGTTCGTGTTCTTGTCAATCATGACCTCATACTTACGCCGTAGGGTGACAACATGCCAAAACTCAAAATAGGAGAGCTTCCAGACGACAAGCCTGTCAAAGTGAGTACGGAGCTGCCTGCGGCCGTGCATCGTGATCTCGTTGCGTATGCAGAAGCGCTTACGCGTCAAGGTAGTCAAGTGGTCGATCCGACTAAACTCATCGCCCCCATATTGGGGCGCTTTATGGCCACGGATCGAGGAGTTTCTAAACTGAAACGTGAAGGCCACGTACCGGACGCTGGCGATGGACAGTAATGCTCAAGGTTTCTCGAAGCCGTTGGTCGACGTTAAAATAGACGCGATGCATCAACCTGGCGCTGCCGAGTTGGCGCTAAGAGCTGAGATATCGTGTCGGAAAGTGTGTTCCCGCGTCTGCCCGAAACAACTCCCATTACCAGGTTTTCTCGGTTTTCAGACGCGAGAGCGCTGGGCGTCGACGTGCAGTTATTCGGTCACCTTCAGGCGCGTTACACTGCTCCGGCCATCGACGCTGACAGGCACGTCGCCCTCGATCGTGGCCCTACGTACGACGCGATGCTGGTCCCCGTAATCGTTGACCGCGTAATGCTGCGTTGCGCGGTTATCCCATATCGCAATATCGCCCTCCAACCAGTTCCAGCGCACAGTGTTTTCGGGCGCGGTGACGTGAGACTGGAACAGATCGAACAGCTTTTGTCCGTCGTATTTGGGGACGTCAACAAAGTGCTTCACCAAAGCGCCGAGCACTAGCGTCCGCTCGCCTGTTTCGGGGTGAACGCGTACGACGGGATGCTCGGTCTCAAAAACCGTTCTGGTGAATACCTCGTCAAAGTGTTTCTTGTCGACCTCGCGGACACGCGCGATGCCGGCGTAATCGAAAACGTTGCTATGAACGGCCCATAGGCCCTCGGCAAGCCGTTGTAGCGGCGGCGGCAGATCAAGATAAGCGGCAGCCGTGTTCGACCACACAGTGTCGCCTCCGAACGGTGGCATTACAACGGCCCGCAGGACCAAAATCTTGGGATAGGCGTCGGCGAAGGTCCCATCCGCATGCCAAACGTCGGCGCGGCCGCCGCCGCGAGTGGAGTCCAGTTCGAGGAGCGACGCCGTCCCCTTGGTGGCACCGAGCATCGGATGTGGCACTAGCTTTCCGAGACGGGCGGCAAAGCGCTCCTGCTCGGCGTCATTGAGATGCCCCTGATTGCGGAAGAAGATCACTTTGTGCTCAAGCAATAAGTTGTTGATCGCGGCGATAGCCTGATCCGGTAGATCGCCTGATAGCTTGATATTTATGACTTCGGCACCGATGCGCGCTGCACATTTCACAACATCGGTGCTCGGAATGACGCCACCGACCAAAGCCATTGTGTTCATCTTTCTTTTCCAAGCCTTTGTAGTTCTTCCTCGCCTCCTGGAGCGAATGATCTTCAGCAAGCATCGTGCCAAGCGAAAGACGACATGTACTCGCCAAAGGGCACTGAACGAATCGCGGTATTTGGCGCGAGTCATCGAACTGAGCCGATGGCTGGGCCGAGTGGCGAAAGAACTCGATCGACGACCTCACCCTTCGATTGTCGAATCGTGAAGACGTAACGGAGAGCAGGAGCGCGCCAACGGCAGATCTTCAGTTATGTTTTTGTGATCATCAATGGTGTTGAGAAAAGCAATGCTTCTGTAAAATTGCTAATATTTCATGATGGTCGTGAATCATGTAGTTGGGTCTTGCCGGGCTCAAGCGCGCTTCGAAAACAAATTCTCCCACGATTGATACGTTGATATGACCGAGATTGCGGGCAATTTCCGTCTCAACTAGCATATCGCCCACGATGACAGTTCTTTCTGGGATAATCATTGATCTGCATATACAAGCGCAGCCGGTCTTGCTTGCCCATGCTAGTTGCGCGGCTCAAATGCCAAAATGTCGCTGACATGAGTCTCATTCGAAGTCGTTGCGCTTGTGCGCGAACTAGTTCAACAATTGATTGCTGACAATGACGGTTTGAACGGCTCTCTGATCAGCGGCGAGCAAGACATTTCACGCCCCTTTACGCCTTTGCGTAAGGCAGCGTTGCGCGCTAAGAATTCGTAGGTATCGTGAAAAATGGCGCCATCCTTGCCATGCACGAGCTCGATTTCATCTCTCGACATACCCGGATTGCGGAAAAGAATGGAGAAAGGGAGCTCAAACTCCTCTCGAAACCTATCCATATCGATCGTTGCGCGGCTGAACCCGCCCAAAATGGCATTGACCGTTTGCAACATCGCATTTGCGTGATCGAGGAGTATGCCATTCCAGTTGAAATAAAATGGCGGATTTCATGCGTGAACCTCGGCACGTCATCGCGCGGTAATGTGTTCGAGACTAGGAATTTGCTGGTCTACATGTCTGGAGTGGTCGTAGTAGATATGTCCGAACAGAGCTGGAAGGGGTGTACCGCACGTTAGTGAGCTGAACGGGAGCACCGTTCTTCCTATGGTTTGGAGAGTGTGAGCATTGCTGTTTTTGTGGGCTCTGTTTCTGAATCGATTTGTTTTAAGCCATGCCATGCTAGGCGGTGCTGGGAAAGCCACAATGCCGAATGGGCGTTCGAAAGTCTCAACACTTACTATGCGCGCTGTACTGGACCTGACGCGACATTGCGTCTCTGTTAGAATACGTACAAGCGTCTACACAGTGCGTAAGTTTGGAGCTGATCGTTCCGTAAGTGAATTTCGCGAGGTAATTGATGGCCCGCCCGCTGGAGCCTGTGAGAGCTGTAGATGTAAGATCGCTCTCTGTCGAGCGTCGCGGTTGGCGGGGCATGCACATTGTCGTCTCAGTCCTGAACCAAGATAAGAGCTGCAACTTCCTTGGTCCCGCGCCAGTTTGCTCGCCGCTAGGCCCTTAGCGATACCAATGCGATCAGGCGCGGGGCGGTTTTGGCTCATCTTGCGCTTGCCTTCGACCATGGTGATCGGGATGCGCGCGCCGACGATTTCACGCAACTGAGCGGCGATGAAATCCGCGGGAGCATCGCTGACGGCCCAAGGCGTCGCGCGTCACGTCTCATGGATATTCGTCAGACGCGTCACGATCTCGAGCAGGCGATTGGGATCCTCGAAGAACTCAATCGGCCTATTGGCGTGAACCGCGATGTAGTTCCATGTCGGCACCACATGTTCAGCTTGTCGCTTGCTGGATACTAGGATGGCGTCACATAAGCCTCTGCGCCAGATCGCAAGAGCTTCTCCGATCGAGGCCGTGCCATTGCGGATTACAGCGCGTCGTGTTCGCCTTCAAGTGGCCCATCTGAGCAGCGGATTGTCGCTCAAATGTTCTCGGGGTCGTCGTCTCGAAAGTGGGGTGATATGTACATGAAGGCTCTCCGTTGGCAGTCGTCGAGATAAACCCAAGTCAATATGCTGAAAACTGCCAGTTTCGGTCGTTCCCGGAGAGCTTCTTCGCTTCCTCGCAGCCCGATTTGAGAATCTTGTGGAACACCTCGATTTTCCACCTCAGCGCATACCATTCGAGCTTCTCAACGGCGTCCTTGCGTGACTGAACGGGCAGGTCGGTGATCAGTTTCCACTCGATTTTCTTTCTGTTCTTCAGTGTCCCGCCTTCCGCATGAAGCCGGCGGAACCGGAGGAGATCACGCAGCTTTAGCCGCGCAGATCTTGCTCACTTAGGTTGCAAATTCAATCTTTGGACACGGGCTTCGTCCGAGCCGCGATTCCGTAGGTTTCGGTCGCTTCTCCTACAGGCGCTTGGCGTCTCAGCGTCGTCGAATCCGTGGCACCCGAAGCTTTCGCCTTACTTGGCGGTCCAGTTCGTGATCGAGCCGCGCGGATCCGGAACGATACCATGCGCTCCAGTTACAGCTTCCAAACGGCATCTTGCTCATGGACAGCCTGGATACGGCAAGATCCTCGTGGTCGACGCGCCCGTCGCCATCTCGAGAGACTAGCCTTCAGGTTTGACCTGAGCGAACTCGGAGGCCCCTTCGCCATCAGACGACTGTTTCCATGAGACAGGCGTTCGAACAAGCGAAGCGCAGCGCAGCGCGCCTTCGCTGCGGATCTTAGAGGAGATTGATGTCTTTCGCCGGTGCGCGGACCCTTGGAGGAACTGACGGAGCTCCACCGGATGGCTTATACCAGTCAGTACAATCGTCTTGCCCTCGTAGCTGCTGAACGGATCGCAGGCCAGATATGACAACCGTCCAAGTAATTCGTGTTTGCTGCGCTGTCGAGGGGTTGATGTGCGAGACGTCGCATCGCCGCGACCGGCTCGATCCAGGGCAATTCGGGGACGTGCATCAGGCTTACGAGCCGACATCCGCCAAGGCCGCGAATCGAAGCTCTCGCAGTGGTCGTACCCGTTCGATCGATTCTTTGTAGCGATCGTGCACCCTTATGGGCGGCGATCTCAGAATCATTCTCGAATTCATCGTAAGCAACGAGTCGATGTCATTACCGAGCTGATCGGCCTTTGCGGTTGCGCGCGATCTCGAGCCGTCGTGCATGTGGGACGGGGGTAAGAACCGAGAGTCCGTCGGCGATTCGACGATGTGGTCTTGTTTTGGCTGTGAATAGGACGATGTGGCGAATCATAGCTGGCTCTGGCTCGTGTGAGATGAAGGCTGATCGCAGGGCAATCTTGGTATCGTGCCAGCGACGGACGCCGCATGGTTGCGATTGCATTGTTGTCCCTCATAATGACGCCGGGAGGACGAGGCGCTCAATGGTTTGAATGTGACGCGCAAGCAGATCGCAGGCTTGATCGATATTGCGCGATCGTAATGCTTGCAGAATCAAGCGGTGATCCTGATTGGAGCGCGGACACCATCCGGCACTGCGCGCCATCGCGAACACCAGTCGCGAGTTTGCGAGTTGCAGTCCATCGAGGCAGGCGAGCAATCGAGGCATTGCGCAGGGCGCCACAAGGGCGTGATGAAATGCGCGATTCGCGATCTCGAATTCCTGAATTGTGTCCGCATTGTCTGCTTCGATCAGGGCCAGCTCAATCCGCGCCAGATGAGCCGACGTAAGTTTCGGCGAGGCATTCCGCAGCGCGACCACTTCCAACGCGGCGCGCATCTCGGCGATCTCCTTCACCGACTTCGCGTCGAGCGATGCAACGCGCACGCCGCGGCGGGGGGCGGCAACAACGAGATGTTGTGCCTCCAGTTGCCGAAAAGCTTCCCGCACGGGGACGTGGCTCGAGTTGAATTCGCGCGCGATATGGTCCTGCCGCAGCGGTGCGTCTGGTTGTAGCGCGCCGCTGATAATGCGGTGCGCGATCGAATGCGCAATGCGTTGCGCAGTTGTCGCGTTATCGCCCAAAGGCATCATAGATTATCTACTATAAAACATCGTGCGTGGTGGCCAGACGTCAGCTAGCATACCTCGAGATGAAATATGATAGATAATCATAGGGATTATCTATAGTTCGAAGGAGGCCTCGTGGCTCGGATAGCCCCAAGCGCGAAAACAAAATCGGAGGATGGCTGCGACATCGAACCCGTTCGCCACGACTGGACCGTTGGAGAGGCAACGACGCTCTACAACGCGCCGTTCTCCGACCTGATGTTCCGCGCCCAGGCTGTTCACCGCCGCCGCTTTGATCCCAATCATTTGGAGACCGCGAGCCTTCTCAGCCTCAAGACTGGCGGCTGCCCAGAGGATTGCGGTTATTGCTCGCAGAGCGCGCATTATGACACGGGGCTGAAAGCGACGCGGCTGATGGACAAGGTGGATGTGATCGCGGCCGCCGAGCGCGCGAAAGCGGCCGGCGCGGCGCGGTTCTGTATGGCGGCTGCGTGGCGCAGTCCGAAGGACCGGGACCTAGGCCATGTCTGCGAGATGGTCAGCGCGGTGAAGGGTCTCGGAATGGAAACCTGCGTGACGCTCGGAATGGTGACCGCTCCTCAGGCGCAGCGTTTGCGTGAGGCCGGCCTCGACTTCTACAACCACAACGTCGATACCTCGCCCGAATTCTATGGCCAGATCATCACCACGCGGATCTTGCAGGATCGTATCGACACGCTCACTGAGGTGCGCGCGGCGGGCATCAAGGTCTGCAGCGGCGGCATCATCGGCATGGGGGAGCGCGTCGTGGACCGGATCGCCATGCTGGTGCTGCTCGCAAATCTTCCGAGCCATCCGGATAGCGTGCCGATCAACCTCTGGAACGAGGTCAAGGGCGTGCCGGTCATGGAAATCGCGGAACGCCCCGATCCAATCTCCCTCGCGCGTCTCGTCGCGGTCGCACGCATCCTGATGCCACAAAGCGTGGTGCGGCTGTCCGCCGGGCGGCAATACATGACCGACGAATTGCAGACGCTGTGCTTTCTCGCCGGCGCTAACTCGATCTTTATCGGCGACGCGCTTCTAACCACGCGCAACTCGCAGCGCGAGCGCGACATGGAGTTGCTCGAGCGGCTCGGCATCAAATCCAGCCTCGACCAGGCGCGGCCGGTCAACAGGCAATCTGCGCCGGCCAACGATAGCGTTCACAGTAATTGACGCCCAAAGCGGCGTCCGCCGCCCTTGAGAACCCCTTGAAGAATGTCAGGAAGAAGCGGGGCTTCGCGATAGCGACTGCCCAAATGATTTACGCAAGCACCCCTACTACACGCGGGATTGATTGATGACTTCAACACGCGCGGGCAAGGTGGCCACTTATCACGCCGCCTTGCGGGCCCTGAACGAGCAGGACGGGCTGCGGCGCCTAGCGCCGCGTTCGGGCATTGATTTTGGATCGAATTACTATCTCGCACTGGCGAGTGCACCGCGCATAAAGAAGGCTATGGCGGCAGCGCTGGAATCCGGCACTCCAATCGGGGCCGGCGGGTCACGCCTCCTGCGCGGAAATTGCGACGAGCACGAACGTCTCGAACTGGAGGCCGCGCACCTTTTCGGAGCCGAGACGGCGCTGTTTTTCAGCGACGGATATGTGGCGAATTTTGCGATCCTGTTGCCTCAACGGGGCGATCTGCTGGTACTCGATTCGCTCGTGCACGCGAGCATTCACGAAGGCGCACGGTCCGGACGAGCCGAGTTTCGCGAAAGCGCTCACAACGCCCCGACGTCGGTCGAAAACACAATCCGCGACTGGCGAGTGAAAGGTGGGACGGGCCGCGTCTGGATCGTGGCTGAAAGTCTGTACAGCACGGACGGCGACTTCGCGCCGCTCAAGGAGCTTGTCGCAATCGCCGACAGGCATGATGCGTTCCTTTTGGTAGACGAAGCTCATGCCACTGGCGTGTATGGTGAGCAGGGAAAGGGGCTGACCGCCCCCCTACGAAGGGCGCGAGAACCTGGTGGTCGTTCATCCGTGCGGCAAGGCGTTGGGCGCCGCCGGTGCCCTCGTCACCGCGAGCCGGGTGCTGCGCGACTTCATGGTCAACCGCTTGGTCGCCTTCACGGCGACAACGCGCGCGCCATGAAACTGGCATCGATGCTGCAGGCTCGCGGATCCGACGTTCGCGGAATCCGACCACCGACTGTGCCGGCGGGCACAGATCGGCTGCGAATCTCCCTGACGCTGAATGTCCGAGAGGATGATGTGCGTGCGTTGCTCGATGCTTTGATGGAAGAAACCGGAAGCGAGGCAAGATGGCTCGGCGATTCGTAGTCACCGGCACCGACACTGAGGTCGGCAAGACGATCTTTTCCGCAGGAGTCGTCGATTTTCTTGATGCCTATTATTGGAAACCTGTCCAGGCTGGTCTTCGAGGGGAGATCGATTCCCAGGTCGTTAAACGACTGGCTGAACTTCCAGACGATCGGATTGTGCCAGAGCGGTATCGTCTTGAGACGCCAGCGTCACCACATCTCGCAGCAGAACTCGATCGCCTTCATATCGACGCCACCTCACTCGATGTGCCGGACACCGGGGATCGCCCGCTCGTGATCGAGGGGGCAGGCGGGCTGATGGTACCGCTCAATCGCAACGAACTCTACATCGACGTCTTTGCACGATGGCGGCTGCCAGTCATTCTCTGCGCGCGCACTGCCCTCGGTACCATCAATCATTCGCTGCTTTCGCTCGAGGCCTTGCACAATCGCAACATTGAAATTCGCGGTATCGCGTTCATCGGCGAAGAGAACGTCGACACCGAGAGCACCATTTGCAGGATCGGACAAGTGCGGAAGCTGGGCCGGCTGCCGTGCCTTGTTCCACTCACGGCCAACGCGCTTCGCGCGGCCTTTAAGGCCTCGTTCCATGGGGGTGATTTCGATTCATAATGTGCAAAGCAAAGTCGCGGATCTGGCATCCGTTTACCCAACATGCGCTGCAAGGCGAGATGATAAAGGTTTTGCGCGGCCAGGGCGCATATCTTTACACCGCGGATGACCGTCGCATCATCGACGCGATCGCGTCTTGGTGGGTAGTGACCCATGGCCATTGCCATCCTTACATCGTGAGCGCCATTCAAAAGCAGGCGGAAAAGCTCAACCAGATCATCTTCGCGGGCCACACTCATGAACCCGCCGAAGAGGTTGCATCCCTGCTTCTGAAGCTTGCGCCCCGTGGCCTCGACTACGTCTTCTTCTCCGACAGCGGCTCGACCAGCGTGGAGGTCGCGCTGAAATTGGCGCTCGGCTATTGGCGCAACATAGGCGGGTCGCGCTCACGTATCGTCGTGATGCAGCATTCCTATCATGGCGACACGGTGGGGACGATGTCGGTCGGCGCGCGTGGTGTGTTCAATGCGGCCTACGAACCTCTGCTGTTCGAGGTTACCTCAGTGCCGTTCCCGGCGCTGGGTCATGAACAGGCCACGCTCGACGCGCTCGAGGTCGCGTGTCGCAACGAAAACCCGGCTGCCTTCATCGTCGAGCCCCTGATCCTGGGGGCTGGCGGGATGCTTATGTATCCTGCTTGGGTCCTAAATGAAATGAAACGGATCTGTGAGGCCTCAGGCGTCCTGTTCATTGCCGACGAGGTCATGACTGGCTGGGGGCGCACTGGAACATTATTCGCTTGCGAGCAGGCTGGTGTCACGCCCGACATTGCCTGCTATTCCAAGGGCCTCACGGGTGGCTCTCTTCCGCTTGCGGTGACGCTCTGCCGCGAGGAGATTTTCGACGCACACTATTCGAAAGACCGAACCCGCACCTTCTTCCATTCCAGTTCCTACACGGCAAATCCGGTGGCGTGTGCCGCTGCCAAGGCGAACCTGGATCTCTGGTGTAACCATGAGACCTACGAGCGTGTGGCCTCCGTCGCTGCAATGCAGAAACAGAAAATCGAACCATTTCGCGCGGACGCGCGCTTCGGGAACGTCCGTCAAACTGGTACTATCACAGCACTCGAGCTGAAGGTGTGCGACGAGGGGTACCTCGCCAATATCGGGCCGAGACTGCAGGCGTTTTTTAGAGATCGAGATCTGCTGCTGCGCCCGCTTGGCAATACGATCTATGTTATGCCGCCGTATTGTGTCACGTCGGCGGACCTCGAGGAAATCTACGCTGGAGTTAACGATGCAGCCGATGAGCTGGTCTAGAAGCAGGCCGGATCGGTCGTCGATCGCCACACGCGAATCTGCCGAAGTCATTGGCCACGCCCGCATGACCCAACACACCGGCCGAGAAAGTCTTCGTCTGGTGATCGCGCAACCAAAAGGAATTTTCATCCGTTCGCGGGTCATTTTCGAGGCATCGATTTCTTTTTATCTTCGCAGGTTGACAATTTTCTTCCAAGCTCCCTAGGAAGCACCTGGTCCGCAAAGGCTCAACGATATTTCAAATGAGAAAAGTGCTCTCTGCTAAGCTGCACGGCATCCATGTCACAGAGGCCAGTCTTTATTATCCCGGTTCCGTCACCCTCGATCCAGATCGCTGTCACGAGGCGGGCATTCCACCGACGGAGTTCGTGGAGACCTGGAACAAGAACTCCGGGGCACGAATCTCGACTTACGTCATTCTCGGCGTACGCGGCTCACGTTGCTGTGTCCTCAACGGCGCTGCGGCGCGGACCTGCCAAGTCGGCGACCAACTCATTGTTTGCAGTTCGTCCTTCTTGGACGAGCAGAAAATTGTTGAGTTAAGGCCGAAGAGTCGCCCTTTCGATCGCAGCAACCAGATTACTGAACACCTGACATACTCGGTCAGTTCGGAAGCAGCAGGCGACTTCGCGCCGCATAATCGAACTGAAGTCGTCGACGCGATGGGGGTCCAATGAGCCACGTTTTAGAGCCGCCGGTTGAGCGCATCACGATTCCCATGCTGCAGAAGTGGAAGGAGGAGAGCCGGCGTGTCGTCATGACCACTGCCTACGACGCGGTTCTGGCGCGTATCGCGGATCCTTCCGTCGATATAATTCTCGTCGGTGATAGTGTCGGTAACGTTTGCCTTGGATTTGAAAACACGCTACCGGTGAGCGTGGCGATGATGAACCATCATCTGGAAGCCGTTGCACGCAGCAAGCCTCGAGCTTTACTCGTCGCCGATATGCCGTTTCTTAGCTTCCACCTCAGCGTCGAGGAAACCATACGCAATGCCGGCGGATTCCTGCAGCGAGGCGCAGCCGCGGTGAAACTCGAGGGCGGCGGCAAGCGTATCGAGATGGTACGTGCCCTTGTCGATTGCGAGATTCCGGTGATGGGTCATCTGGGCCTTACGCCCCAGAGCGTCAATGTCATGGGCGGCTTCAAGGTGCAGGGCCGGAAAGCGGATGAAGCGCTGCGGTTGCTCGATGATGCTCACCGTCTGCAGGAGGCCGGCTGTTTCGCTTTGGTGTTGGAAGGCATTCCGGCCGAGCTTGCTGCTCGAGCAACCGACTCCTTGACAATACCGACGATCGGAATCGGCGCCGGCCCGGACTGTTCGGGGCAGGTGCTCGTGTTTCACGACGTGCTGGGCCTGACCGAAGGTCAACGCCCCAAATTCGTTCGCGCCTATGCGGAAGGCTTCCAGCAGTTGCATGATGCGCTTTCGCGCTGGGCCGCGGATGTCCGCAGTGGTGCATTCCCGGGACCGCAAGAGTCCTATCGACTTCCTGAAGGCGTCGGCGAGGCAATTACCAACTGGGCGCCGTCCAACCCAAACCGATGTAAAGGTCGACATGCAAACAATCACGACGGTCGCTGAGCTTCGCCGCACTCTCGCAAAAGCCCGCAGTGCCGATCAACGGGTCGGATTCGTGCCGACAATGGGCTATCTCCACGATGGCCACTTGGCGCTGATCGCGGCGAGCCAGGCGCAATGCGACGTCACGGTCGTCAGCATCTTCGTCAACCCCACTCAGTTCGGACCAAACGAGGATCTCAGCACCTATCCGCGCGACTTCTTGCGCGATGAGGGACTGTGCCGCGATGCCGGGGTTGCGATCCTCTTTGCGCCGGATGCACAGGAAGTCTATCCGAGCCATTTCGAGACTTTCATTGAACCGGGCGACCTAGCGAAACCTCTGTGCGGAGCATTCAGGCCTGGACATTTTCGCGGTGTCGCGACTGTCGTATGCAAGTTGTTCAACATGGTGCAGCCCGACGTCGTGTTTTTTGGCCAGAAGGATTTTCAGCAATGTGCAGTCGTGCGTCGCATGGCGGTTGATCTCAATCTCCCCATCGAGATCGTCACCGTACCAACCGTTCGCGAACAGGATGGGCTCGCGATGAGCAGTCGCAACCGGTATCTCAGCAAGGAAGAACGTCAGCGGGCCCTTACGATCAATCGTGGGCTATCCGCCGCGCTCGATGAATTTCGCTCTGGAGAGCGCAACGTAGAAAGGCTGATTGCTATCGCCAAGGGGCATTTAGAGGCAGTTGACCGACTGCAGTATCTTGAACTTGTCGACGGTGACACGCTCAACACCGCCGATAGTCCACTGCGACGCCCCGCGGCGCTTTGTGCGGCAGCCTACGTCGGCTCGACCCGGCTGATCGACAACGTAATACTGGCGTCGCCAACTCCGTAGCGCAATGCGTAGTCAAACCGTACGCAGCATATTGAGCTGGAAGAAGTGCTCAAGGCCAACTGTTTACAGACGTGTCGACCTGGTAGCAAAGGGCGAACCCCGAGCCGACGTTGTTCAGCGAGTTAGCGATGCGATAGGGGGTGCTTGCGGAATATTGTGGGACCGAGAACTTTGCGTCTGGCAACATCACAAGTTTCTCGCGGCTGCGACCAGAGACCGTTTCGACAAACCTTGGTATAGTGTTTTGCAGCCCATGCTATATTACCGACTTACCTTTGTAGAGTTGAGCGCCCGTCAGGTCGTCTGTACTTTCGATGTCGAACCTGGATCATTCGATCGACGAGTCGGTGCGAAGCCTAAACTGATGCCTTGTTAGAAGTCGTTGCGTCCCAATCAGGTGTGAGGACGAACATCTTGAGTCGGACCTTTGGCCGATTGCACGCAAAAAAGACAGGGGCTTTATCTTAAGAAGGTACCCAGATCGCGATCAGCGATCAGAACAGCTCAGCCAACGTTTATTCAAGCGACGGAGATGGAGAAGCGGAGGATTGGGCACGCTATGCTCAGGAACGTGTGAGCCCTTAGAGTAGCCGATAACGCTTCCCTCATACTACGGGCTTTAGCGCAGTCGCCGCATTGATGATCGTTGCCGTAGCGCAAGTTGCTGGCGTACTTGCATCCCCCTCTCGAAATGCGAGTCGCGATGGCATTTACCGAGCTTTTCATCAAACGTCCGGTATTGTCTATCGTCGTCAGTGTCCTGATCTTGCTGATTGGCTTGCGCGCGGCCACCGTACTGCCGATCCGGCAATTTCCCAAGCTATCTAATACGGTCGTCAATATCACGACTTCCTATCCTGGCGCCTCCGCCGACATGATCCAGGGGTTCATCACCACTCCCCTGGAGCAGGCAGTCGCTTCCGCCGAGGGCGTCGACTACATCAGTTCCTCATCGGTGCTCGGTACCTCGACGATCCAAGTCTACATCAAGCTGAATTTCGATCCCAACGAGGCGCTCACCGAGGTGCTCTCCAAGGTCAACTCAGTCAAATATTTGATCCCGAAGGAATCAAACGATCCGGTCGTCACTAAGTCGACCGGTCAGATCACCGCTGTAATGTATATCGCCTTCTCCAGCGAGGAATTGACGGCCAGCGCGATCTCCGACTACCTCTCGCGCGTCGTGCAACCCGTTATGTCAACCGTCGATGGCGTCGCAGCGGCAGACATCTTGGGCGGCCAGAGTTTTGCGATGCGGCTATGGCTCGATCCTGCGAGAATGGCAGGGTACGGCGTGTCGCCGGCTGAAGTGTCGGCTGCAATCGCCGCTAACAACTTTCAGGCCGCGGCCGGCCAGACCAAGGGCAATTTCACTATCTCCGATGTCACCGCAAACACGGATCTGCGGAGTGTCGATGACTTCAAGCGCATGATCGTCAAAGCCAATGACGGCGGCTTTGTGCGCATGGAGGACATTGCGGTAGTCGAGCTTGCCGCGCAGACCACAGACATCAGCGTCGCCATGAACGGCGAGCACGCGGTCTTTATCGGCGTTCAGGCGAGCCCGCAGGGCAATCCGCAAAGCATAGTGCGAGGCGTTCGGGCGCTGTTTCCAGAAATGGAGCGTAACCTGCCGCCGTCACTGAAGATGAAAGTGGCCTACGACTCCACCAAATTCATTCAATCGTCGATCGATGAAGTGGAGAAGACGCTCCTTGAGGCCGTCGTGGTCGTGGTGGCGGTGATCTTCCTATTCCTGGCCTCGCTGCGGTCGGTCATCATTCCTGTAGTCGCTATTCCGTTATCGCTCGTTGGTGTCTGCAGCATGATGCTGGTGCTTGGGTTTTCATTCAATCTCCTGACTCTCCTTGCGATGGTTCTCGCGATCGGTCTCGTGGTCGATGACGCGATCGTGGTGGTTGAGAACATTCATCGCCATTTAGAAGAGGGGGCGCCGCCCCTCCAGGCTGCTACAAGGGGCGCGCGCGAGATCGTCGGCCCCGTTGTCTCCATGACGATTACCTTGGCTGCTGTATATGCCCCAATCGGATTTCTCGGCGGTCTCACCGGGGCGTTGTTCCGCGAGTTCGCGTTTACGCTAGCGGGAGCGGTGATCGTGTCGGGCGTAATCGCTTTGACGCTGTCGCCGATGATGTGCTCGCTCTTTCTGAAGCGCGCCGAGAGGGGGCGGTTTGCAGGGTTTGTGAACCGCGGGTTCGGCGCCCTGACACGATGGTACGGCCGCAAGCTCGACCGCTCGCTCGACTACTGTCCGATTACCGGGCTGTTTGCGTTGACCATGTTGGGCCTCGTCGGCTTTCTATATATGAATACTTCCAAGGAACTCGCACCCGAGGAGGATCAAGGTGTCGTATTCGCACTAACCAAGGCGCCGAAATACGCCAATATCGACTACCTCGACTATTACGGCACCAAGCTCGAAAGAGCGTTCCAGAAGTTTTCCGAGACTGATTTGAGCTTCGTGCTCAATGGCGTTAGCGGCCAGCAGAGTGGCATGGCCGGCATGTTGCTCAAGCCATGGGACGAGCGCAAGCGATCATCGACCGCGCTAAAGTCTCTTGTCCAAGCCGAGCTGTCGAAAATCGAAGGCATTAGCGCGTTTGCCTTTAGCTTGCCGCCGCTTCCGGGCGGCTCGGGTGGCCTACCAGTGCAGATGGTGATCAATTCGACGCTTGGCTTCCAATCCGTCTACGAGCAGATGTCGAAGCTGAAGGATGCCGCGCGCAAGAGCGGTCTGTTCATGGTGAGCGACTCCGACCTCGAGTTCAACCAGCCGGTGGTACGAATCAAGGTTGATCGATCCAAGGCCAACGAACTTGGCATCACCATGCAGACCATCGGTAACGCGCTCGCCACCTTACTTGGCGGAAACTACGTCAATCGCTTCAATTTGCAGGGTCGCTCCTACCAGGTGATCCCGCAGGTGCCGCGCGAGGAACGCCTGGCCCCGCAAGCAATTGGGAGCTATTATGTGAAGACTGCGACGGGCTCGATGCTCCCGCTGTCTACCGTAGTCTCCACCGAGACTGCGACCGATCCGAACGCGCTCACCCACTACAATCAGCTCAACTGCGCGACCTTTCAGGCCGTGCCGATGCCCGGCGTCACGATCGGTCAGGCTGTGGACTTCCTGGAAGCCGAGGCAAAGAAACTGCCCGCAGGCTTCAGCCACGACTTCCTCGCCGACGCCCGCCAATATGTGCACGAGGGTAACCAACTGGCGATTACCTTTGCATTTGCACTCATCATCATATTCTTGGTGCTTGCGGCGCAGTTCGAAAGTCTGCGCGATCCCCTTATCATCATGATCAGCGTGCCGATGGCAATCGTCGGTGCCTTGATCCCGCCATTCTTTGGCTGGGCGACTATGAACATCTACACCCAGGTCGGACTGTTGACACTGGTCGGGTTGATCTCCAAGCACGGCATCTTGATGGTTCAGTTCGCCAATGAGCTGCAGCTCAAGGAGAGACTTGACCGTCGCTCGGCTATAGAGATGGCGGCGCGCGTCCGACTGCGTCCAATCTTGATGACCACGGCGGCAATGGTGACGGGCTTCATACCCTTGTTGACTGCAACGGGAGCTGGCGCCGCGAGCCGCTTCTCGATCGGGCTCGTGCTCGTCGCTGGCATGTCTGTCGGCACGCTGTTCACGCTCTTCGTGCTGCCGGCGGTCTATGTCGCGATCGCGTCCGATCACCGTGCCGATGCGAGCTCCGGCCACGCGACGATCGCCGCCGAGCTCGACCTCACTGGCGCTGCTGATGCCCAGATGGCCAAGCAATGACGATAGAATAGATTTCGCTCAGTGTGGTGAGCGAAGGAGCGTGCGACCGCTTCACGCTCCCTTGCGCATCGAGATCTTCACGCCCGTGGTGCAGAGCTTGGCAACCATCAGGTGCCCGGCGAAGAATACGTCATCGGTGATCCGCGGCTGCTCTGTCAAGGGAATTGCACCGTACATCCACGGCGGCGGAACGCCCAAGCTCGACCTCGCCGGGGGAAGAAGGGAACTGATGCTCGCCTGATAAAAGGTGGCCTTGCTATTTATGCCAAGTGCTCTTTAAGGAGAATTGTTTGCTTCCGTCCGACCGCGTTGCGTTGCTAGCTGAAAAAGGTGACGCTGAACCGCTTAGGATTCGACACGAGTTCAATTCCGTGGGGGAACGGTCGTCAGGAGCCCCCGTATCCATGACCGACACTTACGGCTTCGACACGACCATTGTCGACAAACCGAAGAACAGGCTGACACGTATTGCTGAGTGATCGTAGTCGGGTATTGGGAAGGGCAGCACAGCTTCTGTTGTACGACCGAAGTCGAGAGCAGGAGCAACTCTTGAACCGGTGCACGTGACCACTGCCACTGCCATTGCGAAGACGGCCGGAGCTGCTATGCGAATGGTCAGAATCTGCCGCAATCCAGTAACCAGTGGCCGCGCTGATCCCCCGACGCGTGACCCGACGCCCTCCGGTGTGGGAAAGTTTAGAAAATGCCTGAGTTTGATGCTGCTATCTGGTTTCTGGCCGCAACGACGTGTTTTGCGGCCTTTGTAAATGGAGCCATCGGCTACGGCTTTCGTCGCTCACGGTACCCCTTGCGCTGGTTTTCTACACCAATGGGGAACCTTCTGGCCGCCTGAACCGGGACAATCGAATATCAAAAGTATCGGGCCGACATTGACGGCTTGCGCGTGATAGCGGTCCTCGTTGTATTGATCTCGCGGGTCAGCGCAGTTACTCGCGATGAGAGCTTCCGATTTTGCAAAAGCTGTCGGAAAACCTACGGTCGTGTTAGCGCCAACTACAGGCGTGGGGCGCCGTTGGCTTTGTAGGCTTTGCGACAGCCCATACTGAGCGTTGCGCCTCCGGCTGTCGCAAACCAGCAAAAAGCTATCATCTTCGTATGGCCAGCTCATCCGGGAAAGATTAGCCGAAACACCGCCCCCACGGGCTCGACAATCACCCCTACTTGTCGCTCGCCCTGTGACGTAGTCCAGCATTTGTGACGGCATCGCATTTGCAGTGATGAAGAACGTCAACTTGAGGCCATCATCGTCGAGTCGCGCGCCGCTTGCGACGCACGCAGGATGAGGGGCGCCGCGCTCGCGAGCCCGTTCTTTCAGGAGCGTCCGTGATACCATCTGCCAATTGGTCTGCCGGCGTGCTTGGGACGCGGCTGACATTTTTTGTGGCCGGATTCGGCCTCGCGGCCTGGGCGCCTTTAGTGCCAATCGCCAAGGAGCGGCTCGTGCTGGATGACCGCATGCTTGGTCTACTGCTGCTCTGCCTCGGAACGGGATCCGTCATCGCGATGCTTATGACCAGCGTGTCGAATGCCCGGTATGGCAGCAAGCCCATTATCCTCGCGGGTGGACTTGGACTCGCGATCATCCTGCCGTGCCTTGCAATTGCCGACACACCTGTCAAGCTCGGCGCCACGCTGTTTGCTTTCGGCGTTTCAATCGGCTCAATCGATGTAGCCATGAACATTCATGCGATTGAATCGGAGCGCGCCACCGGCCGTCCATTGATGTCCGGCTTCCACGCTCAGTATAGCATTGGGGAATTCACCGGCTCTGCTGTCGTGACCTCGTTCCTCTCGCTGCAGCTTGGCTCGCTTATTTCGACGTTGGTCTGTTCGGCGTTAATGACGATCGTGATTGTGTCGGCCTGGCCGGGGTTGCTCGCGACGGGTTCGAGACAGCAGGGACCACTGTTTGTCTTGCCCCATCGCAGTGTGTTGCTGATAGCTGTGCTCGCGGCTATCACCTTTCTTGTCGAAGGTGCAATGCTCGATTGGAGCGCTTTGCTTCTCGTTGAACGAGATCTTCTCGCGGAAGCGCACGGGGGCATTGGTTGTATGCTCTTCTCAATCGCCATGACCGCAGGGCGTCTCAGCGGAGATGCCGTGGTGGCGCGAATCGGCGACCGTGCCACATTGATGCTCGGGACTCTGCCAATCGTGACAGGCTTCTTGGCTGTGGTGGCGGCGCCCGTTGCGTTGATTGCTATGGCGGGGTTCCTGCTTATTGGATTGGGTATTTCAAATGTTGTTCCCGTACTGTGTCGACGCGCCGGCAAACAGAAGGTGATGCCAGCAGGCATAGCGATCGCGGTCATCACGACAGGCGGCTACACGGGTATACTCGTCGGGCCAGCCGGCATCGGGCTCATCGCACACATGTTTGGCTTGCCCGTGGCGTTCGGGATGTTAGGCGCGCTCATGTCCATCGTTACGCTGTCGGCGAGGATGATGATGACAGACCATCGCTAAAACATTGCTCGAGAGGAAATGGGCACCGGCACGCTTCCGGCTAATGATCGTCCATCGGCGTTTGAGACTTAGAGTCGATGAGCCATCAATTGTGGCAGCACGTCTCGATCATGATCATTTTCCTTTTCCTTTTCCTGCAAGTCGGCTGGCTGCGTCGGAGCTTGGATACACCGCGTCACTCGGCTTCTTGGGGGCCAACTGAGGGCGTTGTTGACAATGAACGTTCGTCAACTGCGAATCACGATTGATCGTTACGTGAGCGGCGGGTCCGCTAGGCCGGATGTTCACCGCCGATTGATCGTAGGATCGGCCCCTTATCTGGGAACAAGCGAATCACTCTGGTGCCTCCATCGCTGTCAGCGCGATACGCCCGGTATGCCAGCTGAATCCCGTCCTCCAGCGAGGTCGTGGCGCGCCAGCCGAGCCCGGACAGCCGACCCACGTCGAGCAGCTTGCGCGGCGTGCCGTCCGGGCGCGACGTGTCGAAGCTGATTTCACCGCGAAAACCGACGGCGGCCGCGACCATGAGTGCGAACTCGGCGATGCTGATGTCCTTGCCAGTACCGATATTGACCAGTTCCGGCGAGGAATAGGTCTTCATCAGATGGATGCAGGCGTCGGCGAGATCATCGACATAGAGGAATTCGCGGCGCGGCGTGCCGGTACCCCACACCACGACTTTGCCGGCGCCCGAAATTTTGGCCTCGTGGAAGCGGCGGATTAGCCCGGCGACGACATGGCTGTATTCGGGGTGATAATTGTCGCCGGGGCCGTAGAGGTTGGTCGGCATCACGCTGATGAAATCGGCGCCGTACTGGCTGCGATAGGCCTGGGCCATCTTGATGCCGGCGATCTTGGCGATGGCATAGGGTTCGTTGGTCGGCTCCAGCGGCCCGGTCAGCATCGAATCCTCTCGCAGCGGCTGCGGCGCCAGGCGCGGATAGATGCAGGAGGAGCCGAAGAACATCAGCTTCTCGCATCCATTGGCATGCGCCGCCTGGATCACGTTGCTCGATATCGCCAGATTGTCGTGGAGAAACTCGGCGCGCAGCGTGTTGTTAGCGACGATGCCGCCGACCTTGGCGGCGGCGAGGAACACGGCTTGCGGCCGCTTCGCGGCAAACCAGGCATTCACTGTGGCCTGGTCGCGCAGGTCGAGCTCGCTGCGCGACACCGTCAAGAGATCGGCCTGTTCGCGTGCCAGCCGGCGCATCAGCGCCGCGCCGACCATGCCGCGATGGCCGGCAACGAAAACCGTCTTGCCCTTCAGTTCAAACGCCGTGCTTGCCATTGGCCCCACCCTGCCTGGCTTGGACCAGATCGCTGGCGACCATTTCCCTCACCAGTTGCGAGAACGGCGTCTTCGGAGCCCAGCCGAGCTTCGCGCGCGCCTTGCTGGCATCGCCGATCAGGAGATCAACCTCGGTCGGACGGAAATAGGTCGGATCGATCTGCACCAGTGCCTCGCCGGACGCCTTGTCCACACCGACCTCTTCGACGCCCTTGCCGCGCCATTCGATGCTGCGCCCGACCTCGGCAAACGCCAGCTCGACGAACTCGCGGACCGACCGCGCCTCGCCGGTCGCGAGCACGAAGTCGCCGGGCTCGTCGACCTGCAGGATCCTGTGCATGCCCTCGACATAATCGCGAGCATGGCCCCAGTCGCGCTTGGCGTCGAGATTGCCGAGATAGAGCGTGTTCTCGAGGCCGACCTCGATGCGGGCGACGGCGCGGGTGATCTTGCGCGTCACGAAGGTCTCGCCGCGGGTCGGGCTCTCATGGTTGAACAGGATGCCGTTGCTGGCGAACATGCCATAGGCCTCACGGTAGTTCACTGTGATCCAGTAGCCATAAAGCTTGGCGACGCCATACGGCGAGCGCGGATAGAATGGCGTGGTTTCCTTCTGCGGCACCTCTTGCACCAGGCCGTAAAGCTCCGAGGTCGAGGCCTGGTAGAACCGCGTCTCATTTTCCATGCCGAGGATGCGGATCGCTTCCAAAAGGCGCAGCACACCGATCGCGTCGGCATTGGCGGTATATTCCGGGCTCTCGAAACTGACGTGGACGTGGCTCTGGGCGGCCAAGTTGTAGATCTCGGTCGGCCGGATCTGCTGCACCAGCCGAATCAGATTGGTCGAATCCGTCATGTCACCATAGTGCATCAGAAACGGCAGGTTGCCGGCATGCGGATCCTGGTAGAGATGATCGATGCGCGCTGTGTTGAACGAGGACGATCGGCGCTTGATCCCGTGCACGGTGTAGCCGAGACCTAGCAGATACTCGGCGAGATATGCGCCGTCCTGCCCGGTGACGCCGGTGATCAGCGCAACGCGCCGCTTTGAGTCCTGAGCCGCCATGATCTCTCTTAGTTGCGTCGGAAAGAAAGCCTACCTACGAAATGCTATTGCGAAGCCGTTTGTCGATAAATCTAGATGCGCAAGCGCGCTCCACCGGCAATTAGAGGAAAGCGATCATTAACTCCAGTCATACACATCGTGTAGGAAATGCACACTATATACATTGATTTATATTAGACTGGAGAAGCCGACACGTTGAGCTTCCAAACATAAAAGTCAACTAACCCTCGCAACCTGCCTGATATCCGCGATGATCCGAAGCAGGCGAGATGGATGGCAAACGCCGTTACGAGCGCCAGGGCGCGCTTCCCCCGCGGGCGATATTTGCAATGAGATAGAAGCCGACGGTCTGTGTTCCTTATCTATTCTAAAGCGCATCTACGCATTCGCGTGGTCTCGCCATGGCTTGGGAGAGTGACGAGCTGAGGCCGCGGTCGTCAATGCGTTTGTCGGCGTCACGCGATGCAAGCGAGCACACGTCAAGCCTGCGCATCAATTCGTAATCTGCACAGCTCCCGTACCGTTAATCTCCGAATAGAACACCCTGACTTGGCGGTGCCTCGTCAACCGTGATCAGTGCCCTTTGGCAATATCAACTCGTGGTAGGCAGTGGACGGTCGACGCAAGACAAAATGAGAAAGAGTAGCAAACGTCGGTATGAATCTTCGAACGTTCCGATATCGAAAGTTTACGTTCGTACAATAGAGCTCCAACGCCAATCGTTTAGTCTCGACGAGCGTGACTTGCCTCGTTCCGAGTATGATGAGCCATCTTAAACCAGCGCCGGAAAAAATGTTTCCAGTGACATGGGACAATTCTTGCTAGAGCGGCCGCGCAAATATATCGGCAGCAGACGATGTAGAAGCCACGGGCAGCGTGTCTTCTTTCTATCTGCAATGAACCAAGGCCCAGACGAACGTGAGCCTCTCGAAGAGTCTATCAGTGAGACGCAAGGACTCAATGACTCCCACATCAACTGCCGCCCGTTTCGCCGGTATCGCTGCTCACTTTCTTGGAAACTTGAGCTGCAAGTCGTGAAATGGCTCATCAGTGATGGTGAGCAAACCAGAAGATGTTTTACCGAAGGATAATTGGCCTGCCTATCTGTTCGAATGTCCTCAATCCATGGAGCCAGACTACCTGCACGATCTATCCTCGCAGCGGCTTGTTGCGACGACAGCTGTCGTCGCAACGGAGCGAGTTTGTTTGCGTCGGAATTGGATGTCGCCGGGCAAGCGCATCTGAGGATGTAGCCGGGCGAAGTGATGGTGGCCGAAGAGATCTGACTCACGCTTGTGAATGCGGCGGCGATGCAGGCGGTCCCGAAAGATCTCGAACTTGACGCCTGTTATTACCGGGCGAGCGAATTTCATAACGGGGTTCCTGTGAGGAGGAACGTCGGGCTTCTTGAACTTGGGCAGCGTTGATCGATATGTGTGGCATTGTTGGCATCTTGGGGCGTGGTCCGGTCGGTGAGCAGTTGGTCGCGTCGCTCAAGCGATTGGAATATCGTGGCTACGACTCCGCAGGCCTCGCGACTCTCGAAGGTCTCCGTATCGAGCGGCGACGCGCTGAAGGTAAGCTGAGAAACCTTGAGGAGCGGCTGCGCTATTATCCGCCGTCGGGTCGTACCGGTATTGGTCACACCCGCTGGGCGACTCATGGAAAGCCGACCGAGAGCAATGCTCATCCGCATGCGACGGAAAATGTAGCGGTCGTTCATAACGGGATCATTGAGAATTTCAGCGAGCTGCGGACCGAGCTGGAGCGGAATGGAGCCCATTTTGACTCGGAGACGGACACCGAGGTGGTGGCACATCTCGTCGAATCTTATCTCAAGAATGGCTACTCGCCGCAGGATGCGGTACAAGCGTCGCTGCCGCGCCTGCGCGGTGCCTTCGCGCTGGCATTCCTTTTCAAGGGCCACGACGATCTTTTGATCGGTGCGCGCAGGGGGTCGCCCCTTGCGATCGGATATGGTAACGGCGAAGTGTATCTAGGATCGGACGCGCTCGCGCTCGCGCCTTTGACCGACACCATTACCTATCTTGAAGACGGCGACTGGGCCGTGCTGACGCGCACGACGTGCGTGATTTATAGCGCAGAGGGCTCCGTCGTCCAGCGGGAAACATCAAAGTCTGGCGTATCGTCATTCCTTGTGGACAAAGCGAATTATCGCCACTTCATGGCCAAGGAAATCCACGAGCAGCCAACGGTGGCCGGCAAGACATTGGCGCATTATCTCGACATGGCGGCCAAGCGCGTCGCCCTGCCGCTCACATTGCCGTTCGACTTTAAATCCATTCAGCGCATCTCAATTATCGCGTGCGGCACTGCAAGCTATGCCGGGCACATTGCCAAATACTGGTTTGAGCGGCTGGCGCGCTTGCCTGTCGAGATCGATGTAGCGTCCGAGTTCCGCTATCGGGAGGCGCCTCTGCGCCGGGGGGATCTCGCCATCGTCATCTCGCAGTCGGGCGAAACCGCTGACACACTGGCTGCGTTGCGATACGCCAGGGGCCAGGGGGTGCACACGATATCTGTGGTCAACGTTCCGACCTCGACGATTGCACGCGAGAGCGAATCCGTTCTGCTGACGCTGGCGGGGCCAGAAATCGGCGTCGCCTCCACAAAGGCATTCATCTGCCAGCTGTTGGTATTGGCAGCGCTTGCCGTCGCAGCAGGCAAAGAGCGCGGTAAGCTCTCTGAGATCGATGAATCGAAGCTCGTGCGTGAGCTTATCGAAGTGCCGCGGTTGATTGCTGCGGCGCTGTTGATCGAGCCGCAGATCGAGAAGCTCGCGCATTATATCGCCGACTCAAGGGGCGTGCTCTATCTCGGTCGGGGCACGTCGGCCCCCCTGGCGTTGGAGGGCGCACTCAAGCTGAAGGAAATTTCCTATATCCACGCAGAAGGTTATGCCGCCGGCGAGCTCAAGCACGGACCGATCGCGCTGATCGATGAGACCGTGCCTGTGGTGGTGATCGCGCCCTACGACAAGGTCTTCGAAAAGACCGTCTCGAACATGCAAGAAGTTGCCGCTCGGGGCGGCAAGATCATCCTGATCACCGATGCGAAGGGTGCTTTGGAAGCGACCGTGGATACACTCATGACCCTTGTGCTGCCTGAGATGGTCGCAAGCTTTACGCCGATGGTCTATGCCATTCCGGTTCAGCTCTTGGCTTACCATACCGCCCTCGTAAGGGGCACGGACGTGGATCAGCCGCGTAATCTCGCAAAATCGGTGACTGTCGAATGAGGCCGCGGTGTTAGTATCTGAGCATTGAGGCCTCCGCGTCGAGGTGTTGGGCTTGCGTTTGGTCGCGTCGAGTTCGTGGGGCCGGAACCGGACAAGTTCTTTGCGATTCGTGATTCCCTGACGGCGGTCATCGGCATTGGGGACGGCGATGAGCAAACCGCGGGATGATCGCCAGAAAGAGCTGTGCTTCCGGCGCTCGATCAGATCATCGACATGGGCCACCCGCTGGTGCGGTTGGCGGCGCTGATCGACTGGAAGTTCTGGCCTGCCGACGCGGCTTGTCGCCGGCCTGTTCATCCTGAAGCACATGCACAATCTCTCGGATGAGGTGCTGTGCGCCCGCTGGACCGAGAACCCCTATTACCGTGTGCCACGAACACCGGCGGCGACGCCGGTGATGCTGTGTTGAAGATGGGAGTCTGGCCTCCCGGAGCCGGCCTGCAGGGGCAGGCTTCAAACCACCTCATGCTGCCGCGTTCAAAAGGCGCGGTGGTGAGCGATGAGGAAAAAGGCGGTGAATGAAACCGTCAGGTAAGTGACAAGAAGATGAGTGCAAGCGAACCGCCGATGACGTATCGAAATGGGTTCAAGACGCTGTCAAAACGGGCGTGGGGTAGTAGCGCTCGGAGGAGTGTGGGCGGAGCCTGTTTACGGCCCACGCGGCAGCCGGTGCATAGGCGGCATGATCTCGTCACAGGCTTCAACACGGAACGTGGGAACCTGACGCAATGCGTCAGGGGCGGAGCAACCCGTAATAGTGAGGAAGCGGCTGTAATGGCCGTGGAGCAAAGGGGTTGCGTTATCCTGCCGGCGTCACTGCGCCAACCGGGCCGCTCGAGTGGAACGGTCGATAACAATCGGGAATTGCGGACAATTGGGAGATCCAAGTCGGCTCCTGGTTACCCAGCCTGCAACCGCTTTGCAGGGCCAGATCAGCCTGAAACGCGATGCAGAACTAATCCTCACACCTTGCCGAAGCCGACGAGCAAATCGGTGCAGACAGCTTCGGGTCGCTCCGCCGCGGCTAATTCATTGGCAGCGCCTGCGCGCGATCACTTACTTTTCATGACCGCCAGCATTCGCGCCACGTCGGGAAGTTGAGCACGCGCTTCGCCCCCGAAACGATTGCTTGGGATTAGCGGTCCAGTTTCTCCCTTAGATCGCGCGTAGCAGCAACTCATTCAATCCGGTTGAGCACGCGCCACCGCGGCCCTCTCCACCTGCTACGCGTCATCAAAGGATCGTTAGAAACCGGACATTCCCGCGCAAAGCCGAGCGCCTGGTATCAAGTGCAGGTAATTCGCCGCGTCGGAAGGACGCGGCGCCACCGGCTATGTGCGGCAGGCAAGTATTATTGGCCATTATCTGACCCAGCGACAGCCGACCGGCTCGTATAGCAGGATCGACCAGCCTCGCGGCGACGCGGGATTTGGCACGACTGGCAAATTCGGTTGGTGGGCCAGCGATCGCATCGGGTTCCTATCGCGGAGCCGTAGATCTGGTTGACCAGAACAACCGCTCCTCATTCTCGGCATGGGAATTGCTATCCCGCTCCTCGAACGAGACTGCTGTCAGCGCATGTCTGGGAGTGCGGCGCCGTAGGGCAGCCTCTACGTCTCTATCGTTTCAACGCTCGCACCGAGAATACGATTATGCACGCAAATCTTAGGGTCACAACCTCAACAACGCAACATAGTGAGCTGGCTTGCTGGGTTAGGCGTCCGTTCGCAATACTCCAAGGAGGAACGAGATGAATGATCGGAATGTGGCCGAAGTCGATCTTCACGACCTACAGGTCTTGGATCCGCTGATTGGGAAATGCCAGCAGCTGGTCAGGGAAGTGACAATTCCCTACCAATGGGAGGTGCTGAACGATCGCGATCCCGAGGCAATACCGAGCCACGCGGTAGAGAACTTCCGCCTTGCCGCCGGACGTGCGAGGGGCCAGTTCCATGGCACGGTTTTTCAGGACAGTGACGTCGCAAAATGGCTTGAGGCGGCTGCATGGTCGCTATGCCAGGCACCCAATCCAGACCTGGAGAAAGCCGCTGATGAGCTGATTGAATTGATTGCGGCGGCCCAATGCGGCGACGGCTACCTCAACACTTATTTCATACTGAACGCGCCTCAGGAGCGCTGGACCAACCTAGCGGAGTGCCACGAGCTTTATTGCGCCGGCCACTTGATTGAAGCGGGTGTCGCGTTCTTTCAGGCGACTGGCAAACGGCGATTGCTGGAGGTCGTTTGCAGGCTTGCTGACCACATCGGCAGAGTTTTTGGCCCGGAGCGCGATCAGTTACACGGCTACGATGGCCATCCGGAAATCGAACTTGCGTTGGCACGCCTCTACGAAGCGACAAAGGAGCAGCGATATCTCACGCTAGCCAACTATTTCGTGGAGCAACGCGGCACGGAGCCACACTTCTACGACATTGAGTACGAGAAACGCCAGCAATCCTGCGTCCCCAAATCGGACGGCACGCCTTGGATGATAAAAAATAAAGCGTATAGCCAAGCGCACTTGCCACTTTCGGAGCAGCGGACTGCAATCGGTCATGCGGTTCGTTTTGTATACCTCATGACCGCGGTAGCTCATCTCGCGCGTCTGCGCCAGAACGAGCAGCAGCGCCAAGCTTGCCTACGGCTATGGCAAAACATGGTCCAGCGCCAGATCTATATTACCGGAGCCATCGGCTCGCAAGTCGCTGGCGAAGCGTTCAGCAGCGATTACGATCTGCCGAATGATACGGCGTACGCGGAAAGTTGCGCATCGATTGGCCTGATGATGTTCGCACGCCGTATGCTGGAGATGGAACTGGACGGTCGCTATGCGGAGGTGATGGAGCGCGCGCTCTACAATACCGTTCTCGGCAGTATCGCGTTCGACGGGCGTCACTATTTCTATGTTAACCCGCTCGAAGTGCATCCTAAAACGCTGAGGTCTAATGGCATCTACAATCACGTCTCGCCGGTGCGACGACGCTGGTTTGGCTGCGCGTGCTGTCCACCGAACATCGCACGCCTTTTCACATCGATTGGTCATTACATCTACACGCCCCGCACCGACGTGCTCTATGTAAACCTCTACGTTGGTAATAGGGTGGCTATATCCATCGACGGACATACGCTGCAGTTGCTCGTAAGCGGCAGCTATCCCTGGAGAGACGAGGTGGAAATCGCCGTCGAATCTGCGCCGCCAATTGCCCACACGCTCGCCCTGCGCCTGCCGGAATGGTGTAGCGCGCCGCAGGCGAGCCTGAACGGCGAGCCTGTCAATTGCGAGCCGCGCAAGGGCTATTTGCACATTCGTCGAACATGGCGGCAGGGAGATCGCGTCAAACTATCGCTGCCGATGCAAGTGCGTCGCGTATACGGCCATCCACAAGTTCGCAATTTGGCCGGCAAGGTGGCCATCCAGCGTGGCCCGTTAATTTATTGTCTGGAGGAAGCCGACAATGGGACCGAGTTACACAACGTTTGGCTTCATGCAGACAGTCGGTTTTCCCTTGTCGAAGGAACTGGTCTCTTTAACGGCAAGATCTTGCTGCAGGCTGACGGGGCGCGGTTGCAACACACCCATTCTGAAGAAGCGGTGCTTTATCAGTACGACAAAGTGGCTGGACAGCTAGAACCGCAGCGGCTGACATTCATTCCGTGGTTCAGCTGGGCTAACCGCGGCGAAGGCGAAATGCGGATTTGGATAAATGAGCATTGACGCCGAACGCGCGGGGCGCGCTTCCACGAATCGAAGTTTGATAACTTTTCTAGCGATATCGTTGCTCAAAGTCTGGAAATCGGCCAAAATATGGAAGGCGGCTCGTCCGCGAACTCCACTGCAACGTCGACACCAGAACCCGACATGAGGTGGCGCGGCGCAACTCCGGCGTCAGCAGGTCAATCATCGATCGACCTGATTTCTAATGGAGGAGCATCCTCGGGCGTGCTCGCCGCCTCTCATCAAACCTGATGAATGCCAATGGCACGAGCGTACCAAGGCGCTGCAGGCAATCCCTTTGACGGCCACACGCTCGGCCCCGTGGTCGCCGACATGGAGAAGCTCACCGGCATGGAGGCTCGTCGTATCCACGTCGAAAAGGGGTACTGCGGCCCAACTACCCGCACCGGTTCAGGGTCTGGATCTCGGGTCAGGTTCGCCGCGTCACGGCTTCCATCCGGAGCGAGATGAAGCGTCGCGCGGCTGTCGAACCCGTCATCGGTCACGTCAAGGCCGAGCACCGCATGGACCGGAACTATCTCAAAGGCCGCGTCGGTGACCGCATCAACGCCGTCCTCGCCGCGGCCAGCTACAACTTCGGCCTGCTCCCGCGATGGCTCGCAGAACTCTTGCTTGCCATCATCCGCGCCTTCGCCGAAACTGTCCCGGCTCAAAAGATCGCTTAAATCAGCGCTCGTCCGCATTCGTCACGGAGAACAACTTAATCCGTCGTCCTGGCGAGATTGTCGTCGCGTGGAGCGTTTAGATCGGACATGAACCCAAGCTGCAGGTTGATTGCATCAGATGCCCTCTCGGCCACCATACGCCTTCAGTGCGGTATCGAGGAGCTCGATTAACGCTTGTCCGCCAAAGGGTTTGGCGAGGAAGCCAATCGCTCCGGCGCCCAGGGCTGACGCGCGCACGCGGTCGTTGGGGAAAGCCGTAATGAAAATGAACGGTGCGTCGTAGCCACGCGTCCGCATCTCTGCCAACAGCTCCAGGCCGCTCATAGCCGACATCTGCACATCGGTAATGACACAGGATGTCTCGTTCAACTGCGGCGACCGCAAGAGTTCCTCGGCCGACGCAAATATTCGGACGATGTAGCCACGCGATTTCAAAAGGTTCTCTGTCGCCGCACGGACTGAGGCGTCGTCGTCAACGACGGAAATCAAAGGCGTAGACAACACGAGCCCTCCCGACGCGGGTATAGTGGCTGCCAAAGTAGTAGCCACATTCGCCGAAAGTGGGCTTGAGTGACGAAATTGTAAAATCATACGTGGGTTTATTCGGGACGATTGGCGCGGATTCCCAGCGTCTCAGTCATTCTGATCAAGTCGGCCAGCGACCGGGCACGCATCTTTTTCATGACGTGTCCACGGTAGATCTTGACCGTAATCTCGGCGAGCCCAAGCTCGGCTGCTACCTGCTTGTTCATCAGGCCGGCCGCGACCAGTTTCATCACCGCCTGCTCGCGCGGGCTTAAGGTTTCAAATAGAGACTGCAGCTTCGCGACGGTCTGCTGAGCCTGCCGTCTTTTGCGATCGCGTTCGGTCGCCGCAACCACGGCATCAAGGAGTTCCTGGTCGCGAAACGGTTTGCTGAGAAAATCGACCGCTCCTTCCTTCATGGCCCTGACGCTCATGGGAACGTCGCCATGGCCGGTAATGAAAATGATCGGAATATGTATGTTTAACCTCGCCAGCTCGGTCTGGTATTCAAGGCCGCTCAAGCCTGGCAGCCGGACATCAAGAACGAGACAGCTAACAACGTCCGGAACTGTGCTCTGCAGCATTTCGCGGGCCGATCCGAATGCAACCACGTCCAACCCTACCGATCGAAAAAGGTTCGTAAGCGAGCGACGCAGGGAGATGTCATCCTCGACGACGAAGACTATCGGCTTTGTCGACGCCTCGGCATTGCTGCCTTCACCTGGCGAGTCAAATCGTCCTGTCACGAGACGGCCTCCTTATGCAGCGGCAGGGCAAACTGGAAGGTCGCGCCCGGTCCATCTTTGTGGACGATTGACAGCCGCCCTCCGTGAGCTTCCACGATCGATCGGCAGATCGAAAGACCCATTCCAAGGCCACTCGCCTTTGTGGTGAAGAAGGGATCTAAGACGCGGTCCGCGTCGTCTTCGGCGACCCCGACGCCGCAATCGGTCACGGCAAGCTGCACGTGCCCCAGATCGTCCTTTGATGATTGAATCAGCAGTTCGCGCGTCCGGTCTGTAACGGCGTCCATGGCTTCGATTCCGTTCATCACCAGATTGATGATCACCTGTTGTAGCTGAATCCGGTCGCCGAAGATCATGGGCAGCGCGGCCGTCAACTCGGTTCGTAACGTCACTCGGTGGCTAACCAGCTCTCGTGTTACCAGCGCAATGACGTCCTTAACGACCTCATTGATATCGAGCGGCACCATCTCAATCTGGCCTTTCTTCGCGAGTGTGCGAACACGACGGATCACCTCGCTTGCCCGGATCGCGTCTTCGATGATCCACTCCACCGAAGAGCGCGCGGCGGAAAGATCAGGAGCGTCGCGACCCATCCAACCGAGGCACGCATCGGCGTTGCTGATAATAGCGGCGAGTGGCTGGTTTATTTCGTGGGCGATGGAAGTTGTCAGCTCGCCTAACGTCGTTACACGCGTCACATGCGCAAGCTCCGCCTGTGCCTTTCGTAGTGCTTGCTCGGCTTGATCGGCGCGAATGGTAGCGGTGATATCAGTGCTGACGCCGCGGTAGCCGAGAAAATTGCCCTTTCCATCGAAAAAAGGCTTGCCACTCGTGCGGACGTAGATCAGAGATCCCATCCGAGTCACGGTGCGGTAGACGAGATCCCGAAACGGGAGATGGGCCTCCAACATCGCCCGATGCTGCCGCCACTTCTCGGGTTCCTCTTCGACGTCGCACGCAATGTCCCAGCGAAGCAGGCCCATCACTTCTGTCGCCAAAATTCCCGCAGTGCTGGTGTGCTCGGATAAGTGAGTGACCTGATGATCCGGCCCGGTCTCCCAGAGCCAGTCGGAAGCTGTTTCGGCGTAGTCGCGAAAGCGCTGTTCGCTTTCGCGCAGCGCAGCAAGTGTGTTCTCCAGGCGTTCCCTAGCTGCGTGCTGTTCGGTGACATCCATATGTGTTCCGATCAGCTCGCTGACGTTACCGTCGCTGCCGACCACCACGTGCGCAACGGCGTGTATGCGCCTGATCCCGCCATCTGGTAGAAGGATACGGAAATCATATTCGAACCGCCCCTCCTTGTGTTCAATTGCCTGGCGCTGCACCTCCTGTAGCCGCGGCAAGTCGTCCGGATGGATGCGCGATCGAATGGTCTCTATCGATACCGGCTCTTGTGGGCTAAAGCCAAACAGACGATCGACCTCGGCGGAGCGATACACGAAATCTAGACCGTAGACGTCCCAGGACCAGCTGCCCGTGTGACTGAGATGCTGGGCTTCGGCCAGATAGGCCTCGCTCCGGCGCAGCTGCTGTTCTGCTCGCCTCGCCGCCGTGATATCCGTAGCTGCCCCAACAAACTCGATCTCACCAGAGGCAGTTCTCGTGACTCGTGCCCGCGCATGGATGTGCTTCACCGAGCCGTCCGGTAGCAGCAGCCGGTATTCGTGCTCGAAATCGCTCAGGTCTCGCATCCCTCGATCGATAGTTTCTCGAACCGAAGCCCTATCATCTGGATGAGTGCGCTCAACGACGAGCTGCGGCGTCGGGACCGTCTCAGGGTCTAGTTGGAAAATCCGAAATGTTTCCTTTGACCAGAGGGCCTTGCCGGTGGTGGCGTTCCAGCTGAAGCTGCCCGTATGGCTCAACTCCTGCGCCTGGGCCAAATGTGCTTCGCTCCGCTGCAGGGCAAGTTCGGTCCGCTTTCGCTCCGTGATATCTTCGCAGGCTATAAGGATGATGGGCTGGTCATCGGTCCAGAGCATGGCTTTGGCGTTTTCACGTACCCACAATATCGAGCCGTCCTTCCTGACTTTCTGGACATCCCAAGTGCGCGATTGTCCGATATCCTCAAGGCATTTCCGAACGCATTGGCGAACGAACGCGCGATCCTCCTCAAGAAAAACGCGCAGCACGGATTGACCGGTCAGTTCAGCACGAGCATAACCGAGTTGTGTCGCGCCGAACGTATTGACGTTGAGGACAGTGCCGGCTTCATCGACCATGAAGTACATGGCCGGATTGTGCTCGAAGATTGCGCGCCAGCGTTTTTCGCGATCCTCTAAATCCGCCGCACTCTGCTGAAGCTTGGCCGCGGCCACACGCGCAGCCTCTCTTTCCTGGCGGAGCTTTCCGATCAGGTGCGTTCCCACAATCGAGACAATAAAAAAAGCAACAACTACCGGAAGATCTTGCGGGTCATCGATTCGCAGACTGAACGCCGGCGGCGCAAAGTAGTAGGTGAGAGCAGCGATGGCTAGGATGCAGAGCGCTGATGACGCGACGAAGCTGCCCATCAATGAAAACAGCAAGACCACTAACAAATAGGCGAACGCCGTCGCGGCGAAATGCGAATGAAGGTACAAGCAAAGCAGTGTTACCGCGGCCAGCGTTATGCTGCCGAAAGTAAATTGAGGAGCTGAACGTTTAAAATTGCTGATGTGGCTACGCATTTTGATAACGTCCGGCCTTTCCGGCGGGAGAACTATAACATTTTAGGCAAAAATGGGGCAATCCCCGGCGCCCCTGGTGGGCGGTTCCGAGATTGATTGCTTGCTGCGGAACTCAGCACGCGCCGAGAAAAAACGCATCATAGACATACGTATAGTTGTTCTAAACATTCTAATATTGCGCGCCGGCGCGCCTGCATTCGAAGCTGAGATGTCTGCTTTCCTCAGCTGTCGATAACCTCAGGGCAGGCGCTTGAGGCTGCGGCCGATGACAACCCCCTTACGCCAACGGCACAAGGACAGCGGCTGCAGTTTCCCCAAGACCTGGAGGCGGAACAATCAGGCGCCCCTCGCCGAACCCGGCAAGAGCAGGGACAAGCTGCCGGACCACTCATCTCGCCGGCACGATCGGTCATGCGGAAGAAAGCGCAATGGTCATGTGTCAAAAAGCGAGGGCGAAGTTACGCGACTGCTTTGGTGCCCTAGGGCCAGCACGCCAGATGTGGAGGACCTTTCCCCGAGTAGTTAGCCGCAATCGAGCGCGCAACGACGCCGGACCGGCACCAGCCGTGTGCGTGGTCGGGCGAGGCAAGTGCAGTGACCGCGCACATCGGCATTTGTTGGCTGGACCAACACCCAGCTCCGTCAGGCTGACACGTTCTGTCGCTATCATGTTATCTAGCCCGGCAAAATGTTGCACAAGCGTTCAGATAGCCGGGAGCATTGACGGCCAAAGACGCGCTTGAAATGACTGTTAAAAAGCTCCTACTCTTTTTGCTCGCGTGGGGCATCTTTTCAGGGGCGGCCGCCGGGCGCGACGCGGAGGGCTGCGCACTGGAGATCGCGTGAGAAAGTCCCGGCTCGTGTCAAGTCGACTGTGCGGATTCGAAGTGCGAGAAATGTGGCTCCGCTTGCATTCGATGCGTCTTCGAATGGCGGCGGTCAAGTCCGGGACCTACCTCATTGTTCTTTTACTATCGATAGTGCTGGAAACGGTGGGCTGGTTGAGACGAGCCTGCAGCGTCTTGTGCTCGAGCTCGTTTTCCCACCAGGATACGAACACGGCGGCGATGCCATTGCCGGTGATGTTGGTAAGGGCGCGCACCTCACTCATGAACTTGTCGATCGAAAACACGATTGCCATGCCCGGCACCAGCGCCGGATTGACCACCGACAGCGTTGCAGCGAGCGTGATAAAGCCGGCGCCGGTGACGCCGCTTGCTCCCTTCGACGTTAGCATTGCCACGAGCAGGATCGTGAGCTGCTGGCCAAAGGTGAGATCGACCCCGAGTGCCCGGGCAATAAACAATGTCGCAAGTGTCATGTAGATATTGGTGCCGTCGAGGTTGAAGGAGTAGCCAGTAGGCACCACCAGGCCGACCACGGGCTTGGAGCAGCCCAGCCGTTCGAGCTTCTCCATCAATTGCGGCAGCGCGCTTTCAGAGGACGAAGTGCCGAGCACGATCAGAAGCTCGTCCTTGATATAGATAATGAACTTGAATATTGAAAAGCCTACGAGGCGCGCGATCAGACCGAGCACCACCGCCACAAATAGCGCCGCCGTAGCGTAAAACAGCGCGATCAGACCGATCAGATTGCCGAGTGCTGCCGGCCCGAACTTGCCGATCGTGAAGGCCATGGCGCCGAAGGCGCCGATCGGGGCCGCTTTCATTATGATAGCGATTACGCCGAACACCGCGTTCGCGACGTCGTCAATGATGCCGCGCAGGCGCTCCCCACGCTCTCCCAGCGCCATCAGCGAAAAGCCGAATAGGATCGCGAATAGGAGAACCTGCAGAACATCGCCGCGAGAGAAGGCGCCGACCACGGTATCGGGAATGATGTTGAGAAAGATATCAACGGTCTTCGAGGCTTCCGCCTGCTTGACGTAATTGGCGACCGCCGCAGCATTCGGCTTAACCGCAAGGCCATGTCCGATTTGGACCAGATTGCCCATAACGAGGCCCAAAAGCAATGCAAAGCTGGAGACGATCTCGAAATAGACCAGCGCCTTGACGCCGACGCGCCCGACTTTCTTCGCATCTTGAATATGCGCGATACCAGATGTGACGGTGCAGAAAATAATCGGCGCGATCACCATCTTGATGAGCTTGATGAACCCGTCACCGAGCGCCTTGACCCAGTCGTTGGTCGCGACGGACGGCCATAGGCAGCCGACCATGGCGCCAATCAAGATCGCAATCAGCACTTGGACGTAGAGAATCTTATACCAAGTTTGCGACGCGCGCGCGGGCGCCGCAGTTGCCATGGTGGTCATGACGCTTCCTTCCCGAAAATACTCGAATGTGAGCCGTCCCGTCGTTGAGAGGAGACAGCGTCATACGAGACTCATCATTTTTTAGCCGGGTCCAATTGGAGACGGTTCCGAGAGCCGGCGCGTCGTTCCAAGGGCAGGCGTTCAGTTACGTATCCTTTCTCGTTAAGCAAGATATGCACCAGACGCGCAAACTGCGGCCGATTAAGTAGTCGCGGACAAACTGCCTGTCTCCGGGTGGCATCGGCTTGAGTGCTCAAACCGCGTTCGCAAGGTCGAACGAGAAGTTGCAGCGTGACTCGTAACTTGATCGGCTGGGCGCATTAGCGGAGTCACGGATCGGCCTGGAAGCCTAGCGTGATCGATATGCGCCGATTGCGGAGATGGATGCAACAGTAGGCTACATCGGTAAAATTGATAGTTTGGATTGTAGGCATCCATGCGATGGAAGCCTGATTTAGGAAGTCGATTGCACGGAAAAATCGCCTATGGATGCACTGCGTTGTCGCTAGCGGCGAAGCTTGTTTTCGTGCAAAGGGCATTTGTCTCCAGGCGTGTGCTAACGATTCCCATTAGGCAGGTTGGTTGAGAGGCGGCCTTCGCTCTTGGCCCCGCGCGCCTTTTGCCGCGTCGCAGAAGCAGCGTTACAATGATTTCTCCGCTAGATCGTTCGCGTTGCTGCCAACGGCAGGCTTTCTGCGATCCGTTCCATTACCGGCGCGGCGAGTGCGGCCTTTGAGCCATCGACAAACCAAACAGGCATGTCTCGGGGCGTCAAATGCTGCCGTTTCGTTGCGCGACTGTCGCTGTCTGCTCGGGAACAAAGATGCCGTAAATCTGACAGATCGTTAGATCCGCTCCACAGCGACGTCGTGCGTCTATGCGAATTTCTCTCACGTAGAGCATAGAGCGCGCCACAGTGCGCACGCGGCACAGGAATTGCTGATGGCGAACGAGCAGCTGCCGCCGTCAGATGGATGGAAAGGTGGCCCAGTCACAGGAGTTGCCGATGAGGCTTGCGATTTGCAGAAACGACGCGCGTGAATGTGGCGGCTACAAAGTGCCGCGCGACTAAAGGGCGATCCGCGCCACATCCCTGGGCGAGCCGGACGTGCAGGCGATCACTGTGCCGATACGGCGACCTGATCTCATTGTTGGGCTGACGTATGGATGTCTTTTCGGCAGAGATTGCGGATCCGTTGCGCTCACGATTGAGCTCGCCGGGAGAGAGATGACAAATCTACCGAATGCGAGCCCATGTTGTCTGAAACCCTAATTCGCAAGGCCCCCTGTTGCCGATTCCTTCAATCAGGCAACCGAAAGCCCGCCGCAGCAGTACTGTCCGTGATTTAGCGAAATTGCTGTCCCTTAGTTAGCGAAACCACTGTCCGGTTTTTGCGAAATACGCACTGTGAACCAACTGTCGAAGAGCGTCGGTGCGGGAACAATCCGCACGCCACGATCTGTGGGAACCGGGGGCGGGCCGCCTTCGGTGACCCGGTGAAGTCTCATTGTTCGAGGCCACGGTCTGCGAGCAGTCGGTCCATGATTTCGCGATTGATCTCGCCAGCGATTTGGTTTCGGACTTGGGCTCCGAGCACCCGCTCGGCATCCAGGTCGCCTAACAAGCCCTTCTCGGCCAGTCGATGATTCAAGCGGGTTTGAAATTCCTCGCCCATGGCTTCGACGCGCCGGTCTTGCATCGCTGCATGTTCGCCCGGAGCGATGCGCCTCAGCACCGTCTCCCAGGGGTGCCAGCGGGTTGCCATGTAAGCGTCGAACTGGTTCGCTTCCTGCTCCCGAACCAGGTCCAGCGCCCGCGCAGCATCATCCGGGGTTACGTGAGAGACCGCCAGGAATTGCATGTTGGGGGCGACGTGACTGAGCTCGAGCGGCTCGCGCAGCAGATGTTGATAGGCCAGGTAGACTTCGATCTCGTCTATGCTCGGGTCGACCCTGACGAGCGAGTTGACCCTGTCGCGCGCGATCCCGTCCAGCGCCTCCAAGCGGAACGCAACACGGCCGCGCTGGATCAGTTCGCCGAGCCGATCATCATAAACTCCGTCCTCGACGTCAGCGTTAAGGCGCGCGGTCTGCATACCGTTCCAGTGCAAAGTAACGCGATCATCGCAACTCAAGTTGGCCTCGGAAGCATGCGTGAAAAACTGCTCGCGCAATCTCGGATTGGCCGCCGCCCGCCGCAAATCATCAGTCACTGCCTGCCGAAACTCGTGATTGCCATGGTTCACGGTCCCTCGTAGCCGCTCTAGGAACCGTGCGTAGTCTTGGGCGCCTGGCTCATCCGCAAAGTGCTGCCATTCGGCCAGTGTCGTCGGGTCGTCTGCGAGCCAGTCCGCGATAACCTCGTGCAGAGGCCGCGGCTCAACTTCCATCGCTCCTTCGGGCACCGGGAAAAAGATCTGCGGACCGGCATAGTCTCCGGCATGCATTGCTATCGCCAGATTGGTCCGCACCGGCTCGGGCAGCGGATTATTCTCCAGATCAACGCTGGACTCTTGGCCTAGCTGCGTCAGCAGGGTCTCGGGCACGCTGGTCAGCTGATTGTTGCTGGCGCCGAGCCACAGGAGCTCGGCCGGTACCGGCTCTGGCAAGCTGGTCAGCTGGTTGTGGCTGGCGCTGAGCCATTCGAGCCCGGCGGGGAGGGGGTGGGGCAGATTGGTCAGCTGATTGTAGTCGACGTTCAGCCGCTGGAGTTCGGCGGGAAGCTCGGGCAGGCTGGTCAGCCTGTTGCCACTGGCGTCCAGCTCCTGAAGCGTTCCCGGAAGGGGGGGCAGACTAGTCAGCTGGTTGTTGTCGACGCTCAGGCGACGCAGCCCGGGCGGCAAGTCTGCGGGCAGGCTGGTCAACCCGTTGCTGATGGCATAGAGCCGCCGGAGCCCGATTGGAAGGTCGGGCAAGCTGGTCAGCCGATTGTTGCTGGCGTAGAGCCGCTGGAGACCGGCCGGAAGGGTATCGGGCAAGCTGTTCAGCTGATTGTCGTCGACGTTCAGGCGGCGCAGCCGGGCCAGGAGGGGGGCGGGCAAGGCGGTCAGGGACAAGGACGACAGATCCAGCGCCTCATCGACATCGCCCGCTTCTCGCCAATCCCTCATTCGACTAACCGCCTCTTGCCGATTCTCGTGTTCGCCCTGCCCCTCTTCGGCAACCCAGCCCGCCAGGACCTGGTCGCGCGACGAGGCGGCGTCGGTGCCCGCCTCCGTCAAGGCTTCGACCCACTGCGCCGGGGCGGGAGCCCCTCGTTCGGAAGCCTCGGATTCTGAAGTTTCGGAAGGAGTGCCAGCGCCAAGCCGGGCCTGTTCTGCATTCATGGATGTCGTCTCTTCGGTCGTCAGATGAAGTCTAGATGGAGACGTTCTCATGCTACGAGGCTTTGCTGTCGACAATCTGACAAGCCTCGGAACGATCCCGCATTGCCTCGTCAGAAATGCTCCTGAATACGGAGTTGTTGCCTCACGTAAATTGCTCCCCAATAGCAACGGAGCGCAGAGGCGGCGATGAGGCGATTGAGCATGGCGACGCGCACGGAACTGAAGTCTGTTTTGGCACGGCGTTACGGGATGTCGAGCCGCGTCGAGAGCCGCATTCTCGACAGTTCGTTGCGATTACCTGCTTCCATCGGAAGCATGTGATCCGGATGTTGTCGGCGACCTCGTCGACTTTTCTGGCGAGCGGCTTGGTGCCGGACAGACCGAGGATGTAGTCGATGCCGTTGGTCTCGCACCACGCCATTGCCTCCGGCCGGGCATAGTGCCCGTCGCCACGGAACGTAATTCGCGTGTCGTGCCATCGCGTGCGGATGTGCCGTACCAGGCGGCGCAGATGGGCACACACCTCGACGCCGCCCGGCGTCTTGCCGGGCCGCAGCACGACTGCCACGGGCCGGCTCTTCTCCGTGTCGTAGACGTGGATCGGCAGAAAGCAGCGCTCGTCATAATGAGCGTTGAACAGCGAGAGCTGCTGATGGCCGTGGACGACATCGCAGCTATCGTCGATGTCGAGCGTGACGGATGCCGGCTCGCGCGGGTAGCTATCCATCCATGCGTCGACCAAAGTGTAGTCAGTCGGATCACGTCGCGCAGGCGCGGAGCATTCTCCAGGCGCGACAGCGTCGGTTGGGAACACAGATCGCGACCGCTGTCCGGCAGCCGTCCGCAGGCCAGCTTGAATGCGGGATCGGACCTCAGATGATCGAGGTCGTCGGCGTCCTCGTAGCCGCAGCAGATCGCGAACATGCGCGCGCGGAACATATCGACAAGGCTGTGCACGACCCGCGTCGGATCGCGCCGATCCGGGAACACCCGGGCCAAATTGTCGGCCAAGCCAAGACGCCGCTCGGCCATCGCCAGAAGCATCACGCCCCCATTCGAGGTTAGGCGCCCACCATCGAGGCAGCTGTGACTTTCTTGGCGTGAACGGCTGGAAACGAAAAGGGCGGAATCGTATCGTCGGTCATGGCGGGCGTGGCGTTCGCGGTTGAAGGTGATGGGTTGGCTTCGCAACCGAATCCTACGCCGTATCAGCGCTTTACACCACGCTCGCCAGCCCCTCAGGCGCACTCTTGCGAATAAGACGGGCTAGCTTTTCCACAAGCCGAGAACGCAATTCGAAACGAAGTCGTCGCCATCGCGCACTTTCGACGGTTAAGCACAGCGGGCATGCTCACACGAGCCGCTCGGCACGCCGTGGGTTTGAAATCCTGCGAAATTTGTCAAATATCGCTGAATTCCTGTGCCATTTTGGCGGCTCCATCGCGATATCGCTGCGCGCTTCCGATTAGAAAGGCGCTCTAGGCAGGAGTTTTCAAATGAAGGTCGGAGTCCCCAAGGAAATCAAGGCGCACGAATATCGCGTGGGTCTTACCCCTGGAGCTGTCCGCGAATACGTGGCAGCGGGTCACCGCGTGATGATCGAGACCGATGCTGGCGCTGGCATTGGTGCAACCGATGACGATTATCGCAATGCTGGCGCAACGATTCTAACTTCCGCAGTTGAGGTATTCGCATCGAGCGAGATGATCGTAAAGGTTAAGGAGCCTCAGCCGTCCGAATGGTGTCAGCTGCGGGAGAATCAGATCCTGTTCACTTATCTGCATCTGGCCCCCGACCCCGATCAGGCCATGGGCCTCCTGAAATCTGGATGCACCGCGATCGCCTATGAGACCGTAACTGATGCGCATGGTGGTCTTCCACTGCTGGCGCCGATGAGCGAGGTCGCGGGTCGGCTTGCGATCGAAGCGGCAGGTAGCGCCCTTAAGCGGAGTGCAGGCGGACGAGGGCTGTTGATCGGTGGTGTGCCCGGTGTTCAGCCGGCCCGAATCGTGGTGCTTGGAGGTGGCGTCGTTGGTACGCACGCGGCACGCATGGCGGTCGGTCTGGGCGCTGAGGTGACCATCATCGACCGTTCGATACCTCGGCTCCGCGAGTTGGACCAGCTATTCGAAGGACGCGTTCGCACCAGGTTTTCGACCATTGACTCCGTGGAGGAAGAGGTATTTGCGGCGGATGTGGTGATTGGTGCGGTGCTCGTTGCAGGTGCGAGCGCGCCGAAGCTGGTCCGCCGGAGCATGCTGAGCTCGATGCGCAAGGGGGGGGTGCTCGTGGACGTCGCTATCGATCAGGGCGGCTGCTTTGAGACATCGCATCCAACCACTCACGCTGATCCAACTTACGAAGTGGATGGCGTCATTCATTATTGCGTGGCCAATATGCCCGGCGCCGTGCCGCTGACCTCGAGCCAGGCACTGAATAACGCGACGCTGCCGTTTGGTTTGGCTCTGGCTCAAAAAGGTTTTTCCGCCGTGCTCGAAAGCCCGCATTTGCGCGCAGGCCTCAACGTCCATCGAGGCCGGCTAACTTACAAGGCGGTGGCCGAAAGCCTCGGGCTACCCTTCTCACCGATCGACCAGGCTGCTGCCTGATCCCAGAGGCCCGTTATGGCGTTTCCTCCCTGACTTTGGCCACCCTTCGGGGTGGCTTTTTTTGGCTCTATCGATCTGCTGACCGCCGCCGGCATTTATTTGTAACGCGGAGCGAAGTGGAGGATCACCAGACGAACGCCCGGCTTCAGTCGCCCTCGTGACGCGAAGCAATGTACTTTTGCTCCATACAGCGTATATGAATGCCGGTCTTGCCAGGTAAATCCAAGGCAATTGAGAATGCGCCCCGCGGGTCCCCAGGGGACCCGCGATCACCGGTGCGACATTATCTGACGCGATCGCCGCGACCTTTTCGGACTGGCTGGGGAGACGCGGACCAAGCCGGTGACGACTGCGCCGGTTGTTCATCGTGGTGCTGTCGCCGAAGCCGCCGCCGTCCCGGGTGGGGAACCAACAAGATGCGGCTCGCGGTCGACCTGACGTGAAGTGGCGCGGCGCATCGATCGTAGCCGCCGCACCGCGGCCTTGGGAAGGATCGCAGATCGCTCCCTGGTGCTGGCGAACGCGGTTCACCTGATCGGCTGACTGCCGGGAGATCGACCATGCGCAAACGACGGCATCGAGATCAGCAGCTGTCATGCCGATTGTAGGATTTGCGACACCGTGTCGAGGCGGCGACTTGCGTTGTCGAAAATAGCCGAGACAAATCAAGGTTAAACTGTCTGGCACAAGACTTGAAAGCAAGAAGCTGTCCCGCACCTTTTTGCTCATGGAAGCGCAGTGATGGCCTACAAGATAATCGCATCCCAGTGCACCGTCTGTGGTGCGTGTGAGTTCGAATGTCCCAATGCTGCGATCAGCCTGAAGAACGACATATATGTGATCAATCCGACCCAGTGTACCCAATGTGAAGGGCATTTTGACGCGCCGCAATGCGCCGTCGTTTGCCCGGTGCCTGATACCTGCGTGCCGGCATAGGTAGCCGATGAGAGGAGCTCCGACGCGAAACATGATGAAGACGCTATCGACAGCCGCCGCCCTTTGGATCCACCTCCTGTTTCTCTCACTGGCTGGTCCCGAGTTGGCCGTGATTCGCGCGATCCACTCGGAGAGGGCGCCGCGCAATCGTCGCCGGCGGCCGTTGTCCTTGCGCGAGCGGAGCGGGCAATGGTAGCTGTACAAGAGACCGTCGAGCGCGTGAAGCGCATCGACGTCGATCAGTATCGTTATGGGTTTGAGACCCTGATCGAGTCCGACAAGGCCCCCAAGGGATTGTCGGAAGAGACCGTCAAGTTCATCTCCGAAAAGAAGAACGAACCCGCCTGGATGCTCCAGTGGCGGCTCGAGGCCTATCGGCGCTGGCTGACCATGACCGAGCCGACCTGGGCCCGCGTCGACTATCCCAAGATCGACTTCCAGGATCTCTATTATTATTCGGCGCCGAAGCCGAAGAAGTCGATCACCTCGCTCGACGAGATCGGTCCGGAGATCCTGAAGACCTACGAGAAGCTCGGCATTCCCTTGCGGGAAGTCGCCATGCTCGAAGGCGTCGAGCCCAAGGTGGGCGAGGAAGACCCGGCCCGCCGCAAGATCGCGGTCGACGCGGTGTTCGACTCGGTGTCCGTTGCCACGACCTTCAAGGCAGAGCTGAAGAAGGCCGGCGTGATCTTCATGCCGATCTCGGAGGCGATCCGCGAGCATCCCGAACTGGTGCAGAAGTATCTCGGCTCGGTGGTTCCGACCTCCGACAATTTCTACGCGACGCTGAACTCGGCGGTGTTCTCCGACGGCTCGTTCGTCTACGTGCCGCCGGGCGTGCGCTGCCCGATGGAGCTGTCAACCTATTTCCGCATCAACGAACGCAACACCGGCCAGTTCGAGCGCACGCTGATCATCGCCGACAAGGGCTCCTACGTCTCCTATCTCGAAGGCTGCACCGCGCCGCAGCGCGACGAGAACCAGCTGCACGCCGCCGTGGTCGAGCTCGTCGCGCATGACGACGCCGAGATCAAATATTCGACGGTGCAGAACTGGTACCCGGGCAATTCGGAAGGCAAGGGCGGCATCTACAATTTCGTCACCAAGCGTGGCGACTGCCGCGGCAACCACTCAAAGATCTCCTGGACCCAGGTCGAGACCGGCTCCGCCATCACCTGGAAATATCCGAGCTGCATCCTGCGCGGCGACAACTCGCGCGGCGAGTTCTATTCGATCGCGATCTCGAACGGCTTCCAGCAGGTCGACTCGGGCACCAAGATGATCCATCTCGGCAAGAACACGTCGAGCCGGATCATCTCCAAGGGCATTGCCGCCGGCAAGTCGCAGAACACCTATCGTGGGCTCGTGACGGCGCATCGCAAGGCGACCGGCGCGCGCAACTTCACCGCCTGCGATTCGCTGCTGATCGGCGACAAATGCGGCGCGCACACCGTGCCGTACATCGAGGCCAAGAACTCCTCGGCGACGTTCGAGCACGAGGCGACGACGTCGAAGATCTCCGAGGACGTGCTGTTCTACTGTGTGCACAGAGGCTTGACCGAGCAACAGGCCACTGGCCTCGTCGTCAACGGCTTCGCGAAGGACGTTCTGCAAAAACTGCCAATGGAATTCGCAGTGGAGGCGCAGAAGCTGATCTCGATCTCACTCGAGGGATCTGTCGGATAACCAAACCTCCGCGAGCCCTCTCGAATGCGGCTCGCCATTCGCATGGCATTTCAGGGATCAGATCAGAATGGCGCTACTCGAAATCCGAGATTTGCATGTTGGTATCGAAGACCACGAAATTATTCGCGGCCTCGATCTTAACGTCAATGCGGGTGAGGTGCACGCGATCATGGGGCGGAACGGCTCCGGCAAGTCGACGCTCTCGCACGTCATCGCCGGTAAGCCAGGCTATGAGATCACCGGCGGACAAATCCTGTTCAGGGGCGAGAACCTCTTGAGGATGGAGCCAAATGAACGCGCCGCCAAGGGCGTGTTCCTGGCATTCCAGTATCCGGTCGAGATCCCCGGCGTGACCACCGTGAACTTCCTGCGGGCGGCACTAAACGCACAGCGCAAGGCGCGCGACCAACAGGAACTCTCCACCCCCGAATTTCTGAAAAGAGTCCGGGAGGTGGCCGGTTCGCTCAACATTCCCCATGACATGCTCAAGCGCGGCGTCAATGTCGGCTTCTCCGGCGGCGAGAAGAAGCGCAACGAAATTTTGCAGATGGCGTTGTTCGAGCCGAGTCTGTGCATCCAGGACGAGATCGATTCCGGCCTTGATATCGACACGCTGCGTATCGTCACCAGCGGCATCAACGCCTTGCGTTCGCCGGAACGAGCGATGATCGTGATTACTCACTATCGGCAGCTTCTCGACTATATCGTGCCGGACGTTGTGCACGTGATGGCGAAAGGGCGGATCAGGAAGAGCGGCGGCAAGGAACTCGCGCTGGAGCTCGAGGCTGGTGGCTACGCCCAATTCGAAGACGCGGCCTGACGGCTCTAGGGAGAATTCCCCGATGAAGCAGGTTATGGCCAAAGCTGACGCCGGACGCGCCATGGGCAATGTTTTCGCTGCGGCGCGTGGACAGCTGCCTGGCGTAGGCGCTGTCCCCCACATCCGTGCCAGGGCATTCGAGGCCTACGAGCGTGCCGGCCTCCCGCACCGGCGCATGGAGGATTGGAAATTCACCGATCTGCGCGCCCTGATCGGCGAGGTGCTGCCACTCGCTCCGCGACCGGATGCGAAGGCGCTGGTGCGTGCAAAGGCGTCGGCCAAGCAAGTGGCCGCCGATCAGGCGGTCAAGCTGGTTTTGGTGGATGGCAAATTCGCGCCAGAGCTATCCGATCTCGGCAGGCTGGAAAATAAAATCGATGTGCGGTCGCTGCGAGAGGTTCTGGAGAATTCCGCCACTGGGGCCATGGCCGGTCTGGTGCTGTCGACGACTAGCGATGCGGCGATCTCGCTCAATGCCGCAATGGCGACAGATGGCCTGGTGATTACGATCGCAGATGGCAATGCGGTGAAGCGTCCAATTCAGATCGTTCACGTCGCAACCGGAGTGTCGGTGTCCACGTTTACACGCTCCTATCTGCAGCTCGGTAAAGGAGCGCATGCGTCCATCGTGGAAAGTTTCGTCCCGGCTGAAGGCGCGAGCGGCTATCAAGCCAACGATGCGATAATCGCCCTGGTTGGTGACGAGGCGAGCCTGTCGCTTATCCGCGTGGCAGCCGATGCCTCTGACGCCGTGAACATCTCGTCGGCGATCATAGCAGTCGGCGCCAGGGCTAAGCTCGACCTCTTCAGCATGACCTGCAGCGGCTCCGTCAGTCGCTATCAGGGATTCATCACGCTGGCCGGCGAGGAAGCCGAGCTCTCGGCTAACGGGGTTAATCTCATCAGGGACAAGCTGCACGCCGACACAACGTTCGTGGTCGACCACGCCGTGCCACATTGCACCAGTCGGGAGAGGTTCCGCGCGGTCGTCGATGATTGCGGCCGCTCGGTGTTTCAGGGCCGAATCGTCGTTCGTGCCGCCGCCAGGAAGACGGACGCCACCCTGACGACGCGCGCGTTGCTCCTGTCCGACCAGGCCGAGGCCGATAATAAGCCCGAACTTGACATCTTGGCCGACGACGTGACCTGCGGCCACGGAGCGACATCGGGTGCGCTGGACGACGCTCTCGTATTCTATCTGCGCGCGCGGGGTCTATCGGAGAAGGATGCGCAGATGTTGCTGATTAAAGCGTTCCTTGGCGAGTCGATTGAGGGGATCGCCGCCAAGAATCTGCGCGATTTTGTGACAGCGCAAGCTGAACACTGGCTGCAGGGGTGGCGATGAGCGCTCATCCCGCGATGAGCGATGATAGTTACGAGGTCAAGCGTCTGGGTACGGACTTCCCCGCGCGGCTATGACGGTGTACCGCAAGCCGCTTGTCACCCGATAACGCTGCATCCGCACAAATGCCCAACGCGGTACTTGACCTTATGATACAGGTGTACTCCAGCGAATACGCCAACGTTCGTCGCGGCTTGCACTACCTCGCTAAAACGCGGCGACCGAGGCGTATGAAGGCGCCCGTACCAAGGTGGCGCGGCTTGTGAACGCGCACTTAAACGAAGAGATCATCTTCACCTGGAGCGCCACGGAGGCAATCAATCTGGTCGATAAGACTTTGGCCGTGAACGCATTACCCCGGGTGATGAGATCGTTCTCTCGATTATGGAACACCACTCCAACATTGTGCCATGGCATTTTCTCAGGGAACGACTCGGTGCAGGGATCAAATGGGGGCCAGTGGATGATGACGGAAACGTCTTGCGCGGTAAGTGTGAGCGACTGCTGACCCCGCGCACCAAAGATGGTTGCAACCACACAAATGTCGAACGTGCTTGCCACAGTCTTGCCGGTGAAAGGCGTGGTGAGGATCGCGCATGCTCGTGGTATCTCGGTGCTGCGTCGAAGGTTCGCAAGGATGCGTCCATATGAGCGCCGACGTCTGCGACATTGATTGCGATTTCTACGTCATGACAGGCCACAAACTCTATGATCCGACGGGGATCGGTGTGCTTTAGGGCAAATCTGCGCATCTGGAATCGATGTCGCCCCTCAATGGCGGGCGGAGAGATGATCCGCGAGGTCTCGCGTTCCGGCGTCATTTATGGTGATCCGCCACACCGGTTCGAAGCGGGTATGTCGCCGATCGTCGAGGCCATCGGTTTAGGCGCGGCTATCGATTACATCAATTCAATAGGCAAGGTCCAGATCCGCAGGCACGAGAGCGTACTGCTCCCTTACGCGCAGGAGAGGCTGGCGGACATCAACTGCGTGCGCATGATCGGAGCTCCGCCGAAAAGGGGCCGATCATTTCCTTTGATATGAGGGGTGCGCATGCGCATGATATTGCCACCGTCATCGACCGCGCCGGTGTAGCGGTGCGGGGGGATCCAATGTGCGATGCCGCTGCGCAAGCGCTTCGGCGTGCTGACGACGTGCGGTGCGTCCCTCTACGACGTCCAGGTGGCGAGGCAGCTCGCGTTGAGGTCTGGTGGATGATGGTCGTGCACCTCATCGTCATCGCAGCACCTGTAGGTCTCGGCAACCATAGATAGTATGGGCAGGCCTGTGTCGGCCAGCCGGCCTTGCAGCCGGTCTTCCTGTTACGGCGCCTTCAGCGATCGTGGACGCGATCGAGAATTGGGCGCGGCAAATTTCACGCATAGCCGGCCCTTGTTCTATTTCGGACAGGGCCAAACCAAGAGTTCTCCGCCCAAAGCGTGATGTCGCGTTCGCAACAACACCCCGTGCCCCGGCAAGAGACGCGCTAAGCGATTTTAATCGCTCTGCTTTTATGTGCTCAGGACGCGCTGGCATGCCGGTTGCAAAACTCTCGGCCAAGAAGCCGCCCTTGCAACAGCTAACCTTTGAAGGACATCAGATGAGTCTCGCCACGACCCAGAGCATCGCAGAAATCAGGGCTCGCAACAAAGAGCTGATCGAAGAGGTGCTGAAGGTCTATCCGGAGAAAACCGCGAAACGGCGTGCCAAGCACCTCAACGTTCACCAAGCCGGCAAGTCAGACTGCGGAGTGAAGTCCAACATCAAATCCATACCTGGCGTGATGACGATCAGAGGCTGCGCCTATGCAGGGTCAAAGGGGGTAGTCTGGGGACCGATCAAGGACATGGTCCACATCAGCCATGGCCCGGTCGGCTGCGGACAGTATTCGTGGGGCTCGCGACGCAACTATTACGTTGGCACGACGGGCATCGATAGCTTCGTGACCCTGCAGTTCACCTCCGACTTCCAAGAAAAGGATATCGTTTTCGGTGGCGACAAAAAGCTGGTCAAAATTCTTGACGAAATCCAGGAGCTGTTTCCACTCAACAACGGCATCACGATCCAATCGGAATGCCCGATCGGACTAATCGGTGACGACATCGAGGCCGTGTCAAGAGCGAAATCCAAGGAATACGGCGGCAAGACCATCGTGCCGGTCCGTTGTGAGGGCTTTCGCGGCGTGTCGCAGTCACTAGGCCATCACATTGCCAACGACGCGGTGCGCGATTGGATTTTCGACCGGCTCGAGTCCGACGGCAAACCAAAGTTTGAGCCGACGCCGTACGATGTTGCGATCATCGGAGACTACAATATCGGCGGCGACGCCTGGTCATCACGTATTCTGCTAGAGGAGATGGGCCTGCGGGTGATCGCGCAGTGGTCCGGTGACGGTTCACTGGCCGAGCTCGAGGCAACGCCGAGGGCAAAGCTCAACATTCTGCATTGCTACCGTTCCATGAACTACATCTCACGCCACATGGAAGAGAAGTTCGGTATCCCGTGGTGCGAGTACAACTTCTTCGGACCTTCAAAGATCGCAGAATCGCTTCGCAAGATTGCGGGCTATTTCGACGACAAGATTAAGGAAGGCGCCGAGCGGGTGATTGAAAAGTACCAGGCGCTGGTGAACGCCGTTATCGCAAAATATCGCCCGCGCCTGGAGGGCAAGACGGTGATGCTATACGTCGGCGGGCTCCGTCCGCGTCATGTGATTGGCGCATACGAAGACCTCGGGATGGAAGTCATCGGCACCGGATACGAGTTCGGTCATAACGACGACTATCAGCGCACAGCTCAGCACTACGTAAAGGACAGCACGCTCATCTACGATGACGTCAATGGCTATGAGTTCGAGCGCTTCGTCGAAAAGCTCCAGCCTGACCTTGTCGGCTCGGGCATCAAGGAAAAATATGTTTTCCAAAAGATGGGTGTGCCGTTCCGGCAGATGCACTCCTGGGACTATTCGGGCCCATATCACGGCTATGACGGCTTTGCGATCTTTGCGCGCGACATGGACATGGCTGTCAACTCGCCGGTCTGGAAGAAAACGAAGGCCCCCTGGAAGGAAGCTTCGAGGGCCAAGCTCCTCGCTGCAGAATAAAGCAACTCATCTCGCTCTCTGGGAAAGCCGGGGCGATACCAATCTCGATAGTGAAGGATTTCAACAATGGCGCAGAGTGCCGAACACGTGCTCGATCATCTCGAACTGTTCCGCGGTCCAGAATACCAGCAGATGCTGGCCAAGAAGAAGATATTCGAGAATTCTCGCGATCCCGCCGAGGTCGAACGTATCAAGGAATGGACGAAAACGGCCGAATATCGCGAAAAGAACTTTGCGCGGGAGGCGCTGGCGGTAAACCCGGCCAAGGCCTGCCAGCCGCTTGGCGCCGTGTTCGCCTCTGTTGGCTTTGAAGGCACGCTGCCCTTCGTCCACGGCTCGCAAGGCTGCGTGGCCTATTACCGCAGCCATCTGTCACGGCACTTCAAGGAGCCTAGCTCCTGCGTCTCTTCGTCGATGACGGAAGACGCTGCCGTATTCGGCGGCCTGAACAACATGATCGACGGGCTCGCGAACAGCTACAACATGTACAAACCCAAGATGATTGCGGTCTCTACGACCTGCATGGCCGAGGTGATCGGCGATGACCTCAACGCCTTCATCAAGACGTCAAAAGAAAAAGGTTCTGTTCCGGCGGACTTCGACGTGCCGTTCGCCCACACGCCGGCGTTCGTCGGCAGCCACGTCACCGGTTATGACAATGCGCTCAAGGGCATTCTGGAGCATTTTTGGGACGGCAAGGCCGGAACAGCGCCGAAGCTGGAGCGCAAGCCGAACGGGGCGATCAACATCATTGGTGGGTTCGATGGCTATACCGTCGGAAACCTCCGCGAGATCAAGCGCATCTTGGCGTTGATGGGCATTCACCACACGATCCTCGCCGATAATTCTGAAGTCTTCGATACTCCGACAGACGGCGAATTCCGGATGTATGACGGTGGCACGACGCTGGAAGATGCGGCCAACGCGGTTCACGCCGGGGCGACAATCTCCATGCAGCAGTGGTGCACCGAAAAAACGCTGCCATTCGTGGCTGAGCATGGCCAGGACGTTGTATCCTTCAACTACCCGGTGGGCTTATCCGCAACGGATGACGTTATCATGGCGCTGTCACGCATCAGCGGCAAGGAGATCCCCGAGCAACTCGCGCGAGAACGTGGCCGCCTGGTCGACGCCATCGCTGACTCCAGCGCGCATATCCATGGCAAGAAGTTCGCGATCTATGGCGATCCGGATCTTTGCTATGGGTTGGCTGCGTTTCTGCTCGAACTGGGCGCCGAACCGACCCATGTGCTGTCCACCAACGGCAACAAGGCCTGGCTCGAAAAAATGCAGGCGCTGCTCGCAAGCTCGCCATTTGGGCAGGGCTGCCAAGCATACCCGGGCCGAGACCTCTGGCACATGCGCTCACTCCTGTTCACCGAGCCGGTCGATTTTCTGATTGGCAACACCTATGGCAAGTACCTGGAGCGTGATACTGGAACGCCACTGATCCGCATCGGCTTTCCGGTTTTTGATCGGCATCACCATCACCGCTCCCCCCTATGGGGCTATCAGGGCGGCCTGAATGTGCTGGTGAAGATCCTGGACAAGATCTTCGACGAGATCGACAAGAAGACCAACGTTGTCGGCAAAACTGACTACAGCTTCGACATCATTCGTTGATGAGCGACTGTGCGCGCGCCATCGCCCTAGCTCCGATGGCACAAGCACACGACGGTTGACCTTGTAACTAGTGCGCGCTGAGAGGAAAAAAGGATGAGTTCACTAGCGGCCACGGTCCAGAATATTTTCGACGAGCCGGGCTGCGCCGAGAATGGCAGTAAGTCGGAGGCTGAACGCAAGAAGGGCTGCACCAAACAGCTCCAGCCGGGTAGCGCTGCCGGCGGCTGTGCTTTCGATGGCGCCAAGATTGCGCTGCAGCCGTTCACCGACGTCGCTCACTTGGTGCATGGTCCGATCGCGTGCGAAGGTAATTCCTGGGACAATCGCGGCGCGGCGTCGTCCGGCTCGAATCTGTGGCGCACGGCATTTACAACCGATTTGAGCGAAACCGATATTGTATTCGGAGGCGAGAAGCGGCTCTGCAAAGCGATCAAGGAGATCATCGACAAGTGCGATCCGCCCGCCATCTTCGTCTATCAAACCTGCATCCCGGCGATGATCGGCGACGACATCAACGCAGTCTGTAAGGCAGCATCTGAAAGGTTCGCAAAGCCGGTGATCCCGATCAACTCCCCGGGCTTCGTCGGCTCGAAGAACCTCGGTAACAAGCTTGCTGGCGAGGCCTTGCTCGACTATGTGATCGGGACGCAAGAACCGGACTACACCACGCCGTACGATATCAACCTGATCGGGGAATACAACCTTTCGGGAGAGCTCTGGCAGGTGAAGCCATTGCTAGACGAGCTTGGAGTACGGATTCTCTCCTGCATCTCCGGCGATGGCAAATATCGCGAAGTCGCTTCATCTCATCGCGCGCGGGCGGCGATGTTGGTATGCTCAAAGTCCATGATCAATGTCGCACGCAAGATGGAGCAACGCTACAGGATCCCGTTCTTCGAGGGGTCGTTCTACGGTATTCAAGACTCGAGCGAATCGCTGCGCCAGCTTGCCCGCTTATTGGTTGAACGCGGCGCGCCGACAGATCTGCTCGGGCGCACCGAAGCGGTGATCGCGCGCGAGGAAGCTTGGGCCTGGGCTGCAATCGAGCCGTACAAGCCACGATTCGAAGGCAAGAAGGCCTTGTTGATTACCGGCGGCGTCAAGTCATGGTCGGTCGTTGCGGCACTCCAGGAAGCCGGGCTTGAGGTAGTCGGAACCAGTGTGAAGAAATCAACCAGGAAAGACAAAGAGCGCATCAAGGAGCTCATGGGGCAGGATGCCCACATGATCGAGGACATGACGCCGCGCGAAATGTATAAGATGCTGAAGGACGCAAACGCGGACATCATGCTATCGGGCGGCAAGTCGCAGTTCGTCGCGCTGAAAGCGGCGATGCCCTGGCTCGATATCAACCAGGAGCGTTGCCACGCCTATATGGGCTATGTCGGAATGGTCAAGCTGGTGGAGGAGATCGATAAGTCGCTCTCCAGTCCGATGTGGGAGCAGCTACGTCGACCGGCACCATGGGAGGCATTGGCCAAGGCGATGGAGCAGATGCAATCGCCGGTGGCCGCGATCGCCCGCGATCCGGCGCTCGCCGAAACCGCGCGCCGCGCGAGGAAGATCTGCGTGTGTAACAAGGTCGATCTGGGCACGATCGAGGATGCAATCTACGCGCACGGCCTCAGGAGCGTCGCAGCGGTCAGAGAGCATACCAATGCGGTCGGTGGCTGCTGCCAAAGACGCATCGAAGGTATCTTGGTGTCCGAGCCATCTGCCATTCGACAGGCCGCAGAATAGGGAGGCGTCATGGCCATCGTCACGGCGCCGACAAAAGCCTGCGCTGTCAACCCGCTGAAGATGAGTCAGCCGATCGGCGGCGCATTCGCCTTCATGGGGCTGCGCGGGGCGATGCCGCTTCTGCACGGCTCCCAGGGGTGCACATCCTTCGGGCTCACGCTCTTTGTCCGGCATTTCAAAGAGGCAGTACCGCTGCAGACCACCGCGATGAGTGAGGTCGCGACCGTACTCGGCGGCTATGAGAATCTCGAGCAGGCGATACTGAACATCTACAACCGTGCCAAGCCAAAGATCATCGGAATCTGCTCGACCGGTGTCACTGAGACCAACGGCGACGATGTGGATGCCTACCTCAAACTAATCCGGAGCAAGCATCCGCAACTCGCAAAGTTGCCACTGGTGTATGTCTCGACGCCTGATTTCAAGGGCGCGTTCCAGGACGGATGGGAGAGGGCTGTGGCGCGCATTGTGGAGGTGCTGGTGGGAGAGCCCAACGCCAATGGCCTGCGGGATCAATCGAAGGTGAATGTTCTGCCGGGATGTCACCTCACGCCCGGCGACCTCGATGAACTCCGCGTCATACTGGAGGATTTCGGGTTGTGCCCATCCTTCCTCCCTGACCTGGCGGGATCGCTCGATGGGCATATCCCCGATGAGTTTACGCCAACGACCATCGGCGGCATCGGCGTCGACGAAATTGCGAGCATGGGCCGCGCCGGTTGGACGATTGCAATCGGCGCGCAGATGCAGCGAGCGGCAGAGGTCATGCAGGTCAAGACGGGCGTTCCTTTTCGTGTCTTCGAGCGGCTGTGTGGTCTCTGTCCGAACGACGAATTTATGATGTTCTTGAGCGAGATCAGCGGCCGCCCCATACCATTGAAATATCGGCGCCAGCGCGGTCAGCTCGCCGATGCAATGCTGGACGCGCACTTCCATATTGGCGGTCGCAAACTTGCAATCGGCGCTGAGCCAGACCTCCTGTTTGATCTGTCCGGCATGCTGCACGACATGGGCGCGCAGGTGACCGCGGCCGTGACGACCACTCAGTCGGGGGTGATCGAGCGGATCAAGACCAAGGAGGTACTCATTGGCGATCTGGAGGATCTGGAAGGGCTTGCTGAAACAAGGCATTGCGACCTGCTGATCACGCATTCGCATGGCAGGCAAGCGGCGGCTCGGCTGAAAGTCCCGTTCTATCGTACCGGTTTTCCGATGTTCGATCGACTTGGCGCGGGCCACCAACTATCCGTGGGCTATCGTGGTACCCGCAATCTGATCTTCGATATCGCCAATCTCGTGATTGCGCACCGCGAGGAGAACGATCGGCCTACGCCCGATAGATGGCGGACTGCGCCCGGATCGCCACGATGCTCGGGGTATCGCAGCTCCACCGGCGCAGCTGAGAGGTCGACTGCATGAAGGTCGCGTTTGCCACTCAAGACCTGAGACGCGTCGATGCCCATTTTGGCTGGGCAAAGAATATCGCAATCTACGATGTCACGCCTGGCGGGCACGTGTTTCTCAAAGCGATTGAGTTTGAGGGCGATCTTAAGGAAGACGGCAACGACGACAAGTTGGCGCCGAAGATCGAGGCGATCAAGGATTGCGCAATCCTTTACGTCGCCGCCATTGGCGGTGCCGGGGCTGCGCGAGTGGTGGCCAACAAGATCCATCCTATCAAGGTGAATAAGCCAGAAAGCATTCTGGTGTTGCTCGAAAAACTCGAGCGCGTACTGAAGGGCACGCCACCTCCCTGGCTGCGCAAGGCCATGGCAAAGGACCGACGGCGTACGTTCGAGTTCGACGAATGAGGTGATATGACCACAAAAATAGAGCAGCAGGGCAGTGCCGTGGACGCGCCGTTCCTCATGGAGTTGATCAAGATTTGGCGCGCTCAGGATACCAACGGAGCCTGGGAGGCGAAGAGCGATCTCGACCTGCTCGAACCCTATATTCTGGACAAGGAGAAGCGGCGCGCATTGCCGATTATCGGTGATCCTGATCCCGATACACTGTGGCGGCTTGAGCTATTCTTCGATGCGGTCGCGCTCTCGATCGAGAGGGTGACCGGCGTGATGATCCAGCCGATTCTGAAGCTGCATCATGAAGGCTTCGGCCGCGTGGTGCTGATCGGAGGCCGGCTGATCGCCGTAAACAAGCAGTTGCGCGATGTGCATCGCTTCGGCTTCGATAATTTCGTAAAGCTCGCGCAGGAGGGCGACAAATATGTCAGCGACGGAATCGACCTGATTCGGAAATTTCCGGACGTGGCGAACTATTGAGGACACTCATGGGCGATCGTGAAACACTGAAGACAGAACTAAAGAAGCTGTCTGCCAAGGCGATACAAGCCAAGATGGATCTGCACGACCTTTCGGAAGAATTGCCAGTCAACTGGACCTCGATCATGGTGGTGGCGCAGAAGGCGCACAATGCCTATGCCGAACTTGAGCGCAAGACCCTTGATTTGAAAGCGCTGGAAGATACTTAAAAGGGGGCCCGACCCATGTCATTTGCAACGCGCGATGGACGCGACTGGACGCCAGAATATCTGATCTCGATCAATAGCAAGAAGTGCATCGGCTGTGGCCGCTGTTTCAAGGTGTGCGGTCGAGATGTCATGACCTTGAAAGGAATGAACGAGGAGGGGGAACTTGTCGACCTCGACAATGACGAGGACGATGAAATCGAAAAGAAGATCATGGTTCTGAACGATTCGGGCGCTTGCATCGGCTGCGGTGCATGTGCCAGGGTTTGTCCGGCCAACTGCCAGACCCACATTTCAGCCGCAGCGGACGCCAGACCCACATTTCAGCCGCAGCGGAAGCTGCGTGAGCGAGGGCGGCGTTCTCTCTCTCTCTCTCTCTCTCTCTCTCTCTCTCTCTCTCTCTCTCTCGCAGCCAGCAGGCGAGATATAGGAAGACTCGTTGGTGATCGGGTAAACCCGCAACGGAGACTCGGGCGGCGGGCTCGAATGGCCCCGATCTTTCACTGAACAGCAAGACGGAACGATCTGCTTAGTCCCGAGGCAAGCCATACCGACTGAGTGGCGCCCCGCTCGCTAATCGCTCTCCTATCGCAGGGTCCACGTTATCGCGAAAGCGCCCTGGCCTTTACGCTGGGCGGGTGATCAAACTGCCTTCGTGGTCTTCATAGATTGCGAATTGCTGGTTTCCGAAGTAGGGGACGTTCCTGCGGAGCCAATGGTGCCCATCTTATCCTGTGGCGTGCCCGGTTGCGGGATGGGCAGGAGCGTAAATCGGCCGCGGTGCGCCGGGCGTGGACATTGTCTGCCCGATCATTGCCGATCGCGCTGAATTGCATGTGATGGCGGCACCTGTGTCCTCCGCAATTCTCCACTGGGGACCGGATGGCGCTGCCGGAATTGGATGGACGGTGCAATTGCGTATGCGAGTTTGTGGACGCCTCGAGCACGCGGCAAAAGCACCGGGCGGAAGTTCTGCTCCACAAGCGCTGGCCAAGCTAATGAATCGGGAGAAGGCGGAGATAGCCTGCGCTTTGCGGAAACAGTTGCAGGCATGGAGCCAGGTGAGTCGTCATCCGAAACAACGGCGCCATGCTCTCTGGTTTCCGTGGCAGCGGGTCGACCGGCCTACGAAGTATCTTTCGAAAGCTGAAGGCAGTGATATCGATACTGAGGGAAGCTTCGAGACGAATTCCTCGGACGATAACCCTTCATTTTACTTGGAGCGCGCTCTTATGGGGCTGAGCGTGGCGCACAGTGGCTGCAACAGCAGCACCGGGCCTGAAATGACGGACATTTCGCCGTTCCACGCGCGGGCGCAACGGTCTTAGCCTGAAGGAGGCACACGCTCGCCGCGTGCGCCCCTCACTGGCTGGAAGCGAGCGTTCAACCTTTCTGCGAAGGCACTTGGGATGCCGCGGTGGGATTCCCCATCCGAGGGCATCGTAACCGAGCCTTCCACAGCGTGGCGATCAACGAGCAGCAACGACCAGCCACCGCGTTTAGCTGAGAAAGGTTGGAGCGAGAAAGCTGCAGCTGCGCAGCCAGCATGGAAAGGGCAACAAGGCTCAATGCTCGTGCGAATTGGTCTGAATTATGCGCCCGGGCCAATGAGGTGTGCGGCAATGGCGAAGCTTGCGTTGGATTGCCAGAAACGCGAGCCGTTCCGGCACTTGTACGGTTCTTGCAGGATTGATTGCACAGCGACAGTGAAGAACGTCTTGCAATAAACGAGCGATGAATGCAGCCAGATGCCATCTATGCGATTTGCGGCTTTAACCACATTCCGAGCCGCCAGGCCATGGGATTTCATCTTATTGTCGTCGATGATGACGGCACTCACCGGCCGTGGTCCATCATTGTGGTGCGCTGGGGCAAAAAGGTGCTTGGCTATGTCAATAAATGCCCGCACAACAGGGTCAATTTGGACTGGGAGCGGAACGAATTCCTCGATCCATTCGGTATCCGGCTGATGTGCGGCAAGCACGGTTCGACCTTCGAACTCGGCACCGGGCGGTGCGTCGAAGGTCCATGTCAAGGTAGAGCGCTCACACCGATCGCGTTGGCAGTTCTGGATGGTGATATCTGTGTCCTCGGCGTGCGTCTTGTCGAAGACGATGCATCGACCAACAACTGAAGACCGCGCTCAGACCGGCCGGTTCTCGTTGCGGTTTTTCACGGGCTCTATCCTCGTTAGCCCGTCGTCGTACGAGATCTCCTCATAGGACAGATCGAGATCCCTTGCGGCATCGAGGAGGCAATCAAGCTTGCCGCCCGGATCGAGCTTCTTGATGTCGTCCTTGTTGAGCCCGACCAGGTCCATCATCTCCTTCCAAACGGTGGATTCATCGCACGGTAGGACGTGGAAGTTGATATCACCGAGCTTGATTTGGTATTTCGCTAGCAAATCTATGTTGTTGCAGAACATGAAGTAGCTGCCGTTTGGGCTTAAGGCACCGTCAAGGACGGTCGCGACGTCAGCAAGATACGCGAAGGAGTGCAGGTAGCCGGCCAGCACCGGAATAGTCCATTCTCCGTCCTGCGCGATTGTCAACACCTGCTCGATCGAATAGTCCGGCGGCCGTTTCTCATCCGCGACTTGAGTCTGGAATTTTAGTGCGACGTCGCCGCGAAAGCCGAACCGGCCCGGCTTGGTCGTCCCGCCTTTGAGTACGGCATTGAGCAGGCGGCCCTCCTTCTCAAGTCTGCCGAGTGCGGTGTTCTCGATTGCAGTCATTAATGTCGTCCTCGATCTAAGCTCTTCACCGACGCCTTGGCCGGTGCCGGATGCGATGCAAATTGCTTGCCGTCGCATGTGTAGCGGCCTTCGGCGTAGCTTAGAAAGAAAACGCGTCAGTGGGCTGCGATCGCCTCAAATAGCCTCGTCAGGAACCCGACACCGGTTCCAAAGCCAACAGGCGCGATCCGAAAAAGTGAGCAGCATCAAGCATCTGCACGCTGGCACGTGACTTGCCCTTGGCAGCTAAATCCAAGCTGATGAGGATAAGCCGTGATCAATCTGACGGATAGCGCAGTGAATGCAATCAAGAGCGCGATTTCATCGTCGACCCACCCGAGCGGCGGTCTGCGCGTTATGATCGAACCAGGCGGCTGCAATGGATTCAAATACAAGATGGATCTGGCCGAGGAACCGAAGCCTGACGACACCGTGATCGAACGCGACGGGCTGAAGGTGTTCGTCGATAACAAGAGCCGCGAGCATCTGGTCGGCACGACCATCGATTTCGTGATGGCACTGGAGAGCTCTGGCTTTACCTTTCATAACCCGAACGCCACCGCGAACTGCTCCTGCGGAAAATCGTTCAGCTGATGAAAAAATCGTTCAGCTGATGAGGAGGAGACATCGAAGCATGCAGGCCGAAGAACAACTGAGGCAATCGTCGTGCACTGCGACAGACCGAGCGCGTCGTATTCGCGGCGCTCTCGAAGAGATCCGACCCAATCTGCAACGCGACGGTGGCGACTGTCAGCTGATCGGCATCGATGGCAGGATTATGATCAGGCTAACCGGCGCCTGTATGTTCTCTAAGCTTTCGAGCGTGACGCTGGACGGCATTCAGGCGCGGCTGGTCGATAAACTAATCCCCGTTGCTGCTGCAGCCGAGGCATTGGATTGAGCGAAAATCGAGTGCCGATTTACCTCGATAACAATGCAACGACGCGGACCGATCCATCCGTCGTGCAAGCCATGTTGCCGTTCTTCACCGAGCAATTCGGCAATGCCTCGTCCACGCACGCCTTTGGCAGCGAGGTCGCAGCCGCTCTGAGGCAGGCCCGGCGTAGCTTGCGGGGCCTGCTAGGGAACGCATGCGATCATGAAATCGTTTTCACCTCGGGAGGGACCGAGGCCAATAATGCCGCGGTCCTCTCTGCGCTTGCGACGCAGGAGGACCGCGACGAGATCGTCACGACCTCGGTAGAGCACTCCGCCGTTCTTGCGCTAACCGAGCAATTGGCGACCAAAGGAGTCAAGACGCACATCGTACCCGTAGATTCCCGCGGCCGGCTCGACATCGAGGCGTTTCGCTGCGCGCTCGGGCCACGCACAGCGATTGCTTCGGTTATGTGGGCCAACAACGAGACCGGAACGATGTTTCCTGTGGAGTTTCTGGCCGGGTTGACCCGTGAGGCGGGCGCGCTGTTTCACACCGATGCGGTCCAGGCCATCGGTAAGGTGCGCGTCAACCTAAAGGACAGTGCGATCGACATGCTGTCGCTATCCGCCCACAAACTGCACGGTCCCAAGGGGATCGGCGCGCTATATTTGTGCAAAGGGACAAAATTCCGGCCGCTGATCTGCGGCGGATCACAAGAACGAGGGCGCCGCGGCGGGACTGAGAATATTCCCGGCATCGTCGGCCTGGGAAAGGCTGCCGAGCTTGCGGCGGAGCGGCTCGAACCGGAGCGCCTTCGCATTGGCGCGTTGCGCGACCGCCTCGAGCAGGGAATTTTGCACAATGGCGAGTGCGTTTCGCTCGGCGATATCAGCAATCGGTTAGCGAACACGGCCAACATTGCCTTCGACCATCTCGAAGGCGAAGCCATCGCCCACCATCTCAATCGGGCGGGCATCGCCGTGTCGCTCGGATCAGCCTGCAACTCCGGCTCAATGCAGCCATCGCATGTTCTGCGTGCCATGCAGGTGCCGGCGTGGCGGATGCGCGGCGCGGTACGCTTTTCTCTGTCGCGTGAAACCTCCCTCGCGGAGGTCGATGAGGTCGTGTGCGCAGTTTCCGACATCGTGGCTCGCCTGCGCGCCACCTCCTGCGTCACAGTCGGGGAGTTGACTTCGTGAAAATCATGATCCGCCGGTCTCCGGACGCGGGCCTGTCGATCTACGTGCCAAAAAAGGATCTCGAAGAGCCAATCGTGGAATCCGAGTACGAGACGCTATGGGGCGGCTGGATCAAAGTAGCCAATGGCTGGGTGCTCGATTTGCCCGAGATGGCGAGCGACACACGGTTACCGATCACAATCAACGCTAAAAAACGAGGCGAGAAAGGGGACGATCCGTGAAGGCGCCCCCGCAGATCGACTTTGTCCATGCGGCCGATGCAAAGGCCACTCTCGTGGACATCGCTGCCGGCCTGAGGGCCGCCAGCATTATTCCCTATCTCGGTCCTGGCCTCGCCGAACTGTGCAGATCCGATGTGCCGACCACACCAGAGGCATTGGCCGGCTTCTTCGCCAGCAAGGTTCCGCTGCCGCGGCGGGCTAGGGGCAATGCGTGGGCGTCGGCGCAGCATATCGAGATCAGCAAACATCGGTCCGCCGTGACCGCATTGATGACACAGGCTTTCGCTCGGCCAGTCGAGCCGACGCGGTTGCACCATCATCTTGCGTCCCTGTCGCTGCCCGTCATAGTAGACGCGTGGTATGATGACGCCATGCGCGCGGCGCTGGGTAAGCGCGATGGATGGGGCGAAGTGCAGGGTATCACCCGCGCAGGTATTGGCGAGAATCGCTGGTATCGCTTTTACGATCCGGTTGGCCAAGAGGTCGACAGTGCCGTGGCCGGCAGCTGGGCGACGGTGCTGTACAAGCCGCATGGCAGCGTGCAGCCGGCCAACAATTTCCTTGTCTCCGACGCTGATTATGTCGAGGCGTTGACCGAAATCGACATTCAGACGCCAATTCCGGACATCATCAAGGAAAGGCGAACCGGACAGACCTTTCTCTTCATCGGCTGTCGCTTCAACGACCAGCTGTTGCGTAGCTATGCGCGGCAGATCATCAAGCGCTCGGCCGACACCCACTATGCGATCGTTGATCCGGACGCGCTCTCTCGCAACGAGCTCCGCTTTCTACTCGAGCAAGGCCTGACGCCGCTTGCGATTGGGCTCCCTCGCGCGGTTGAGATACTGCTGACCCATTAGTGGCCTTCTGAAGCCCGCATCCCCCAGCTCGTATCGGCATATGTGAGAGCCGCAACGCGAGAAAACCCGTTCAGATGGAGTCGGGTTCCGGCGAGCTTGGCGCGAGAATGAATGCGCAAGTCATGGAGCTCTGCGTGAGAATGACGACGTACCTGTCGCATCGTCAACACGCGCATCATTACTGTTCTTACATGCGCCAGCGCCGATCGTTTCCGCTAACTCGTTGGCGTATGGCTGCAATTTCATCGTCTCCGCCATGGCATGCAAGTTGCTACTCAGCTGCTTGAGGCTCGCTCACGGATGGTCCTGGGAGGCCGATGATGCCTGCAGGGAAAATGAAAATGAACGCGGTCGTCGGACGCGGAAAATATGTCAAAGCTGCAGTGGATAACGGCAAGATGATGCAGCCCGCCGCCGAGCATAAGGGCTGTTGCGCTTCGGCCACGACCGGGCAGGCGAGCTGCGGCTCGCGGGCCGGCCAAGCCGATCTGCCGACCGAAATCTGGGAAAAGGTCAAGAACCATCCCTGTTACAGCGAAGAAGCGCATCATCATTACGCCCGCATGCATGTCGCGGTCGCGCCAGCCTGCAACATCCAGTGCAATTACTGCAACCGAAAATACGACTGCGCCAATGAATCGCGTCCGGGTGTGGTGAGCAAGAAGCTTACCCCTGAGCAGGCGGCAAGAAAAGTGCTCGCGGTCGCGACCACCATTCCGCAGATGACGGTGCTTGGCATCGCTGGTCCCGGCGATCCCTTGGCCAATCCAGCAAAGACGTTCAAAACGTTCGAGCTGGTCGCCAAGGTGGCTCCCGACATCAAGCTATGTCTGTCAACCAATGGACTGGCTCTGCCGGACTATATTGATACCATCGCCAGGTCCAAAATTGAGCACGTCACCATCACCATCAACATGGTCGATCCCGAAATCGGCGCCAAGATCTATCCGTGGATCTTCTTCAACCACAAGCGCTACACCGGCATCGACGCGGCAAGGATACTCACCGATCGCCAGCTGCAAGGCCTCGAGATGCTTAGCGAACGAGGTATCCTGTGCAAGGTCAACTCGGTGATGATCCCAAACATCAACGACGACCACCTGGTCGAGGTCAACAAGGCGGTGAAGTCGCGCGGTGCCTTCCTTCACAATATCATGCCGCTGATCTCCGCGCCCGAGCACGGCACAGTATTTGGCCTCAACGGTCAGCGCGGACCGACGGCGCAGGAATTGAAGACGCTGCAAGATGCTTGTGAAGGGGAGATAAACATGATGCGGCATTGCCGCCAGTGCCGCGCCGATGCGGTCGGTCTACTCGGGGAGGATCGCAGCGCAGAGTTCACCACCGATCAGGTCATGAAAATGGACGTCCAATATGACTTAGAGATGCGCAAGGCTTATCAGGACAGGGTAGAGGATGAGCGTGCCGCCAAAGTCGCGGCCGGCCAAAAGGAGCTTGCGGAATTGGCCGGAGAGATGAGCGCGATCACTCTTCTGGTGGCCGTCGCAACCAAGGGCTCGGGGTTGATCAACGAACACTTTGGGCATGCAAAGGAATTTCAGGTGTACGAACTTTCTACAACCGGCGCCAAATTCGTCGGCCACCGGCGCGTGGACGTTTACTGCCAGGGCGGTTATGGCGAGGAGGACAGGCTTTCCGCCATCATGCGTGGCATCCATGACTGCCATGCGGTCTTCGTGGCCAAGATCGGCGGCTGCCCGAAAAGCAATCTGATCAAGGCGGGGATCGAGCCGGTCGATCGATTCGCCCATGAGTTCATTGAAAAGTCGGCGATCGCCTGGTTCAGATCCTATCTGGACAAGGTGAAACGCGGGGAGATCCAGCACGCGCCGCGCGGCGACGCCGCGATCCGGCAAGGCGCTCTGATCTCTGCGGCGTAAGGGGGAATATGTGCCATTCAAGATCATCGCCTCGCAGTGTACGAGCTGCTCAGCCTGCGAACCCTTATGCCCGAACGTTGCCATCTCGGAGAAGGGGGGGAACTTTGTGATTGAAGCGGCGAAATGCACCGAATGTGTTGGCTATTTCGACGAGCCGCAATGTGTCGCCGCCTGCCCGCTCGACAATACCTGCGTGGTTGATACGTCCTTACCTCGCTACCAAGCGCCAGCCTAAAGCGTGAGCCCCTATGAACGGCATGCCAAGAGCTGGTGCTGAAAACGTCGCACGCTTCGTGCTGCGCGTCGGGGGCGTCGCAGGCGCCCACGTTCGGTCCCCTTCACGGACGGCGACTGCTCTGGATTGCCCTGCGATAGTGCTGTTGCTGGTCGGCAGCACGGCCCTGGGGCATTTCATTCCGGGCGGAGGTCCAAAGGCGCTTCTCGATGGCGAGAGCGGCCTCCCAGGCAGCGCTGCGATCGTCGATATGACTGACGATGCCGCACGAGCGCGAAGTGATGCAGGATCTCGCCTGCGGTGGCCAGGCGGCGTCCCTGCGTCTCTACGAGGAAGGGATGGATGAGGAGCGGTACATGAACAGCATTGTTCGCGACAGCGACGTCGTCGAGCTCAGCGACCCGCCTGTCTTCAGTTTTGGCCAAAAGCTGCGAGCCAATCGCACCATCCGCAATGATGGCACCTATCGCGGCAAGGAGATTGGCGACGTCTTAGTCAAGAAGGGAGAGGTGGGTTACGTCGTCTCGATCGGCACGTTCCTGCAGCAATTCTACATCTACGGCGTCGAATTTCTGGAAAGCGGTTACCGCGTTGGCATGAAGCGCAAGGAACTAGAGCCGGTGGACGCCTGCGAGGAGATCGATGATCTGCCATTGCCGGAGGAGTCATGACTGAGCCCGGCTTTCCGAAGTATCGGCGGGGCCAGCGGGTCAAAACCGCAGTCGACCTCATCAACGACCACTCATTTCCCAATACGGAGCCCGAGGGAGTCTTGCTCGCCGCCGGAGCGACTGGCGAGATCATCAACGTCGCTATCCATACCGAAGCGAACGTGCCGATCTATATTGTCGATTTTGGTGAGCAGCTGCTCATCGGCTGTCTTGAAGAAGAAATCACAGTGCTTTGAAGGGAGGCTTTCGCTATGAATGCCGCGCTAATGAGGAAGGTAAACGCCGGGCTGGTGCCTCACCCCAACGAGCTCGATCGCAAACGGATCGAGCGCGGCTTGAGCTCGCGCAAGCGTTATCTCTACGTCTCGCCGAACGTGACGCAGGTGAGGGGCGGCTACCTCGTCGAGAGCCCCTGTTGCTCGCACAACATCGACAAGGATGGCGCTCTCATCGATGTCGCGCTGATTCTTTATGATCCCGTGAGCGGGATCTGGAAGCTGTTTTGCAAGAATCACGCGCGAGGAATCTGGGAGTTTTACAGCCTTTACCATCGCTTGACTTCTGCAATCGACGACTTGAACGCGGATCCGGAGCGTTTGTTCTGGCAATGACGAACCACCTTCGACGAGTCATAGAGGAGCCACGATGGCGCTCACCGAGGAGGAATTGATCGAAATCGAGCGGCTGCTTGCAGCCGATGGCACCGAGATGGGTCCGTTTGTCGAGCTGCGGCGCCGCTTTCCGCAGCTTGCTTGGGTGCGCTGTGATGCGTCGGATGTAGCGGATCAGCCGTTCCGGCAGTTTCCTCGTTTCGACCTTCATCTCCTCGATGGATCGGATCACTGCGTGCAGATTACGGCCGATCCGATGCGAGCCACCGGCATCGTACTGGCCAAAAGGAATGTTGGGCGGTGAGCACTGAACTAGAAGAGTATCGGCTTGATGGCGCGCACACTGTGGAGAGAAATGAATTTTTCGTTCCACTGTCCGATTCTGATATCACCTTCGCCGAGCTCTCTGCTGTGGAAACGCTGCTGTGTTCGCCGCAAATCTCCAACGGGCAGATCACTGAGGCGCTTGAGCACGCTTTCGCAGCCTATCTTGGCCGCAAATATGCTGTTGCGGTCTCGAGTGGTACCATCGGGCTCCTGCTTGCGCTGAAGGCGCTTGGCATCGGCCCGGGGCAGGAAGTTATCGCCTCGCCCTACTCCTTTCGTGAGACCGCGCATGCAATCAGTCTCGCAGGCGCACGAGCGGTATTTGCCGATATCGACTATTGGTCCGGAGCATTGATCCCAGCGAAGGCCGAAGAGCGCATCACGGCCAACACGCGGGCGATTGTCGCCGGCAATCCCAGCGGTCATCCCGCGCCATGGTCGGAACTGCGCGCGGTCACGCAGCGCCATCAGCTGCTGCTTTTGGAGGATTCCACCGAGGCGATCGGATCGAGCTACAAGGCTGAGCTCGTCGGCCGGTTTGGCGACCTCGCGGTGTTCGACTTTGCCCAGCCGGCGGCCCTAACCTGTGGCGAAGGCGCAGTGGTGGTGACCGATGATATCGACATCGCGGTCGGCTTGCGTCGCCATCGCGTCCATCGTCTGGACAAGCGCTCCTCCGTTGTTGTCGGGAGCACGGCACCTTACCAGGCCGGCATGAGCGATCTCGCGGCTGCCTTGGGCCTGGCGCAGCTGAAGCGTCTCGATGAAATCCTGGAGCGGCGTCGGTTGGTCGAGCAGCTTTACAACGTACATATGCAATCATTTGAGGGCATCAAGCCGCCTTATGTTGGCCTCCATGTGACCGAGGTGAGCTGGTTGCTTTATCTCGTTCATCTGGGGACACGCTCCACGCGATCGGGGCGCGCCGCCATTATCGATGATCTACGCGACGCACAGGTTGAATCCGCCGCCTATAGCCAACCGCTGCATTCGCAACGGCACTACTTTGACTTCGGCTATCGGCGTGGCGATTTCCTGGTTACGGAAAAAATAGCCGATCGCGCTCTGGCGCTTCCGTTTCACACCCATCTCGCGAACAAGCAGATCGAGTTTATCGTCGAGACCATGAAAGATGCGTCGATCAACGTGGGTGCAGGTGCAGCGATCTACTGAGATGATCGTCATCCACCACACGGAAGCACGAGGATTGAATGGCGATGATCGTAGTTTTTGTCATCGGGAGAGATGGGCAAGGGGATCGAGGATACGTCGTTTGTGGCAGCGTTGTCGGGCGCAGCTCGTGATCCACACAAATGCGGGAGCGCGCCGGATGCCGCTCGAGAAATGTACTCGTCTGGGAAGGCCGCAAGAGAAATGCTCCAAGCGAACGCGAAGAAGACCTGCTCGATAGTAGCAAAGGCGCCGCGTCCAAGGCGCGGCTTGAGCCCCACGCGCCAAGGTGCCAGAAACCAAGCCCATCACAGTCGACAGTCTCGGTTTCCGCTCGGAATCGTCAAAGTTACCAAAACAGGGGATCGGTATGAACTCGCAACAAGTCATAATCCACGTCCGTTTCGGTCCGAACGGGAGGGTGATCCAAATCAGCGAGCGTCCGGCGAAGCTCACGCCGAACCAATGGTTTGATGTCCTAAACGCCCGTGCCAGCTCGGCTTATCGGCCGCTCGCTCGTGGCCGTGGGATTTTTCGGCTGAGCCGGACTGCGATCGATGCTTTCAAGCAGGAAACTGCGGGGCCGGGATGAGCGAACGGATAATCCGCAACCTGATGAGCGATCAGATCGAGGTTTTCGCCGTCTGTCCGGCCGATGCCATCGAGCGGAGTGGCGCCATGGGCTTTAGCCTGTCGCAGATCGATGATAGTGGCGAGAGCCGGCCGTTTCCAATTATTGTGGTGCGCACCTTCGGCAACGACTATTTTAGTTACGTCAACTGTTGTCCGCATGAGAGCGTCTGGCTCAACATCGGCTCCGGTGCGTTTTTCTCGGCGGACCGCGCCTTTCTCAGATGCGGCCGCCACGGTGCAAGATTCGAGATCGACACTGGGATGTGCATCGATGGCCCCTGCGATGGACAATCGCTTGAGCCGGTAGCGCTCGCCGTGATCGAAGGTGACGTCTGCCTATGCGGCGTCAAGCTGCTGGAGGACGATCGGTTCGCCGTCCCGTTCGGGGGCAGCGACGAAACCATGGATATCACGATCCATCCGGACTAACGAGCCTATCGCTTTGCTGTTGCTCAAGCTGCCTGGGGCGCTTTGCCGTCGGATGAGGCCGTCGTACTCGTGAGCGTTAGCGCGGATGCGTGTCACGGCTTTTGACTTGTGAGACAAAACAGGCAGCCCGCCGGATTGCGGCCTTGCACCCTGCGACCTCCGCCGCACCAAGAAGCTGCTCTTGCGCTAGCTCGCCAAAATCGAGCCGGCTGGCAGGAGATGCTTCCTGCTGCCGGCGGTATGTTCGAGCGGGAAATGCCCCCGGCGGCTGGAAGTTCGCCGAGGGCATCGTCTGGGGGGACCCAGACTGACAGGACCGTTTAGGCAGGAGGAATGACGATCCTGTGTCAGAAGTCTTTGGCGGCCGGCGCAGCTGGCGTTATTGCCTGCGTTGCAACTGCAATGCCAAACCTCAGCTCGTGCGACGTCCTTAGCGAATGGCGCCACCATCGTCAGCTAGGGACCAGTTAGGAGCAGATGCATTAATGAGCACGTGCTCGTTGTTCCGCATTTGCCGCTGCAAGCGCGTCTTGACATGTATCGTCCGAAGCGTGGGCCCAATCTGGGACCGCTGGGTTGCCGGTTTGCCGTTGCTGCCAATCGGGATTGCGGCCGGCTTGGTCTGCAGCCCCAAAAGGTGGCTCGGCGATCATCCCTGCCTCGTTGGGGCCTTCGCGACAGCCGCTGTCTATTGAGGCAAACGATAGATCGGCAGCAGCGGAACGCAGCGTCCAGCTTCAGGGCGAAAAAGATGCTGTGGGCTCGCGCCGGACGGTGCGGCTAGCCGACCACGCCATGGCAGAACGGAGCGCTCGATCCACCGCGCGATCGTCGAGGATCAAGGCTCCTCGATAGGCGGCACGAAGATCATGAAGATCGCTGCTCATTCCAAGATATGATAGCGCAAGAGCTGGGAAAAATAACCGAGAGTCTCGCTCATTCTGCGTACAAGCTGCCGAAGGTTGAAGCGGGAGGTCAAACGCTATGCGAGGTTTGTCGTGTCCGAAACAGAAGCGAACGACATTGTCGCAACCTCGGCAATAATTGTGAGTCGCGCCAGGCAGAGCAAGGGATCATTGCAGAAACGAACGTTACGCGTCTGGTGTGCAACTTGCTTTTGAGAAGTTGGATGGTGAGCAAGTGATGCGTATCGCGATGATGAAGGTTGGAATTGATCAAGGAGGCTGCTTCGGACGCGAAGATATCTATCGCTGATCTTCAGCGACCACAGTAACTATGGCGCCCGCTCATTTCGCCTGCGTTCGCAAGCGCGAGTGGGAATCAGTAGCATTAATTGGTCGATGCGGCATTCAATCATAATAGATTGTGGGGGCGATGTGATCACACCTTGTCTCCTTTCAGATGAAGCCGATTGATCACAGGGTAGGCGCATGAACTCAGAAACCGAATTCGAACTTCCTCAACTTTATAGGCATCATGTCTTTGCTTGCCACACGCAGCGTCCGCCAACTCATCCGCACGGCAGTTGTGGCGCCTCCGGCGCGCAAGCCCTGTGGGATCGAATGGGCAAGGCGATCGAAGCGCAAGGCCTCAACGATGTTGGCTTCACGATGGCAGGCTGCCTTGGCTTTTGTAGCTGTGGTCCCTTGATGGTCGTCTATCCCGACGGAGTCTGGTATCGCGCGACCACGCCTGAGGACGTTGACGAAATCGTAAACTCCCACCTCAAGCAGGGCAAACGTGTCGACCGCCTTGTGATGGTGCTAAAGCGAAGCTAGAGGCTTCGCTTAGCGGCCATTTGCCCGGGCTAGTAAGCATGGACGGCTTGTCCATCCATGAGCTGGCCGCTCGGAGCTCGGATCGCCTGAGGTTGAGCGGGGGCGTCACGCTCCCGGTCTGCCTTGGCGCGGCGTGCCGCCTTTGTTCTCCGGCCCAATAAGCAAATGGCGCCTTTGCAATGCGCGACGAAAGAAGAATATGATCATATGCTGGGTCGATCTGTTTGTGTACCGTCACTCCATGCCGCGCGATCCGTAGCTCACAGCGAGAGCAATGCTGCGAATGGCTCCCCGCGTCTCGCGAGATGACGCGTCGTTGGCGCGTCATCTCACTCCCCGCTTGCACTGCGGTGAGGTTAGGGGACGCGCTCGATAAGCTCGCCGCGTCCGGGTTGATCAAACGGATTCCGCTTTCTGGTCCTGTTCTAGCGTCAGAATTTGTAAGTGACGCCGCCGCTGAGGAGCCATGGGTCGATATTGGCGCGCCCGGTGACGGCAATCGCATTGTTTACGGTCGCGGAGTACTCCGGCCGCAGCCACAGCTTCTTCACGTCAAAGTTGAGGCCCCAGTGACGATCAAGCATGTAATCGAAGCCGAATTGGACCGCCGCGCCGAATTGGTTGCTGATGCGCAAATCCGTTACGGCAAGACCGCCGAGCGACGTATTGGCTGCCGATTGGTTGAAGAATGCGGTGTAGTTGACGCCCGCGCCGATATAGGGCTTGAGCGGGCCGAAATCGGTGAAGTGATATTGCAGGGTCAGTGTTGGCGGCAACAGCCAGGCTTTGCCGATATCGAGCCCAGTGAGCGCGCCATTGCCGCTGATGTGATGGCTGGTCACGCCGAGAATGAGTTCGGCGGCAACGTTTTTTGTGAAGAAATAGGTGATGTCGAGCTCGGGTATGGCTTGCTCGCTGATCGAAAGCCCAGAACTTGGTGAGGACAGCAGGGGCGCCCCGGCAACGTTGACCGAGCTGCCTGCGGTATCCGGCAAAACGCCGAGCACGCGCAGGCGAATCATCCATGGATTGAAAGGTTCGATCGGAGGCGCTTTGTAGTAGACCGGCGCCGGACCCAGATCCGCGGCCAGTACCGAGATGCTGGCCAACGAGGTCGCGAGCGCGAGGAGCGATGCCGTCGTCAGAACTGTCCTTGTTCTCATCTTATTCTCCATTCCAAATTCCGCGCGAAGAGCCGCGCGAGATCTCTGTCACACAGCGGGAATGGCGAAGGATTTGATACCGATCAAAATGGGAGCGGCCATAGCGCAATTATGCCGCTAAGTTGCATAAGGATCACGGCCGGGAAGCGTCGTGGTCTGTTCTGATCGTTATTCAATTCAAGAATCCGTCTAAGCCGAATCTCTTCAAAAAACTGCCTCTCGGCTTAGTACTCTGAACCAATCCGGGCCACGGAGGTTATGCGTGATAAAGGCGGCAACTGCGGCGGCCTCTCACACACTGCATAGGCGAGAAGTGCGGCAGTCGAGCGCAATATGGGCGATGCCGCCTTGCGGAGCAGCCACTCGCTCGGGTCGTCTCAGCGAAGGTCCTGTCGACTACTACCCGTGAAGGAAGCCGGAAGTGGGAAACGTCATTCTTTGCTTCGTCTGATGGTTTGGGGGGCGCTCCGCTGTTTCCTCACCTCTGCGGACAACGCGTGCGGTTTGCTTCGTGCAAGCATTCCTCGACATCATTTTGCGTCTTGCCAACAAGCAGTGACAGCACGGGCTCATGATCGAGTCCGGCACATCGTGCCCCGTCTACGTCGATCAGCGGTCGTCGTATCAGGAGCGGATCGCCTACCATCAATGCGAGTGCGATTGCCGCGTCGATAGTATCGGGATTGACTTCGCCTGACTTGATACGGGGCGCGGCTCGGTTGAACCAGGATTCGACGGGCATATTGCCGAAGAAGAACGCGCAATTCCTCCGCATCCCATGGCTCCTTCAAGATGTCTTCGGCGATCATGTCGTGGCTGGCGGACTTCAGCGCTTGAATCTGACGCGCGTTAGTGGGGCAGCCGGGCTTCTGCTAAAAGATCATTGTCGTCACGACATACCCATGTAGACGCGCTGAGCTGAACGATTCGCGCGGCGCTGCTGCTTCCGGGAGCCCATTCGAATTTATTGCCGATCATCTCCAATGTCAGCGCACCAAGCGCCGTACCGTATGTGCAACACTCGCCGCTGGTCCGCCAGGTTTCGAGCCCGACCGACATATTCACTCTCCTCAAATCGCCCGGCTTGCGAGAAGAGCGGCAAGTTCCGTTCCACACCTGAAGGCATCGGAACAGGTCCCGCCAAATCGGCATTTCGCGTTGATGGTTGTGGTCGTTGTTAGTTTTCTGACAGCCGCGCAGATCCAAAACAGCCAGGATCACTCACCGGCTGGTTGGTTTTTAGAAACGTAATCAGAAGCTTAAGGAGCGCGGTCAGCGTTGGCACGGCGGTTGCTAATAAGCGGCAGCAACACTGAGTGAGGGCTGAGTGCACGCCGACGCGTAAGGCGAGCGATGCGCTCCTTCCCTTGATCCCGTGTGCCCCCGTTTCTGAGAGAGAAACAAGCTCGCGCGCAAGAAGCGCGCAACTTTTGGCAAATCGGTTGATGGAGAGCAAAATGTCTTCACTGAGACAAATCGCGTTCTACGGGAAGGGCGGCATCGGCAAGTCGACCACTTCGCAGAACACGCTGGCGGCGCTGGCCGAGATGGGTCAGAAAATCCTGATTGTAGGGTGCGATCCGAAAGCTGACTCGACCCGCCTGATTCTGCACGCCAAGGCGCAAGACACGATTTTGAGCCTTGCAGCGAACGCCGGCAGCGTGGAGGACCTCGAGCTCGAGGACGTTATGAAGGTCGGCTACAAGGACATTCGCTGCGTGGAGTCCGGTGGTCCTGAGCCGGGTGTCGGCTGCGCCGGACGCGGCGTCATCACCTCGATCAATTTCCTGGAGGAGAACGGCGCCTACGAGAACATCGACTATGTCTCATACGACGTGCTCGGCGACGTCGTTTGCGGTGGCTTTGCGATGCCAATCCGCGAGAACAAGGCGCAGGAAATTTATATCGTGATGTCCGGTGAAATGATGGCGATGTATGCCGCAAACAACATTTCCAAGGGCATCCTGAAATACGCGAACTCTGGCGGCGTGCGGCTGGGCGGTCTGATCTGCAACGAGCGGCAGACCGACAAGGAGCTGGAACTGGCGGAAGCGTTGGCCAAGAAGCTAGGCACTCAGCTGATCTACTTCGTGCCGCGCGACAACGTGGTGCAGCATGCCGAGTTACGCCGCATGACGGTGCTCGAATATGCACCCGAGTCCAAGCAGGCCGATCACTATCGCAATCTTGCGACCAAGGTTCACAATAATGGCGGCAAAGGCATCATCCCGACCCCGATCTCCATGGACGAGCTCGAGGACATGCTGATGGAGCATGGCATTATGAAGCCCGTGGACGAATCCATCATCGGCAAGACCGCCGCCGAACTCGCGGCCTCGTAAAGGTCGCGAGTCGCGGCCTCGTGAAGGCGCGCGACGGATGCCGGTCTCCCTCACCGCCCATCCCGGGAGGCCGGCATTCTGACGATCGACCCTGACCAAAACCAGGTGCGGCGGAGCAAACCTGACCACTGTGGAAACCCGCAAAATTATGTCCGAAGCGCACTTCCTTCCGTTCATCGCTGCTTGTGCCGTTGATTCCAACGGCCAGATGCACAGGGGAATTGCAACCTACCGCCTGCTCACCGGTGTGCCTCCTGCAGATGCCGATATTGCCATTGACAGCAATCTCGATCGCCATGTCCTGGCGTCTATCCTGGCGGCTGCCACAATGGATGGTGGCTCCCTTCCCGAGAAGGCCGGCCTGTCCGGCCTTGAACTGGCGGCCTTGCTGGAGCAGTACTTTCCCTCGCTTGAGATCAAGCTCGTGGAGCAGCTCTCGGCTTTCAAGTGCGAAGAGGACGACGAGATCGCAATGCTGCGTGATCTCTTGCTCAAGCAACGCTCGACGGAAGGGGATATCGGCCGCTGGCTGGCTGCGATGATCGCGCGCCGCGCCATTGGGCCAGATCATCTGTGGGAAGCTCTCGGCTTGCGCAATCGTGGCGAACTCTCTCGGCTGCTGAGCCGCCATTTCGCGCCGCTCGCCGCGCGCAATGTCAACAATATGCGCTGGAAGCGCTTCTTCTACCGCATGCTTTGCGAGAATGAAGGCCTCGTGATGTGCACAACACCCGTGTGCAAGCAATGTGACGACTTCAACCTCTGCTTCGGCGAAGAAAGCGGTGAGAGCCGGATGGCCGAGCGCCGGCGCGATGTTCTGCCGCAGGCGGCTCGGCCGGTCCTTGCCGGCGTCTGGCCATCTGAACTGCCACAAGGGTCCGCGATCGCACCGTCATCCGAGAAAGCCTCGCCGGATTTGGTAAGCCGCACAGGAGGTTGAGGGCGCGGCTGACGCCGTTTCGATGCGAGCGAGTGACCATGTGTCCAAGGCGGCGGCGGTCCCCAGTGCTCCGCGACAATTCTCACATCCTGGCGCGCCGCAATTACATTAACGTTCGAACTCGGCGTAGCAACAGGCAAGGCGTCCGGTTCATGAGCGTGTCGGATTTGCGACAATCCATTTGCGGAAGGACGCCGAGGACGGAAGCGTTAGCTTCGTCGACGACTTCCTCGGACGACGGGCTGGCATGCTGGTTGCTGAAGCGTAGGTAGATCAAACTATGAGGAGCTCTCGCGTGATTGCCGCCAGCACCGCCGCCAAATCGTCTTGGTCCGACCAGGTGTGCGCCAAGCCAACCGTGCTCAACGACACGACATTACGCGACGGCGAGCAGGCACCTGGCGTTGCGTTCACCACAGAGGAAAAGCTGGCGATCGCGCAGGCTCTGGCGCGGGCCGGAATCACGGAGATCGAGGCGGGAACGCCGGCGATGGGCAACGAGGAGATCGCCGCCGTCCGCGCCATTGTCGAAGCAAATCTTCCGCTGACCACCATAGGCTGGTGCCGGATGCGGGAATCGGATGTCGACGCGGCGATCGAAGCAAAGGTGTCCATGATCAATATGTCGATCCCGACCTCCGATGTCCAGATCGTGGCCAACCTAGGTGGTCATCGTGACCTGGCGCTGGAACGGGTGGAGCGAGTGGTAAGCTGTGCCTGTGAGCGCGGACTTAAGGTCGCCGTCGGTGGTGAGGACTCATCCCGCGTCGACATCGAGTTTCTCATCAGACTGATGGCAACTGCAAAAGCCGTGTGCGCATGTCGCTTTCGTGTTGCAGATACGCTTAGCGTGCTCGATCCCGACGCAACCTACGCGCTGGTCAGGAATTTGCGTGCGACCACCGATCTCGAACTCGAATGTCACGGTCACGATGATCTCGGACGCGCAACCGCCAACACGCTCTCCACCATCAAGGCTGGCGCGAGCCACGCCTCAGTGACCGTCATCGGGCTTGGCGAGCGGGCCGGAAATGCACCGCTCGAGGAAATCACGGTCGCACTCAAGCAGCTCTACGGGCGCGAGACCGGCATCATACTTCCGCAGCTCGAGAACGTTGCCGCGGTGGTAGCAGCCGCGGCCGCACGTGCGATTCCTATGAACAAGGCGATCGTCGGAGAGCATGTATTTACGCACGAGTCCGGCATTCATGTCGTTGGCCTTCTGAAGGATCAACGCAGCTGTCAATTGCTTGATCCCGTTTTGCTTGGCCGCTGCAACCGCTTTGTGATCGGCAAGCATTCCGGACTTGCGGCGATCACCGCGTTACTCGATGAACTGCAGCTCGTCGCCAGCGCCGACTGCCAATCGGCGCCTTCTCGCGCGGCTGATTTCCAGTCCGGCGACCGTCCTGACGAGCGTCAACCTCGATCGTGGTGTGGCCATTGATCCCGGATCTTCATCGGGACTGACGTCGTCACCGGCGGACCCGCCGATCCGGGCAGCGAAGTTGAGGGCACCGCTTTTTGGAGTCAGGCTTTGGCGATGCGCACCAGCTCTGCGAGGCAGGACGGCAGCAGTCAACAGGCGCCACCCCATCTCATTGACCGTCCAGAGCTAATCCGAAGGAGAATTTTCGATGACCAACTCATGCCCGGCAGCCGGTATCCTGGATCGGCTCAGCAAGGCCTCGTCGGCAGAGGATTTTTTTTCGCTGCTTGGCGTCGATTACGACCCTAAAATCGTGAATGTCGCGCGCCTTCACATCTTAAAGCGGATGGGACAATATTTTGCCAAAGAGCAATTTGCTGGTGCCGCGGAGCCGGAAATCAGGGCTCGGTGCAAGGCGATGCTGGAGCAGGCCTATGCCGATTTCGTGGCATCGTCACCGATCGACCAGCGAGTGTTCAAGGTTTTGAAGGATGCCGTCGCAGACCCTAAGAAGGCCGCGGCTTTTGTCCCGTTGAGCGAGCTGAAGTGATCGCGCGCTCCACTGCAAGCAAGGTGTGCCCGACGGGGCGCCCCGGCAACCCGATGTGGGGCCTTCGTCTTTATCCGGGTCCACTCTGTGCAGCCATGACCCGAGCGGCGCCTGTCGTATTCCCGACCCATGTCTGGACTGATCGTGTCCACGGTATCAGCGGCCATTTCAAGTGTCTCCCAAACCATTACTTTCGACTGACTTTCAATGGTTTTTGCAACTGGTACGACACTTGCTGTTGTCCTGCCGATCCGTTCATCGCTGCCGACAGATGGTAGTCGTCCGAGATGAGATTGAAGGAATACCCATGATGCTGCTTTTACTGCCTGCCGAGCGCTGCGGGATCATCTCGTGGCCTACGATCGCGCCAGGTCCGTTCGAAATGGTCTTTGACGCGGTCGAAGTTCCGTATCGACGGTGAGATGCTGGTCAATGGATAAGTCGCCCGTTCGCGCTACATCTGGAGAGGGTATGCACAGCGTCGTCCGCATCAAATCCGTCCGCGATTCCGCTCAGATTTGTATCCATCTCATGGCGGATAGGAACACGCGTCAGCAAGAGGGCCAACGTCGGCCCATACGGGTTGTCGGCGCTGGAGGCTCGGCATGGATTGCGTGACAGGTGCGTTGCCGGGATCGCCCTCGTCGTCACCGTCAATGTGGAGCCGCTGGGCCGAAATTGAGGCGCAGGTATTGCGCAGCGAACGGACTCGCCAACTCAGGCATGGAAGCGACCGGTTCACCGCGGCGCCCTGGCCGCCGCGGTGGCGCTCGTCGAACCCGGCGCGGAAGGCTTCAGTGTGGAAGACCTCTCCAAGTCCGGCCGGACCGGTACGTCTATCGCGACGACGCGTTGTGCGGCCGGTCGGACCAAGCAGACGGGGCAGAGCAGCCGGCCACTGCTGACCAAAGGTGATCTTCAGTTAACGAAGCTAAAAAGCGAACCTGTGGCGCGGGCGCGCCTATCTTTGAGGGGAATTTAGAGTATGGGCAATGTCACCAGAACGGCCATGCCGGCGGCGGCCGGCCGCGCAGCAGCCAAAAAAGAACTGCCGGAGCACTTTAAGGCGTACAAGCACGTCTGGGTCTTTGTCGAGCTGGAGCGCGGCCGGGTGCATCCGGTTTCCTGGGAGCTCATGGGTGCGGGGCGCAGGCTTGCCGACAGGCTAAAGGTGAATCTTGCCGCTGTCGTTATCGGTCCGGAGGGGCCGCAGACACGTAACGCCGCGCTTGAAGCCTTTTGCTATGGCGCCGATCTGGCCTATCTCGTGAGCGACAATGTTTTGTCGGATTACCGCAACGAATCCTATACCAAAGCGCTAACCGACCTCGTCAACACCTACAAGCCCGAGATCCTGCTGTTGGGGGCGACGACGCTCGGTCGCGATCTCGCAGGTTCCGTGGCGACGACCCTGTCGACGGGGCTCACTGCCGACTGCACCGCGCTGGACGTCGACGCCGATGGTTCGCTTGCGGCGACGCGTCCGACCTTTGGCGGCACGCTGCTCTGCACGATCTATACCTTGAATTATCGTCCGCAGATGGCAACCGTCCGCCCGCGGGTCATGCCGATGCCTGAGCGCGTCGTACGCGATGCCGCTCGTATCATCGTCCATCCGCTCGGCCTTGTCGAAGACGATATTGTCACAAAAGTTTTGTCGTTCCTACCCGACCGCGATGCAGAAACGTCCAATCTGGCCTATGCCGATGTCGTGGTTGCGGGCGGCCTGGGACTGGGATCGCCTGAGAACTTTCGGTTGGTGCGCGAGCTCGCAACTCTGCTTGGCGCTGAATATGGTTGCTCGCGTCCTCTGGTGCAAAAAGGGTGGGTTACGTCTGACCGGCAAATCGGCCAGACGGGCAAAACCATCCGGCCAAAGCTCTATATTGCCGCCGGCATTTCCGGGGCGATCCAACACCGGGTTGGCGTGGAGGGCGCGGATCTGATCGTCGCCGTCAATACTGACAAGAACGCTCCGATCTTCGACTTCGCCCATCTCGCGATCGTCAGTGACGCCATGCAATTGCTACCGGCGCTGACGACCGCATTTCGCGCCCGGCTTTTGCCGAATTCGCGCGCCCGGATCGCGGTCTAGAGGAGGTGATGATGATTGAAGAGAGATTCGATGCGATCGTGGTCGGAGCCGGTATGGCCGGCAACGCGGCGGCATTGACCATGGCCAAACGCGGCATGAAGGTGCTGCAGCTCGAGCGGGGCGAATATCCCGGATCGAAGAATGTGCAGGGCGCCATCCTCTATGCCGACATGATGGAAAAGCTGATCCCCGAGTTTCGAGAGGAGGCGCCGCTTGAACGTCACTTGATCGAGCAGCGGTTCTGGATGATGGACGATCGCTCCCATGTCGGCATGCATTACCGCTCGGACGACTTCAACGAGGAACGGCCGAACCGCTACACGATTATACGCGCGCAGTTTGACAAATGGTTCTCTTCCAAGGTGCGGGAGGCTGGCGCGACCGTGCTGTGCGAGACGACAGTCACCGAGCTCGCACGGGACGACCGTGAAAGGATCGTCGGTGTTCGTACAGATCGCCGAGACGGAGAAATACATGCCGACGTCGTCGTGCTGGCCGAAGGGGTCAATGGCCTGCTCGGGACGCGCGCGGGCCTGCGCGCGCGCCCGACACCCGATAACGTTGCGCTCGCGGTGAAGGAAATGCACTTCTTGTCTCGCGAGACTATCGAGGCGCGCTTCAATCTCAAGGGCGATGAAGGCGTCGTGATCGAGGCGGCCGGTACCATTTCCCGCGGCATGACCGGAATGGGTTTCATCTACGCCAATAAAGAGTGCATTTCGCTCGGCATCGGTTGTCTCGTCGCCGACTTCCAGCGCACGGGCCAGACGCCCTACGGCCTGCTAGACCAATTCAAGAGACATCCCTCCCTGGCGCCGCTGATAGCGGGGTCCGAAGTTAAGGAATATTCGGCGCATCTCATTCCTGAAGGCGGTTACAAGTCGATCCCGCAGCTTTATGGGGAAGGCTGGGTCGTAGTGGGCGATGCGGCGCAACTCAACAATGCCATTCATCGTGAGGGCTCCAATCTCGCGATGACTTCCGGCCGCATCGCCGCCGAAGCGATAGGTCTGGTGAAATCGCGCGGCGAGCCGATGAGTGCAACAAATCTGTCGATCTACAAGAAGATGCTGGACGATTCCTTCGTCATCAAAGATCTAAAGAAGTACAAGGATTTTCCGCCCCTGATGCATACCCACTCACAAAACTTCTTTCTCACCTATCCGCAGCTCATCTCCAAGGCGATGCAAAACTTTGTGCGCGTCGATGGTACGCCTAAGGCTGAGAAGGAGAAGGCGACCCTGAAATCCTTTGTGAAGGCGCGGTCATGGACAGGTCTGTTAGGCGATGCTTGTCGTTTTGCCCGAGCCTGGCGCTGACCGCAACAGTGTGAATTCCAACAATGGAAGGCCAAAGCATGAATGTCGAACCCCCAGTGCGCGTCGAAGACAAGCTGTATTACAACCGCTATGTTGTCGACGTCGGTCACCCTCACGTCAAGGTCCGTGCGCACACGAGGCCATCTCCGCAGCTACTTGCACTTTTGAAAGCCTGCCCCGCGCGATGCTACGAGCTCAACGACGACGGCCAGGTCGAGGTAACAGTTGACGGCTGCATCGAGTGCGGTACCTGCCGCGTGATCGCCGAGCCCACCGGCGACATTCAATGGAGCCATCCGCGCGGCGGATATGGAGTGCTGTTCAAGTTTGGGTGATGGTGGAACGAAGGGCCGTGGTGCGACCGACGTTAGGCGACAGGATCTTACCGTATCTGTGGCGCATTCCTCGTCACTTGCTCGGCGCCTGGAATACTTCATGGGGACGCTGCGCAAGACATGACTTGCGGATGTCACGCTCGTTCGGGAGCCGCGAAGGACTGGTTGCGGCGCCACAACCCCGTCGATCGGATGACAGAGGAAGGATCAGTCCGTCGCCTGAGAGGGGTTGGGCCCAGCGGCCTCGATTGCGATCGCCACTGACTGCATGATCGCGGCAAAGCGCACGGCGGTCTGGATCGCTTCGGAACTGACGCCCGCCGCTCGGAGCGTCTTCTCATGGGCATCGATGCAGGCACCGCAGCCGTTTATAGCGGAGACCGCAAGCGACCACAGCTCGAAATCGGACTTGTCCACGCCGGGATTGGCGATCACGTTCATACGCAGCCGTGGCGGAATCATCTTGTATTCCGGGCTGGAAACGAGGTGAGCGAAGCGGTAGTAGACGTTGTTCATTGCCATCACGCAGGCTGCGGCTTTCGCTGCGGAGATCGCCACAGATGTCATCACGGCGGACGCAGCCGATTCCATCGCGGCAATCAGGGCTGCATTGCGGGTGGCAATCGCGCTCGCCAGCAGCAGCCCGTATTTTCGTTGCGGCGAGAGCGTCTCATCGGCCACCAAGGAGGTCAGGTTAAGCCTGACATCCTTCGCGAAATCGGGAATCCTGTGGCTCAATTGTTCGATCGACGACATGCTGCCTCAAGCAAACTTCAGGGTTTCGCCGCCGATTTCGCGGTTGCAGGGACAGAGCTCGTCGGTTTGAAGCGCGTCCAGAACGCGCAGCGTGTCCTTGGGACTGCGCCCGACATTGAGATTGGTCGCATAGACGTGCTGGATCGTGTTTTCGGGGTCAACAATAAAGGTGTAACGATAGGCAACCCCTTCGGGTGAACGCACGCCAAGGCCATCGACGAGCGTTCCCTTTGTGTCGGCAAACTGCCAGATTGGTAGATTGTGCAGGTCGACATGTGAGCGCCGCCAGGCGAGCTTGCAGAACTCGTTGTCAGTCGAACCACCCAGTACAACCGCGTCGCGGTCGGCGAATTCCTTGGAAAGCCGGGCAAACTCAGCGATCTCTGTCGGGCAGACGAAGGTAAAATCCTTGGGATAGAAGAAGATGATCTTCCACTTTTCTGGAAAGCTCGTTTCGGTCAGCGTCTCGAATGCACTCTGTCCTTCTTCTTCCTGCGCTTGAAAGCCGGGCTTCACGCCTGTGATTTCGAATGGCGGCAACCGACTGCCAATTCCGAGCATGCTGTCCTCACAATTTTCATTTTGTAGATCGCGACCTCACTGGTGAAGCAAACGATATGCCATCCGTTCTCAGGATTGGAATTGTCGCAACGAAACCAGCCCAGCGGCTTGGGTACAGGCATGCTCGCGCGCTAGGGGCCTCGATCGACACTAAGTTGAGGGTCGTCTGGAGCACATACAAAACCTTATGAGAACACTCGACCTTTGCGCGACCGCCCGAGGTGTTCGGCTGCAAGCGTCTGGTCAAAGCCCGTTCTGCGTCCCTCAGAGCAAAATGTTTCATCGAGACATCGATGTGTCAAATGAGTCACGGCTCTCGGCCTGCCGGGCTTTAACGGGAGTACTGAACCTCACGAAGCCGCGTGGTTTTGCGAAATCTGGCGCAAACGAGAGCGGATGTATCTCTGCGACGATCAGATTGAGCTGAGTAGGCCCCAAATCGTCGCCGCTGCCAAATACGGTGTTTAGTGATCATGGGGGACGGCGTCTCGCGCATTGAGGCGCTTGAAGTGGCGGTAGATCACAAAGCTGCGAGGATTTGCCGCATCCTGAAACGCGTATGAAAGCTAACCAGGCTCGCCGCGGCGGCGATGGGGGCTTGAAGCTTACGTAGCGTCAGGTTGTACAGCCTGGATCATACATGCGGCGATCGCTCTGAAGCTTCATGATCACAAGGAGATACCTCAACGTCTCAAGATCTTGGGTGCATTGGAGCACGTGGCTGTGCAGGCGCGACCCGGTTTGTAGCGGATGTGCCCGGTCGCACGAAAATATCCAGCGTGCCGACGTTGGTGGATCGATGCGGATGCCTCCTCGATTGAATGTGCGGAACGACTCGTTCAGTAGCACGCGCTACAGTGTCGATGTTTCGCGCCCTCATTTTGGCTAGTCTGCAAATGATTACCGCTCCGACTTACGGGCAGGCCATTCAGCAGCATGCGCTACGCAGCGCCGTCGGAAGCACAACCTACGGCCCGGACGAAAGACAACAAGCTCCGCGGTCTGTTCTCCCGGGTCAAATCAGGACTAAGCAAAGTCTTTGGAGGAAGCCACCGTGAAAAGTGGTCCGGCGGCCCGGAATCGGATGAGGTCTATTCGGAGCTTCGCATCGACTTTGCAAAGCGCAGTCGCCCTTCCGAGGCAGACCTGGAGCTGATTGAAGAGTTCAAGACGGCACTGGCTGGCGCGAGCCGCAAGTCCGAGACCATTGAGGACTACGTGACGGCTCTTCGGATGTTCAGCGAGTTCCTCCGGCCGAAAGGCGTCACTCTGAAAGACCTGCCTTGCAATGTTGATTTGCTGACAGCCTATAAAGATGAATTTATGAAGGTGGCAAGCGCCAATAGCAGGACTATGTGGGTGGAGCATTGGAAACACTCCACGTGCTCGACAGTCTCACTGTCGTTATTAAGCGGTCCGGTATCGTCGTCCCCAAATAACCGCAGCTGGGGCTGAAGGCCCCGCTGCGCGCCACGCGCGTTGAGATATCGCACCACCACTGCTCCAAGAATTGACGATCACAAGGCAGCAGCGTGCCAACGCCCGCGGTGAAGGTTCGCCAGTCGGCAAGGCAGTTGTTTGGAACGGCTGTCAGGACTGGTACGCCTCGGGTGATCGCGTCAACTAATTCGAGGCGCAGGCCGCGGCCAGCTGCCTCTTGTTTGGCGAATTTGCTGATCACGAGGAGATCGGTCTTGTTGCGAAGTGCCTGGGAAACGACAACTGCGGCCTCAGCAAGCCCATTTGTATCGAGATTACAGGACATAGCTCCGCTGCCGAGTGGCTGGGAAATCGAGATCTCTTGTCCCGTCGCAACGTCGATTGCGAGCATGACGTGGGTGCCATTTGCGCGCCTCGAGTGTCGTTGCATAATGCCGCCGATGCGTACGCCTTGCTGCACGATATCCTGAGCGAAATCGGCCAGTAGCCTATCGATATCGTCTTATGGACGGTAGAGAATTGCCCCCACACTATTCTGATCTCTCTCATCCAGATTATCGATCACGGCCGGGATCCTGTTGATGTGCTTCTCGTATCGGGGCATAGCTGTCGAACGTTCTCATGCGGATGTGGCAGGCGTTGCAAGCAACCGCTCGGCAGTCGCGAGCGGAAGGGCGCGCGCGACCTCCGCGAATACGTCCGCTCCAATGCTGAGCCGTAGCGCATCAAAGGAGCGGCGCGTGATGCGCGCCAAAAGCAGCACGCCAGAACGGCCAGTTTCAAGAGCCAGAACCAAGGTGACCTCAGCCTCGTCGAACGGCAGAGAGGCTTTGATGCGTGCCGGAAATACATTGAGGATAGAGCTTGCCCGCGCGGGCTGGCAGGCAATGCTGACGTCGCCGGCTGCGATGCGCAGCCGCACCTGCACGCCAGGTCTAAGCGGCGCTCCAGGTATCAGAAGGCGCGCAGCCTTGAGGCGGAGAATGATCAGCCCGTAGCGTCCGTCATAGCCGCCGACCACTGTATCAAGACAGACTGCCGCTTCGCCGCGCCTGGCAAGCGCCGGATCGCTCTGAACGAGATTGAGCGGCCCTGCCGCAGTCACGACGCCGTCTTTCATCATAACGAGATGATCGGCAAAACGCTCGATATCAGCGATGTCATGGCTGATGTAGATCATCGGCAATGGTAGCTTTTCCCGCATGCGCTCGAGAAATGGCAGGATCTCGCATTTAGCGGAGCGGTCGCGCACAATGAGTGGATCGTCCAGCAAAAGTAGCCGAGGCTGGCCTAACAGCGCGCTGCCAAGGGCAAGTCGCTGTCGCTCGGCCCCGGAAAGATGTGATGGCGAACGCTCGAGCAGTGGCGCCAAGGCGAGCAATTCGACCACACCATCAAAATCGATCAGTGTCGGTTTCGATTTTGACGCGTTGTATAGAAGGCTACGCCGTACAGACAGATGAGAAAAAAGAACTGGTAGCTGGAATACATATGCGACGCGACGCAAATGAGACGGTCGAAACGTGGTCTCATCCTGCCAAATCTCTCCATCGATCGCACAGAATCCGTTTGGCAGACGCTGCACGCCAGCGATGCAGCGCGCGAGTGTCGTCTTGCCGCACCCGGGCGGACCAAAAATCGCTGTGACGCCTTTGGCTGGTAGGCTGAATTGCGCATCTAGCGGAATGCTTGCGAGAGAGCCGTTGAAGGCAACCTCAATATAGCCCGGTTTTGCTTCTCTCATGAACCTGCGCCTGTGCTGTATCTTCCCATCCAAGTCACGAGCACAATCGCTGCAATGGAGATGATGGCCATGTCTCCGACAATTCAGTCCGTTCCGCTCCAGCACGGCGTCTCTGCTCGCGTGAGGGCATAGGGTGGGACGGCGAACTGCAGATCGGTGTTAAGACCGGAGGCTTGTTGAGCATCTTCGCGCCGCGAGGATCGTGGCAATCAAACGCTGCCCGGTGCGCCTGCCAATGAGACGCAAAGCGCCTTTTCAGCAGCGCGAGGTTCTCAGCCTGCTTGGCCGGGCCGAGGGGTTCTGCTGAATGTTCAAATGGCGTGGCTTGAGAGGTGTTGCGGTAAAGATGTCGGCTCACACCAGAGCTGAATACTGGCTCGGGGCCGGAAATCCGCATCAAGGATCCCGCAGCTTTGGAAGCCGATTTGAAGTTTGCGCTTGTCGCCATAGTCATGGCCTCTGCATTCTCGGGTGCGAGCAGCATCAAAGCCAGATCGATCAGGATAAATCGGATAAGCCTCATTGAAACTCCGGCTCCGCCGCGACAGCTTCCTTCGCGGCAACTGGTTGATCCTTCCGCAGCAATCCGCGTGCCGTTTCAAGGAATATCTGTGCGGCTAATGGCAAGCAGAGGCTTTGTATCGGTCTCCACCAGCGCGTATTGCGTTGCGGCTAGGGGACGCGCCCGACGACTAGGCGCGTCCCAAGTTACCGGCGTCGTAAATCGCCGCATCTCATTGTAGGGATTTGGACGCTCGCGTCACCTACAGCACATGCATGAGCTGCGAGATGGAATCCGAGGATGATACCATCGCCTTTCGCCTTGGAGATTGTGCTTTGGCGAATATGCGGCCGTAAAACTCGTCAATGATGCACAAGTCCATGCCATCCAATGCTCCAGCATGGACCGCGGCATCGCCCGATTTCGTTGCGGCAGGCTATCTTTCTCGCTAGTCACGACGTGGCGTATCGCTATCGCGAAGGTCTATTTGTCTAAGGAGGGCTTTGGGGTTGCACTGGTGCGCGTGGGCAGTATCGGGTAATCGATCTTTGGCATCTGCCCGGTGAGCGAATTCAGAAAGGCGACAATCTTGTCAATTTCTTCATCGCTGAGCTTTGCGCCAAGCTGAACTTCACTCATCATGCCAACCGCTTGCTTAAGACTCCAGACCTGACCAGTATGGAAGTAGGGGGGGCGCAATGCGACATTGCGCAATGGCGCCGAGCGGAAAACATACTCATCACTAAGATTCTTGGTGACGGCAAAACGACCCTTGTCCTCCCTCGGAAGCAGGCTTTCGGCTGGCTTTTCAACGACGCCGAACGGGAAGTAATCCTGTCCACCGACATTGATTCCGTTGTGGCAAGAGGAGCATCCCTTTTCCATGAATAGCTTTAGCCCGGCTTTCTGCTGATCACTGAGAGCATGTCCATCGCCCTCGAGGTACTGATCGAAGGGGGCGGCGGGAGTAATCAATGTCGCTTCGAAAGCCTCGATGGCCTTGGTGAAATTTTCAAACGTAACGGGCGCGGCATCATTGGGAAAGGCCTTACTGAACATAACGACATAATCGGTCATTGAATTCAATGTGCTGAGCACGTGATCGGGCGTCGCATTCATTTCGACGCTCGCCTGGACAGGGCCTGCGGCCTGCGCCTTGAGATCCGCCGCGCGTCCATCCCAGAACTGCGCCACGTTGAAGACCGCGTTATAGACCGTTGGCGCACGACGCGAACCCAGCTGCCAGCGATGACCAATCGACGTCGGGCCGGCATCTACCCCGCCCGTCCCAAGGTTATGACACGTGTTGCAGCTAATAACCTCGCTCGCCGATAGCCTTGGATCGAAAAACAAGGATTTGCCAAGTGTGACCTTTTCATGGGTGATAGGATTGTCCTTCACCGCTGGAACGACTGAGGGAATCGGCTTGAAAATCCGCTTGGCGGCGCTCATCAAATCCTCGTTGGCGCCTGCTGCTGGCGAAATTGAAATGGTTGCGGCCAAAACACTTAACGTGCCGGCCATGGAAAGCCCGCGTCCCGTTGATGTCCTCATGTGTAGTCTCGCTTTTGTCTTAGATCATTGAATCGCGAATGTAGCGCGCCCGCCGCGTGCGTCCGCAGAAAGACCTGCGGCAGTCATCGACGAATGATGTCTCCGGGTTCCGGCTAGGCTGCATCCGGGCCGACGCGCTGTCGATGTTAGCAGCAAGCGGCGTGCCAGCGGGTTCAAGGTCGAAGCCGCCGAGCGGGTTTCAAGCAATTGCCCACCGTGAATAGCAGCAGGCGGCTTGAAGCTGTGGAATCGACTGTAAGGTGACAGTTGCGACAATCGCCATCCGGTCGCGGTGTCCTGGCCTGTCGGTCCAACCTTTGTGCTTCTCGGAAACCCATCGTACCGAAAACTCTTTGACTCTGTCGCTGATCTTATCAATGCGTGCCCTTTGCGCCTTCAACCCCAACACTAGGCTAAGCGTCATCGACCAACGTCGGGGACGTTCGTACCCGGGGCAGCCGGTCAGGCGTGCAGTTGTCAGAGTTCGTCCTACTGCTCCCAATGTGGGTATGTCCGTCTTAGAACGTATTCCTGACTTACCGGACGCTCAAAGCGCTTGAATCGACCGTAACGTCAGGTTGTAGGCATTGCGAAACAGAACGCGATATTGGGAGTCAGCCTAGTCAGCATCGCCACACAGGCGCTAATCGGCCGATGTCTGTTGTATCTCGGTCTTCGCAATCAACGTGTTGCGCGTGGCGCGACGATGATACGGGGGCCGTAATCTTTGCGTTCAACAGCGAGACAGTGGCTGCTGAGGCGGCCCAATCCGGTAAACAGATCACCCTCGCGGGGCAAATAGCAATAGTGAAGGATATGCGGCTTAAGAGAGGTTTGATGAATCAAGACCGACGAATGGGCTGGACTAGCAATGCGTATCGCTGTGCAGCCGCCCTCGCGGCAATCGCGATCGCAGCGACGTGGTGCACAGACCACGCCCGCGCGCGAGATCGGCGGGCCGAGGAAGTCTTGATGTCGTGCAGACCAGACGTGATCCGCTTCTGTGACCGCTTTACAAGGCGTAGCGATATGGACGTGGCCATATTTTGTCTTAGGGACAATTTCAAAAACTTGCGCGGCGAATGCCGCCGCATGATGCCAACCGCGGCGGAGCGCAACGGCGGACCGAGACGACGACTCAACAGGCTTCCGGTCGTCCTTCATCGAGAGTGAGGCGTCCGAGCGGCAGTTGCAGAAATCGAGCGACAGTGAGGTGTTCAGACCGACGGGCGCCGGATTTTGGCCAGCTTGGTGGCCGAAAGGCGATCGGGCTGGAGGCATCAGCCCGCCGAGCCGTAGTCCATCTGGGGGACTTAGCTCCGTGAATCGATTGGCCTCGTTCAGCGATCGATAGTGCGCCCACGCGTGTTACAAGGTCGTAATGCGCCCTGAACTTCGATTTCGTACTACAGCAGTTGCGCTTTATTCAGCGCTGCAGCCATTCGGCGACTTTGAGGCCGTCGTGAGGTTGCCATCGGTTCGCTGTAACTGGTCCGAACGACAATCTGCGTCAACTGTGGTGGTTATGGCCGGGCATCTGCAGGAATCCGTACCGCCCTCCAATCTATGGCGTTGTGGTCGGCGAGCAAGTATTTTTGGGCAGGTGGCTAAATCGGCTATGACTGGCAAAAGATTGCCGGAATGTTTGCGTTGGAGGTTTGTTCCATCACGGTCTTCCTAAGTGTTCTCAGCTTGGGATTAGCTTGGTCTCGACTGCCGGGCTCAAGATACAGTACAAATTGAGCTAGGAAACCTCTTTTGTTAGCCGCCGATCGACTTCCCGAAGGAACCGCTTGATGCCATTGCGGCGTTCTCGATGGGCGCCTCAGGGGAGTCGCTTTGCCCGATCGTGGTGCTCTTGGCCGAATACACTTTAGAGCTCAAGGTCAAAGGAAACGCCGTCGACAAGAGCCGTTCAAAGGCAGAAAGCTGTTCAAGCAGACGCTTCTCAACGGCCTTGCGCTCCGCGCCAGGCAAGCCCGTTTTAAGTAATCGACGGCAGCGCCAGATTTCGGTCCGCAGCCATCTAATCTCACTTAACGTATCATCAATTGAAGTCATCACAGTGTAGTTCACTTCGTCCCTGGAGTATTCAAGCATGGCGATCGTCATCGAGCGGCCATTCCTTGGCTCCGCATTCCTGCCCCATAGTTGATCCGAGGACTTGCGACCTCCCGCCCGTTCTTCTGCGGAGGCGGCGAGCAGTTCGATGTATGCAACTCTTATCAATCAATATCACCCTACACCGCGCCTGTGACGAGAAATCGCGGCAGATCCTCGCGTTTTCACGGCGCTGCGATCGTGTGCCTTGCACAATTCCTGCGCTCCACAGGAGTGATTGGTGCGCGAACACAAAGGAAAACCGGAGAGCAGTTAAATCCATGTCCGACACGCAGACGGCTCAAGCAGGAGCTGGTAACGCACAACGCATGTCCCCACGGTCGATGGCAGCGGGATATGCAAGCGTTTGACGGCTTTGTTGCCTGTTCGGGCGCTGGGCGCGACCTGACTTAGGCCAGCCGCTCGCGACTCGGAACATGGCGATTTCGATCTCTAGCGGCCGAAGCGGTGTAAAGCGATGGCGGGTTCATTGCGATCGTCTCCTCTGTGATGGTGGTCAGTCCCGCGCTGCTACCGGGCATTCGCAATCGCATACCAGATAAATAATTTATGGGCGAGCTGGACCTCATCAACAACATGGGAAAGCCAAGGGGACGACGTTTGAGGAAGGCGAGCCAGCCTGACTGCGATCCCCCGGCACACGCGACTCAATCAAAGAAACGCACGCAACCGGGGTTGGATCTTGGTTATCCGAGACAAAATGTCGGCTTGACGCAGTGTCGCGCCAAATGAGCATTCCGCAGACAATCATTGCTATCGACATCCGCTGTGCCACAGTCGGGTTCAGAGGACCGATTTAATAGCTTGAATCTCACGCTGCGACAGGTTGTTGGCTTGCTGATGCGTGAAAGATAAAAGCCCGCTTGGCAGGCTTTGACGGCGCATCGCAAATGGAGATAGAGGCGGACGGCCTGCTGATTGCCAGTTTTCTCGCTTGCGGGCGATGGCCAGGAAAGCCATTTCAATCGTCGGCACCGGGCGCCGGGCCAGCCATTGTCAAGTACACTGACCAGTTGAAGTCGCGAGCTCGCCTGGATGATGGTATGATGCAGGCAGCAGAATATGGCTGACAATCGCGGTTTTAGCCGTCCAGCGAAAGCGCGCTGGGTGAATAGCCCGCGCTCGCAAGCAAATACTCGAACGGAATAGACGGTCCATATCCAGCCAGAGGCGATGACCGGCAGCGCTGATGGCCGCACAGAGCGCTGCGGTGAAAGCCCGGAAGGTCTTATGTTCTTTCAAACTAGCCTCACGAGGGCGCGACGCGAAATCGATCGCGCCAGCGACATCGTTGAATTCTCAACAGTGGTGGTTACGCGCGACAAGCAACTGCGCAACGTGGACCATTCGGTGTTCCAGCAAAAGGCGGTGGTTGAGTTTCAATTTGGATTTCTGCCGAGTTTCGAGGAAAGCATCCGCGAGAGCGTGGGGCTACGCCAATCGTTCTCGTTCACGAAATCTTAAAACCGAGGCGATCTGGGACGATCTCCTCCCGCAAAGCGACCGAAATATTGTTCGTTTCTCACCACCCGGATTTCGGGCAGCTTCCCCACCCAGCTTCGATTGTTCGGTTGATGCTTATCTCAATTGGCGTGTGGGCGAACTCGGGAAGGTGGCGCAACCGATTGATCTCGTGGAGCATGACTGGGGGAGATGTCATGCGCGTTGCAATGAACTTTCCAGTTCTAACACGATCCTGGAGGATCAATATTTTGGGCGCGTTCGACCCCGACTACGTCTGGCACGACCTAGCGCTGGATTGGCAGACGCCCCAGGTCGGCGAGCAAACGGTTGCCCAGATGGTAAATACGCCGACTGAGGCGCCTGGTGGTACGAGAGTTTGGGCATGACCGCGGCGATCGCATGGAAGATCGCGGCTGCTGCGAATGCAGACATGGGCACGGCAATCCTAGCGCTGTGACAAGGTGCTGACGCGATCAACTCGTTCTTGGCAAAGCCGAACTAACTAGGTTCAGACTTAATTGGTCCACTAGGTGACAATGGCGGCGAGGTACACGGATGCCAAGAAGTTTCTCGCAAATTTGTCGTAGCGAGTTGCAACGCTATGGAAATCCTTGAGCCAGCAAAAGCGGCCCTCGATAATATTGTGCCCTCCGTAGGCAGCATTTGCTGAAGCTGACGGTTTGGACTGGCGGGTTTAACGCCGTGAGTGATAGGGCACCCGGCGATAGTGACTACTACTGAATCCAGTAGGTTTGTTGTTCCCCGGCATGAGCTAGTGATTGAGGCCCTTTTGACAGACACGCCTCGCGCATCAAAGCGCGCGCCGGGACAGGAGAAACTCGATGCAGTTGGCCGCACCGTGCCGCACCTCTCTTGCGCTGATCCTGTTTGCCTGCGGGGTAATGGGAAGCGCACGGGCCGCAGATGCGCCGCCGCCTGCCAAGTCATGACGCCGGTCGGCCAGAAGGGTGGCGCCGGCCAACCGTCGAGTATGCCGCCGGCAGCCGAGCAGCATCGCTTGCCGCCGGACTCCAGCACCAAGCACACGCTTGAGCTCCCTGGGCGGACGCTTTCTTTCGTCGCGACCGCCGGCTCTATCCGCCTGTTCGACGGCAAGGGCGAGCCGCAGGCCGACATCGTCTATACCTCCTATCAGCTTGACGGCACCGATCGCAGCACGCGGCCGGTAACATTCTTCTTCAACGGTGGACCGGGCTCATCATCGGCCTGGTTGCAGCTCGGCAATGCTGGACCCTGGCGGCTGCCGATCAATGCTGACGAGGTCACGCCATCAACGCTTCCGGCGGTGAGGCCAAACGCGGAAACTTGGCTGGATTTTACCGATCTGGTGTTTCTCGACCCCGTAGGCACCGGCTATAGCCGGTTCGTGGGGACCGGCGAGGATGCGCGCAAGCTGCTCTATTCCGTTGAGGGCGACGTCAACGCGCTAGCGCTGGTGGTCCGCCGCTGGCTCGAAAAGCATGACCGGCTATTGTCGCCGAAGTACATTGCGGGTGAAAGCTATGGCGGCATTCGCGGGCCAAAGGTTGTCCACCAGTTGCAGATGCGGCAGGGGATAGGCATCAACGGCCTGATCATGGTGTCGCCACTGTTCGACTACAGCCAGTTTGCCCGCACGAGCCTGCTGCAATACGTCGCAAGGCTGCCAAGCTATGTCGCGACCCTTCGTGAAGCCGCAGGTCCGGTAAACCGAACCGATCTCGCCGACGTGGAAGCTTATGCACGCGGGGAGTTTCTGGTCGATCTCCTTAAAGGCCAGGCGGACAAGGAAGCGACCGCGCGTCTGGCCGACAAGGCCGCAGCGCTTACCGGCATCGACCAAGCGGTCAGTCGTAGGCTTGCGGGCCGCTTCAACCTCGCCGAGTTCCGCCGTGAATTCGACCGTAAGAACGGCAAGTTAATCGGCAATTATGACGCCTCGGTGCGTGGCCTTGATCCATATCCAGAGTCCGATTTCCACCTTTCCGGCGATCCCTCGAGCGATACGCTGTTGGCGCCTTTGACCAGCGCCACTGTCGATCTCATTACGCGCAAGCTTAACTGGCGGCCGGACGGCTCCTATGAGCTGGTCAACGGCACGGTCGGTCAGGCTTGGAACTTCGGCCCCAGCCCGCCGGAGTCACTTTTGGAGTTGCGCCAGATCCTGGCAACGGACCGGAAGATGAAATTGCTGGTCGCGCACGGCTTTTTTGACCTCGCCACGCCGTATTTCGGATCACAGATCGTGCTCGATCAATTGCCGCCATTTGCCTCTACACCGCGCGTCAATCTTGTCGTCTTTCCGGGCGGTCACATGTTCTATTCACGAGACGCCTCGCGCCAAGCTTTTCGTGCAGAAATTGAAGCGATGATGAAGTAACGCCGGCGACGAACTGATCACAAGCAAGCTGGCGTTCGCACAGGCATTTATAATTTGTCAACGAGTGCAGATGAAATCCTAGCGCCCGCTCCGATCGATCAGACGCCTTCGTCCAACTCGCTTCAATCAGGGGTCGACAGGACGTCGTCGAAGCCATCCTTCAGATTGATAGACCGAATCCTGAATTTGTATGCGGCGCAATAGAAGAGTCACCTTTACAAGGAGCGGCTATTAAAGAGCCGCCACAGAAGCTCTCGACTGTGCAAAAAAGATACTTTGGGCAGTGTGATCTTCGCCAGCATCTGCGAGATGTTTTTCTCTTTAGGCCGGTGGCTGGGTTTCTTGAAAATGCTAAATTGTGGCGGTTGAGTGGTAGTGCTCGATATGACCTTTCGGCATCCGCCGCGTCGTGGCTTACACCCAGATCAAAGACGATCTTCAGAGGGAAATTCGCCGGCCGGCCTTGCAAAATCCATCGCAACGTTCCCGCCGGCTTTAGCGACCAATGCCCTCCATCGAACTCGTCGCACCAGATCGCCTCCATGTCGCGGTCACGGTTCTCCTCGCGAACTTCGGCCGAGCTGCCGATGCTCACAGCTCCCACCTGAGGAGATTCGATCTCGATCCGCCCAGGAGCTCTACTCCATAGCCAGGATTGGCCGCGTTACGCAGGATGATGTGGCCGTTCTGGACCCAGGAGGCGCCATTCCCTTGGAGACCTCGTACCCAAGGTTAGCAGGACCTTCGAGCACCGCACGCCTGCACTACTTGGGCGCTCTCTGAGCCATCCATGCTGTCGGTGCTCTCGACGGCCGCGCGACCGTTTGCATCAAAGGCGGCGACCTACATTCTTGCTGCACCGCGTGAGGCGGCGCGCGATATCCGCCGGAAGGGGACCCGTGATCACATTGTCCAGCCCTATGGCGGGCTTTGATTATTCACAGCGCTCTGAATTTTGAGCGGTGCGGTCTCGGGCATCATAAGCATGGCACAGAGCCCCGCCGCGCTAGCGACAAGCATGTACCAGGCGGGCGCCAGCGCGTTCCCGGTAACTTGGGTGAGCCAGGCGACGACTGGTTGAGCGGTGCCTCCAAAGATCGCTATCGCAAAAGCGTAAATCGTCGCGAACGCGCCACCGCGAATGTTCTTGGGCAAACCCTCGGCCATACTCACATAGAAGGCGCTATAGGGAATCGTTCCGATGAGGGTGAGCGCGCCGAGGCCTCCGAGAAGTGCAAGGGCACTGCGGGTTTCTGCGATCCACAAGAAAACTGGATAGGTCATCAGAAACGCGGTGATCTGCGGCCATATCATGATGTGCCGGCGTCCGGCCCGATCCGCGAGCCATCCGCCCAGCAGTGCGGCAGCAATTCCTACCGTATTGCTGATGAGGGTGGTCGCAAAGGCGAGTGGCGCAGAAACCTGCAGGGTGTTCAGCGCATAGGTGGTCATATATCCCGTGATGTAGGTGATAATCGTGCAGCTAGCCAAGATGATGAATCCCAAGCTCATGATGCGGCGAGCGGCAGGCGATCTCTTTGCAGGCTGGACAACGGGAGCCGGGACTTCGGGGCGGTGCAACGTTTCGGGTAGGGTGCTTCGCAGCCAAAGCCCGAACGGCAGCGTAGCGGCGCCGAGCAAGAGCGCGATCCGCCATCCGTACGCATTGAGTGCCTCGCTTGTCATGGTGAGAGAGAGTATTTCTCCAATCAACGCTCCGGCAGTTGCAGCGATCTGTTGGCTGGCAGGCTGAAACGAGACAGCAAGACCGCGCCTTTCAGGCGGGGCCGCTTCCATCAAATAGGCGGTCGTCGGGCCAACCTCACCGCCCAGCGCGAAGCCCTGCACCAAACGTGCGAAAATGACCAGCAACGGAGCGGCAACTCCTATCGCCTCGTGCGAGGGTGTAACCGCCAACACAAGAATCGCGGCGCTCATCATTGCAAAGCTGGCGGTCATCGCGGGCCGGCGGCCGACCCGATCCGAGTACGAGCCGAGCACGATGGCCCCGATCGGCCTGGTCACAAAACCCGCGCCAAACGTCGCGAGTGATAGCATGAGGCTGGCGAACGGGTCGCCCGCCGGGAAGAACGCCTGACCGATCTGGATCGCGAAAAAGCTATAGGTCCCGAAGTCGTAGAATTCGAGAATATTGCCGATGGTTGCGCCCAACACGCCGCGGCCGGTCAAGCGTTCGTCTGCCGCAAGGAGGACCGGCTCCAGCTTCTTCCCAGTAAATTGCCTGGCCATCCTCGATCCGTCTCGATCGCGATCGCTGGCCCGAACATTTCAACCAGCTAAGTCGCGCACGCATTCCACGTTCTCTACATGTCGTCTAGCTTGAGGTGGCCGGCCACGCGCCCCGGCGCTCCACATGTCGAGCTCAGGGCGTTGAGTGCAATAAAAATGCCTGTCTGCTGCAGCCCCATTCAAACCTTGAACGGATCGCGGCAATCGTCAGCAGGGATGAATAAAGGAACGCGCTGCAATTTGTCGGGTGGCTCCGTCGTTGTGCTCCCATGCAATGGCGCGTTTGCGACAACACTGGCGGGCACGGAACAGGCAGTGCCTGTTCTTCACACCGAAGGGCCGCCGCGATCCGGCAGCTCCGAACTCCAGTGGGGCTGCGCGGTTCTCGTTTAGGCGCCATCGAGGTCTTTTACTTGGCATCACGTTCGATAAAAGCCGTGACTTCCTCTCCCGCTGCGTCACCGGCTGGCGTCTCTGCTCCAGCAATTCCGGAGCAGTTCCATGATTCCGACGACGCGGCTCGAGCATTTCGAGGCCGTCTCAGGGCCGGCGACCAGCGTTTGGACCGATGCGCCACGAATGACACTTTCTGAGCTATGCTTGGTAGCATTGGCTGGGACCGTGGCACGGCATCCGCACGAAACCGGCAATCACCCCCATCGCCGCAGAAGACCTTTACGGCTGGAGAGCGCGACGCCTTCGCTGTTGGGTCAGCTAAGGCGTCCCGGTTGTACCACCGCGAGCGCCTCTTGAACGAATAACCCGCCGCGCCGCTTCGCCCTTCGAGAACTGCGAGGGGGAGCTGCGCGTCCGGCCTGACCATGGATTTGGTGTCCACGCCAGCGCGCATGCCTGCCCCTGTGCGATCTGATTCATCGACATTTTGGAAGCAATCGCGTTGCGCAAGCGGAGAAAATAATTCCTTTGAGCGCTGCGGGCCTGAGCTGCCGCAATATTCATCCATTTGTAGGCGAGAACGACATCCCGCCGAACACCATGGCCTTTGTCATACATCAGGCCGAGCATCGCCTGGGCAAATGGAATTCCGGCATTTGCGGCCTGAATATATAGGCCGACTGCAGCATTGTAGGCTTTTGGTGCGCCGAAGCCGTTTTCGTACATGAAACCAAGCGTCGCCTGTGCTTGCGCGTCGCCGCGTAAAGCAAGTGGGGTGAGCTGCCGGACCGCCTTCTGATAGTCCCCATGTGCGTAGGCGCTCCTTGCCGATGCAATGGCGTCTGCGCGTGCTGGCGCCAACGCGACAAGCAGAGCCATCATTTGCGCCAGCACAAACCGGATGATGTCGCGTCGAGCCAACAGCGGGATATGAGAATGATCAGCGGACATTGCGGACACGCAGGTCATCTGTAATGCTCGCGCCGACTGCACCGCGAAGCTTCGAACGTAGCTCCTCTGCCAGCTGATGCGCATCGCTGCCGGTCTGGATGATCTGGGGTCGGATGAAGATGATCAACTCCGTCCTCTGCCCCTTTTTGCGCTGGTGTGAAAACACATCGCCAAGACCGGGAATCTCGTCAAGTAGCGGAATGCCGCTGCGATCTCCCTTGTGGTCTTCACTGATCAGTCCGGCCAGCACCACGGTTTGGCCGTTTGTCACAGAGACCGCGCTCTTCACCCTGCGCTGGGACACGGTCGGCGTAAGCTCGGATGAACCGGCCGAGGATACCTGGCTGATCTCCTGTTCGATCTCGAGACTGACGTGTCCACTTGTGGTGATACGCGGCACAACGCGAAGAATAATGCCGGTGTTGCGGTAGTCGATAGTATTAACCACGGTGCCGTTTTGCGATGGATAACTCGTTTTGCTAGTCTGGACCGGAACGACATCGCCGACCTGAAGGGTTGCGGGCTGGTTGTTGGTGACGACGAGTGAAGGATTGGACAACACATTGACGCTGGTCACCCCGTGTAGCGCATCGAGAATAATGGCCGGCTGTGACTCCGATCCGATCAGGAAGTTGAATCCCGGAACTGCGCGATTTAGCAGCGCGTTCGCTGCCTTACTCACCGCACCGCTGGTCGAGTTAAGAATAGAACCCTGGTCGGTCTTCAATCCAAGCTGCTTGCTGGTCAGATAGCTCTGGACCCCGTAACTCAACTCGTTGGTGAGCTTTACCTCCGCGATCGTCGCCTCGATGCCGACCTGCAGCACGGGTTGATCGAGCTGCTTTAAGGTGGAACTGATAATCCGATAGTTTTCGCGACTGGCATAGATCAAGACAGAGTTACTCACGATATCAGGGGTGATCCGTACGTTGGGCATGACCGGCGGTCGACCACCGGTTGGTGTGTCAAGTCCACCGCTGGCATCCGTTCCGTTCGACGAATTCAAGCCTGATGGGAAGGTGTTACTTACGCCGTTGCCGCCCGACGCGGGGGTGGACAGGCTGGGGGACGGCGCGGATGTATCCGCAGACAGCCGTTCGGCAGCCGAAGTCGTGCGAGCGACCTCCTTATCGCCGATGTCGATCGACGTCGAGGCGCTGCCGACGAACATCTGGTTCAGCACCTTGGCCAAGTAGCGGGCGTCACTATAGCGGACACGATAGACACGAACGCCGGTTTGAGCTGAGTCTGCCCGATCGAGCCGATGGATCCAAGTCGCTACGGTCTGGAGCAACGGCGGCTTGCGCGTTACGACCATGATGGCGTTCAACCTGGAGACGACTTGAAGCTTCACAAGGTCATGACTGAGCCCGTTGTCGCCGGAATCCAGGATACTCTCGAGCTCTGTGATCAGAGGCTCTGGCGCGGAATTGTGAATGGGATAAATGCCTACCGATTGGCCTTTCATCCAGTCGACATCAAAGCTCAGGGCAGTTTCGACGGCCGTTCGCCGCTCGGGTCCGGTCCCTTGGATCAGAAGCAGGTTTCGCGTGGGGTCCGCACGTACGCTTCCGGCGCGGGTTGCAAAGCTGTCCATCAACTTGAGGATGGTTTTCGCTGCAACATATTGCAGGGGTACCACTGACACACCATAGCCGGCTTCGGAACGACGAGCATCGGCATCGACGTGGCCTGCTCCAGTGGCATTGCCGAAAGGAGTGACTTTGTATCCGCCCGTATCGCGTACCAGCGCAAGGCCGGAAAGTCGCAGCGCGCTCTCGAGCACGAAAACGATGTCAGATCTGGGCACCGGTCGCGCGGACACCAGGCTGACTGTGGCCTGCTCGCGTGGATCGATGGTATAGCCGAGACCGAGAGTGTCCCCGAGCATCACCTTTAGCACGGTGGCGACAGGCGCGTTCTCGAAGTTCAGATCGTAGCCGGGACCATTTGGGGTCTGCTGCCGCCGCACCTCCGTGGCTTCGAAGACCTCTGAACCCGAGTAGGTGCTGCTTGCCACACCGTCTGAGTTAGGCGACGCTTGGAAAGACGCGATCGGCTGTTCGCTGCGCGGAAGGATGTCGAGCGATCGGACCTTGTCGAGGACGTCCAAATCAGCGGGTGCTGTCGTGGGTGCGCCGTTCGTGACGATGCTACATGAAGCGAACAGAAGCATTGCCGCGACAAGCAGTACGTTGCGCGCGACTCCACCGCACTGACTTCGACTTACTGGAAGACTCACTGGATTGCGATCCACTTAGGCTAGTGATGGATGTGGCTTGGAGCTCCACGGCAGATTTACTGTCCCGCGCACGAAAGCCAGCAACGTGGGTGCGCCGATGCGCCGCGATTAACCACTTCCATGTCGATAGCCAATCGTTTGAAGCTGAAGCCCATTCCGCGGAGGATGGGTAATCTCGCCACCAAGGTTATCTTGTCGGAGCACGCGTTCGATCGCTTATGTCCAGCTGACTCATCCTTTTATCGGTTGCCCGCCCGCGTCTTCTTCGAAGTGAGGTGGAATGGATGACTTGTTTGCCCGTTGCAGTATTTGATGCGCTTGAAGTCGCCCCGCCCACATCGACGTTACTGAAGAGCCGGATCGCGACCCTGAAGAGGCGCAATGGCAAGAAGAGCTCAACGTTGCGGCGAGTGCCCAGTTTGCGGTGTAGTTCGTCGCAGTCATTATCTCGTACCGTTTGAGTGGCCAAGCGCCCCAGGCCCACATATCCAAGTGCCGCTATAGGAAGAGTGTCGTTGGCGCTCGCGACCGGCGGGTTGGTGAAACTCAACGTCTCTCCAAACGACGGTCCTCGTGCGGATAGCGTTTCATGTTTGAGCTGGTTTGACCACGCGCCTCACTCGCCGGCCGGGGTCACCGGGATCGTTCTAGGCTCAGCGCCAGCGCCACGGACGTCGTGCTGGAGTAATCGTGGTAACTCGTGAACGTTCATCGATCCGCCGCATCAGCGCCGGATCGTCGCCTGGTTAGCGGCGGGTGGCGGCCCATAGGCGCTTGAGCGGACAAGACGGAGCAACTGGCAGTGCCTGCGACCAGCGGCTTTCCATGATTGCTGCGCCGTACTCGCCGCTGCCGCTCTTGAATGTGCGGGCCACCGGCTCCAGAAGTTGCTGGGTTCGTTGCCCCGGATGCAGCTAATAGCGCTGCGTCAGATTGCCCTCCATCGCATGTCTCTGCAGCCCCATCAGCCGCATCAATCTTTCGTCTCGTGCTCTGGGTCATTCTCCCCTCTGTCGCTTTCGGCGGAGCGGCCCAAGTCAAATTGCCCAATCGGTCAGAGTCTCAGGCTCGCTCCAGCTTTAAGTCTTCAGCAAGGACTGTACCAATCTGCAGGGGCGACATGGCGCCTATCTGATATGTCGCGCTCGCGACGGAGCTCGCGGATTGTAGGCTTCGTTCCCCTTCTTGTTCGGAGTCGGACACTAGCGCATTCGAGCCGACGAAGCGCGCGGCTCCCCGGCGGACGATCTGCCTAAACAACACTGCGAGCCGATGTCGGCGTCTCTCACAATTTGGCATGTGACTTGCCAGAGATGTTTGACGAGTCGCCTCGGGTCCTATGCCGACCCAGGGCGCGAGCGGATCATGTTATGTGCGGCACGTCGTCAATGCAATTCATCGAGCATCTCCGGCGGATGTGTTCGGCACACCTGGAGGGCGACGCTCAAACCGGTGATCGGCCGACGAGAACTTGGGAGATGTTTGACTTATCGGCAGAGTCATTTGCCGACGAAGCCGCCCGCTTTTCTGGTCTCGAGCGTATTACGCTGCAGGAAATGATGGCGGCCGCTCCTGCAATCGATCAGTTTTCGCCAGCCTTTCTTCGCGAAGTGGTCGCGTTTCCTCACCGCCTTTCGGACGGCACACCTGTCTTTGCCATGGCGGATCCCACCGACCAGCCCTCGCGTAGAGCCGCGGAGCTGGTATTCGGGGTGCCGACCTCATTTAAGGTAGCTTCGATAGAGGACATTACTATCCTTCTCGATCAGAAGCTCGGGGCTGCTGAAGAGAGGGGGCAGTCCGCCGTTCAGCAGCTGCGCGACGACGACATCGAAAGTCTGCGCGACCTGGCAAGCGGCGCGCCCGTCGTGCGCGCGGTCAATGATCTGATCGAAAAAGCCCTCGAGATGCGCGCTAGTGACATTCATGTCGAGCCGTTCTCAATGGGCCTTACGGTTCGGCTGCGAATCGATGGGCTGCTTCGTGCCATTCAGCCGCCAGCGGGTGTGCTGCCCCAGGCAGTCATCTCTCGCATCAAGATCATTGCTGGATTGAACATCGCGGAGCGACGTCTGCCGCAAGATGGAGCTGCGCGAATTCGGGTCGGCCGCGAGATCGACGTGCGTGTCGCTATCATGCCGACGCAGTATGGCGAGTCCGCGGTTCTGCGTCTTCTGCCGAAGGACCGCTCCCAGCTTGCAGTAGACCGTCTTGGCCTTTCCGAGCGCGATGAGGCTGTTCTGCGCAGGCTGATCACGGCTCCGCACGGCATGATCGTGGTCACAGGGCCGACTGGCAGCGGCAAAACGACAACTCTCGCAACCATAATGTCCATGCTTAATGTGCCAGAACGGAAAATCCTGACGGTCGAGGACCCCGTGGAATACGACATCCCCGGAATCAATCAGTCGCAAATCAAGCCTGCCATCGGGCTTACTTTCGCGAGTGCACTCCGCTCCTTTGTTCGTCAGGATCCCGACGTGATCATGGTCGGTGAAGTCCGGGATCCGGAAACGGCGAATGTTGCCGTCCATGCCGCGCTCACGGGACATCTTGTGCTCACGACGCTGCACGCCGAAACGGCCGTGGCGGCCGTGCCGCGACTGCTTGATCTCGGTGTGGAAGGCTATCTTTTGCGATCGACTTTGCGTGGCGTTATCGCACAGCGGCTGGTGCGACAACTCTGCGAGCACTGCAAGGCGCCGGTACCGTTCGGCGAGGATGAACAGAGCCAGGACACAAGAGTGAGCCGCCTCGGACTATCTGCAGGGGAAATCATGTGGCAGCCGCGGGGCTGCGCACGCTGCAGCCACAGCGGTTATCGCGGTCGGATCGGAGTATTTGAACTCCTCGAACTCAGCAGCGGTTTGCGTGAGCTGATCGCCGATAATGCCGATGGGCTGGCAATCGATCAGGCGGCGATCGGCGGGGGGATGACGACGATGCTGGACGATGGGATTGCTAAATGCCGAGCTGCAATAACAGCGCCGGTTGAAATTCTTCGTGTTGTTGCTGCACGCTGAATCAGGATTATGCCAAGTTTCCGCTATCGAGCATTGACTCAGTTCGGAGAGATCGTTGCCGGCTCGTTGGTGGCATCGACGCAAGCAGAGGCCGAGCGCCGGATTTCATCTCTGCATCTGCTACCGATTGAAGCCGTGGAGGAGGCCCGTTCCGCGTCGGTATTTCGCCGCGGATTCTGGCCTAACCGTCCTTCATACGCCGAGGTCACGAGTTTCACGCGCGACCTTGCGCTGCTTCTGAAGGCAGGAGCGCGCCTTGATGACGCTCTTGATCTGCTGTCAGGCGATTGCGATGTTGGCCGGCTGCGGCCGGTGATTGCACGATTGAGGTTGGCCGTGCTTGGCGGCGAAAGTTTTACCGATGCAGTTTCCGCGCAACCTGATCTGTTTCCGTCAATGTATGGCGCACTCATGAAGGTCGGTGAAGCCTCTGGTACGCTCAGCCAAGTCCTTGAGATTCTGGCCGCGGAGCGTGATCGGGCTGAGGCAACTCGGCGGAAGCTCAGTGATGCCATGCATTATCCGATTTTCGTGTTGCTTGCAGCGGGCTGCGTTATGCTGTTCTTCATTCTGGCTGTGTTGCCACAGTTTTCATCAGTGCTGCGCGATTTCGGCGGCCGCGCTGACCCGGCACTTGGCTTCTTCATGGAAGCCTCTGATCTGATGCGAGCTAACCGCGCTTTGCTGTTGATCTCAGGCGCGTTCGTCCTGGCCGGGGGCTGGTGGCTCATGCGGCAGACGAAGGTGCGTGCTTCGATCGTTGCTGCGCTTGCAACGCTGCCTGGAATTGGCAGAATCTTCGTCTTCCACCGCACGAGCCTGTTCTGTCGGAACTTGGGACTGTTGTTGGGGTGTGGCGTTAATCTCACCGCAACGCAGCGCATTCTCGTCGACGTGATGTCCGTAACCTCGTCTCCTGCCCCGTGGATCGAAGCGGCTGATCGCGTTCGGTACGGCGGCAAGCTGTCGCAAGCGCTTGCAGAGTCCAACGTGCTCCCGCCCATGGCGGTTCGCATGCTACGGCTGGGCGAGGAGACCGGCGAATTGCCGGTGCTGGCCGGCCGCATCGCGGAATTCTATGAGGCGAAACTCCAGCGCAGCCTTGATCGTGTCTTGGGAATGGTCGGGCCAGCCGCAATACTGACAATCAGTATTGTCGTCGGAGGCCTGATCGTTTCGGTCATGACGGCGCTGCTTTCCGTCACGCAGCTCGTCGACTGACGAAGCGCAGAGGAGATCAGCATGACAACAGAATGCCAGCCGGTCGCGGAACGTCGTGCATACCAATCGAGACTTATATGGCGTATTCCAGTGGAGGTCTCCGAAGGCGAGCGCGGATTTACATTGGCCGAGATGCTGGTTGTGATCACCATCATCGGCCTGATCATGGGGCTGATCGGACCAAGGGTCCTCAATTATCTCGGGGAGTCCAAGGTCAAGGCAGCCAAGATCCAGTTGCAGAGCTTCGCGAGCGCACTGGACCTCTTTTATCTGGATGCGGGTCGTTATCCCACGGCATCAGAAGGGTTACGCGCCTTGGCGAGCCAGCCCGCCGGCATTACGGCCTGGAATGGCCCGTACCTGAGAGGTGGCGCGATCCCCGTCGATCCCTGGAATACGCCTTATGTTTATCGCTCCCCCGGCGAGCGCGGCCCATACGAGATCATATCCTTTGGCGCCGACGGTCAGGAGGGAGGTAGCGGTACGGCTGCCGACATTATGCTCGGTGCGCAGACGAGTGCACGCAATGAGTGATGGTCAACGCGGCTTCACATTGCTGGAGGTGGTTTGCATGCTCGCGATCACCGGAATGATCGTAGCCGTGCTATTGCCGTTCGTGCCGCGGCAGACCTCCAAGGCAAGGCTGCAGGCCTATGCTCTTGCGGCCGCCTCGATCCTGAAAGCTGACCGGGCGATGTCGGTCGGCGGTGGCGTCAGGGTGGATACTCTGGTTGATCCGCGAGGCCGGGCGATTCGTTCGGGGGCCAGCTCCGCTGCTGTCCAGGTGCCGGACGACGTCGAATTCGAGGCGATATTGCCACGCAGCTGCAACCAACGTCCGGTCTTATCGACGATCAGTTTCTTTCCCGACGGCCTGTCCTGCGGTGGTGCGATTGCACTCTGGCGGGCTGACCTGCGTCTCGAGATCAGGATCGACTGGCTGACTGGGAGGATTGAGGTTGTCTCTCGTTCCCTCATCAATGGCTGAAGAGAGTGACGCTGGCTTCACTCTGATAGAGATGCTAGTCGCGCTCGCGGTGCTCAGCCTGTCACTTGGGTTAATTGGCACGGTCGTATCAACCAATATGCGTGCCGTTCGTAAGATCGAGGAGAGGGTCGCAGTCATCCAAGAGGCGAGCGCGGCTCTTGTCACCGCGGTTCCAGGCCGTGATCGGTTGCTACCCGGTACATTGCGCGGTGCGTCCGCCTCTGGCGAGTGGACTGTTCTGGTTGCGCCGATCGGGACGGGTTGGGACGTCGCCGCCGGTCAGGCGGGCTGGATTCCTCGCATGGTCGAGCTGCGTCTCCGTTCGGCATCGGGCGCCGTCGTCGATGTGCGCACAGTGCGACTGGCGCGGACTGCAGGCTGATGTGTGCGGCATCAGAATATCGTGAGGAGCGGGCCGGTTTCACCCTGATCGAGGCCCTGGCTGCGCTTGCTGTCGCGGGGCTCGTGATGTCGGTGCTCGCGACGATGACGTCGCAATGGTTTCCGGCGTGGAATCGCGGCGTCAATCGTGTTCAACGTGCGGAGATGCTCGGTTTGGCCCTGCGCCGAATAGCCAACGATCTTTCTGCAGCGGAGTTTGTCCCGTCAAATCGCGACCAGACGCGGCCGCTGTTTGAAGGGGGAGAGCTGGGGGTGACGTTTGTTCGCAAGGCGATTGGACCGAATGTCGAGCCTGGCCTTGACATCGTCCAGATTGGCGAAACTTCTAACGGACCCGATGTTGCGCTCGTGCGCTCGCGAACCCCTTTCACACCTTTGCCCGTCGGCGTTTCACTTTCCGAAACTCTGCATTTCGCCGATCGAGTGGTGCTGCTTACTCCTCCCTTCCGACTGTCCTTTGCCTATGCGGATGCGAGCCTCGCTTGGTGGTCGGATTGGCATGAGGCGGGTCGGCTTCCTACTGCCGTTCGCTTGACTATTCTCGATCGTAGTCGGGGCGGATTAGCCATAATGTCGAGAGTGGCCCGGATTCATGTCGATGCTCCGGTTGCGGGATGTATTGAAGGCGAGAGGGACTGCGTTAGCTCGAGGTCGGACGAGCCACAGCAGGGTCCGAAGGCCGCTTTCGGTGGCGCGCGGAGCGATTAATGTTGCAATCGAAAGGGCAATCGTCACGCAAGGCTGGCCCTCGGGATGGCTTCATCCTGGTGGCGGTGCTGTGGTTTCTAGCAGCCTTGGCCGCGCTCATCGTGGTATTCTCACAGTACCTTTCGAACTCGGCGCGAGTCTTGCGGATTGATGATGATGCCTTGCAAGCAGAAGCGTTGGTCGCTGCCGGCGTTGAGCTAGCGGCTTATCAGTTGCTCATGGCTAAAAATGAGGAGCGGCCAAGGCGCGGTGGATTCAGCATCCGGATCGGCGGGGACGTTGTGGCGGTCTCGTTCCTAACCGAGGCCGCCCGAGTCGATCTCAATGCCGCGCCGAAGGAGATGATCGCCAATCTCTTCAATATCCTTGGCGCAGACGCCGAAGCGGCGCAGGATTACGCCGATAGGGTGGTATCGTGGCGTACCAAGCCGGTGGATAAGGCGGCTGCGCGATCGGAAGAGGCGCTTTATGCAGCGGCGGGACGTAAATATGGTCCGAGGCTGGCCCCCTTCGTCCATGTCGACGAGCTACCGCTGGTGCTGGGGCCGCCGTCCTGGTTGCTTGACCGAGTGATGCCGTTTGTCACCGTCTTCAGCGGCTCGCCTGGGATAGACATCTTGGCCGCCCCGGCGGAGGTGGTCGCTTCAGTTCCGGGAATGACGCCGCTAATCCTGAAGGATTTCCTCGCGTCACGAGACTCGTTATCCGCCGACCCGGCTGCTATTGGGCAGGCGCTGGTGCCCGCAAGTGCCAGGGTCATCGCGGGCAAGAGCAACGCGTGGAGGTTGCGTGTGTCATTAGAGGCAGCCGATGGTCGGCGGCGGTCGTCGGTGGTCGTAATTGAATTGGGCGAAGGGAAATTGCCTTATCGAGTTCTGTCGCACGAGGACGAGGGCGCGCAAACACACGACGCGCGCGGCGCGCGCCGTGGGGCATGAAGATGGCAAGTGACATCGAAACGGCGCTTAACGCGTGGTGTGCCGCGGTGGCTAGCGCTCTTGAAGCGATCGCGAACCGTGTCCACCGGCGCCGGCGGGTAAGCGCTTGGCACAACGGAGCGGACGGGCTGACGCTACAGCTGCTGCAGCACTCCGCACGCAAGCTGCGGCCAGAGAATGCCCAAGTTCGGCTGGCCGGCGACCATACCCTGCCAAGCAACTGGATTGGGGTACTGCGCGGGTGCGTAATGGACATTTACCTCGCCCCAAACCAAGTTCTGGTTCGGCAGCTCGACTTTCCAAAGCAGGCAGAACCATTTCTAAATGGAATGATCCGTTCACAGATCGATCGACTAACGCCCTGGAGTGCCGAACAGGCGCTCTTTGGTTTTAGTGAGCCTCAGTCGGCACCCAAGGAACGCATCGGCCTCATTTTAGCGGCGGTGTCGCGTGCCACGGTAGAGCCGCTGGTCCAGTTCGCGGATCATGTCGGAGCTGCCACAGTCGCGATCCATACTCACAGCGAGTTGTCCTTGCAACCGATTACGCTTTTCAGCGCAGGTCTTCGTTCGGCAATCTCCGGTCGCCGAGACCTCGCGAAACTCCTGAAGTTTTTTCTGCTCGGCGCTGGGACTGCGACTGCATTGGTGCTGATAATAACCATGGTGCTCAGCACCAAAGCAGACGGAGCATTGCAAGAACTGCGCAGCACGATCGCGCGTCAGCGGGCAGCAGTCAAGAGCGATCCGAGCGACGCTGCATCAACTGCCGACGCGCTGCTCGCTCGGCGTAAGCAGACTACGCCAGCGACGGTGGTGGTTCTGGATCATCTTTCGAGCATCCTGCCCGATGGTACCTATGTCACCAAACTGCGTGTCGAGGGCGATCGGCTGCAACTGGTTGGTCTGACTCAGGACGCCCCGACGCTGATCCAGCTGATCGAGCAGTCGCCGCAGTTCAGCCGAGCCGCATTTTTCGCGCCGACAACCAGATCATCAAACGAGCCCGGCGAGCGGTTTCACATCGAGGTTCATGTGAATGCCTATTTCAGGGGAAGCACATGAGGGGATCCGCTCTCTTTCAGGTGGCATTTCGGTCATCACCTGCCGCAGCCGCGTCAGGCTATGGTATCGTAGTTCTCGCTTTCCTCTGGGTAATCGCAAGCGCCATCACCGATCTACTTGCGCGATACGACCAGCTCCACGACGCTGGAGAGCTATTGGCTCAGTTCGAGGGACGAGCGGTTCGGCCAGATCGCCGCGGCGAGCCTAATCTGACCGGGCCTGGCGGCTCGGCCTTTCTCGAAGGAAAGACTGTGACCCTTGCAGGCGCTGCACTGGTGCAAAGGGTGGTGGGCGCCGTGACAAAAACTGGGGGCAACGTTCTGTCGACCGAGGTCGAACTGCAGGGTAACCATTCGAAAGCAGGCTTCATTAGTGTAGTGACGAGTTGCGAGATCGAACAACCAGCCTTACAGCAACTGCTCTATGATCTGGAAGCCGGTCTTCCATTCCTCTTTGTGGAGCAACTCTTGGTCGAGACGTTCTTGACCGTCACGACCACCCCGCCAGGAAAGCTGCGCATTTCGCTGACGGTATCGGGCCAATGGCAGGAACGCAAATGATGCGTCCTATCAAATGATCCGGTTGGCCGCCGTCGTATTAGCCATAACAAACCTGTCGGTCTGCGCGGCCATAGCGGCTGTGAAAAGCGAGGAAGTGACGGACACTCGTTCGATAGGGCAGCGGGAGGGTGGTGCAGGAGTCGACAAGCCTGAGCCCTCGCTATTGACCGTCAATTCGGTGCCGGCGCCGAAAGAGGCCGCATCCAGTGCCAATCCCTTGTGGGGGATTCCGTTGACCCGGCTATCCGCTACCCGCGATCGTCCCATCTTCTCGCCCTCACGACGGGCGCTGGTTCTTCCCGTGTCGACGCCCATTGCCGCTGTGCCCGTGCCTCCGCTGTCCTCCAAGAGACCGGAGAAGCCGGCGCTCTCGCTGGTTGGAACCGTTGTAGGAGGGCTCGAGAGCTTCGGGATCTTCATCGATCAGTCCAGCAAGTTGTCGCTTCGGATGAGGGTCGGCGAACAGCATGATGGCTGGGTCCTACGCGAGGTGCGTGCTCGCGAGGTGATGTTGGAAAACCCCTCCAAGAAGGCGATCATGTCTATGCCCCAGCCTGGAAAAGGAAGTGAGGGAGAGATCCAGCTATCACCCTTGAACTCGACGGCCGCCGAACAGGAGCTGGGACCTCGACAACTGCAGTAGTGGTCCGATCCAACATCCGGTCCTCCCAAACAACGCCTGTGTTCCGTCTTATTGTCAATCTACGAAGTCGCGGAATGAATGCGTGTTGCCTTTGCACGCTTCTCCGCTGCATGGATTCAATGCCCGAGCGCCCAGCGATTTCGATTCGCCTGTGCCGTGACGACGTTCTCGATCAGATTTCCGGTAAGCGTGCTAATTCGTCAAGGTCCAGGAGCTAGTCGTGAGCATGTTGTTGCTCGGGATCTCTAAAACACCTTCAGAATGCCGCAATCGCCGTTGACATCAATTTTCGTCATTATGTGACCTCTCTTGCGCCAGAGCGGTTGTAGGCGAGGCAGCACGGCGCGTTGTTGTCGCGCCGTGAATGTCCGACGTATTCTGCCTGGCGGGAAAAAACCATCCAATAAATTGATAGTTTAGAAAGGGATACTTGCAAAACTTGTCTGCACAGCAAGCACGACGAGTAGGCCAACGACCAGAAATGGTCCGAACGGGATCGACGTTCGTGCGGTGACGCCTTGCCCGACAACATGGAGACAGAGTACGACGAACAGCGCCGCGACGCTTGCGGCAAGCAACAGAATCGGCAAGTCGAATAGTCCAGTCCAAAGCGTAGCGGCGGCCAGGAACTTGACGTCACCAAGGCCGAGCCCTTGTATGCTGCGCCAACGGAAGTAGAGTACTCTCAGCAGCAGGAGCAGGGCAGCGATTATCAGGCCTTGGCTGCCCGCGATCAGTGGACCAAGAGCCCCCTCCATTGCAAACGTCCTCGCAAGTCCCAGCGCTGCGATCAAGCCGTTGATCCAATCAGGGATGATGCCATGGCGGAGATCGGTCCAGATCAGCCAGCCACACGCGAACAGCAGCAGCGCGTAGCAAATAGTGTTAGTCAAGTCTGTCATGAAGGGGGCGGCATGACGACACGGAGCGGCGGCTCACAATGCGAGCGGGGCTGGCCACCAAGATCGACCGCGGCGATCCAGCTTCCGAGCACCGGGGTGGCCAGACGGTGCGCGTTGCCACCTGAACTCGGTTCGGCAAATGAGAATGTAATTGCGATGCACATAGGCACGCTACGAGCTTAGCCGGGCCGCAACCGGCATGCAATGACTGAGGCGGGACACTGCTTGCACCGGTCGCCTACGGTCAAAGGCTGGGTGACGGTACCCCGCGCACAGCAGCGGCGTGGGAATGCGTAGTCGTCATTCGCCTCGGAGGGTGACCGGCGGTTTCGTCACACACAAACCAGCTAACCGCAGGTCGGCATCCCTGGTTTGACCGAACAAGGGCAGTCCCGACGAGGATTCGGTATCAGCGACACATTCACTCGACCGCTCTGCAGATCCTGGGCCGCGGCGGAAAGGAATAGTTTCGTCTCGATTGAGTCCCCCTCGACAACGACGGCGATCCAGGCCATCGGCAGTGCCGCATTACAATTTTCATACTCCTCCCCGCAAGCGGCACGTCCGGAGAATGTAGCGCTGGCAGCCCCATCTGCGGGGATCATCTATTGATCGCACGCGCATTTGCAACGAGGTCTTGGCTAGGTCTCGAGTGGATCCCCCTGCCACAAGCGGAATATGCCGCAGTGAGAATATGATCCGCGTCGCTACGGCAACGCTGGCAGCCGTCCGAGTTCGACTAGGTTTTTGATTAGGCCTGCTCTCATGCGAGCGGTCCTGTTTCAATTAGTAGCAGCAATTCGGGCGGCTGAGCAGGACAAGGCCTCTCACAACTGCCCGCCCGGCCATTACAAAGCGCTCGCCGGCGTTCAGTTGCTGCTGGCGCAACCCGCCGTGAGCGCGGCTCGTTCTGAACGATCCAACACGAGCACAAAGCTGGCTACTTGCGGGACCTTGAGAATGGCGCCAAGGCTAGCTTGGTTCTCCATTTCAACAGAACTTGATGGCGCGGATCCCCATGGCCGGGCTGCCGGTCCTGCAACTCGGTGCGCTCAGCGGCACCGATTGCACAGTATCTGAATAGTCGCAATTTCGTCGCTAACGCTGCAACGAATGTCGGTCACTAGCCGTGCCGATTGTCAGGTTAGCCCAATATCGAGCTTCGACGCACCCAGATGCTACGAAGCACGCGTAATGTTGGAATTTCGATTTGGCACGCCGCTTGCTCTGTTCGCACGACCACAGCAATTCTCGCAAAGGACATCAACCTCAAGCGGACCGGCCGCGAGTCATCGCTGGACGACTGGTTGTCCGGCAGCCGCCGCAAACCGTGCGTAGCGCGGTTGCGTCATCGGCATGCTCATGCGTCGGCGAAAAGGAGTAGGCATGAAAAGAATGAGTTGCTCGAAGACAATTCTAACTGCTTTAGCCATGTTGCTGGTGGGCAGTCCCTGTACTTATGCACAATCCTCAAGGCTTTGGGTTGTCACTGGCGACAATGCGGCAGCTGCCGCGCAGCGGTCTCTTGCGAGCCGCCAATCAGTTGCTGACGATCTCGTTGCTCCCACGTTTCAAGTGATCAACGGCATGTCCGTTGCTGACATCGCTGAGAAAGACTTAGACAGGTTTTCTAATTGGATGCGCAGCGCATGCCCACGCTGCGGCGGCTTCACTGTTCACGCGTCGCGCGAGGCAGCCCTCAAGGAGGTGGACAACCCAGCTTACAAGCCCGGATTTCGCTACTTAGCTTCCCTTCCGGAGACGCTTGATCAGCAGAGTATCGTGAGCCGAGCCCTTGATCGGGTTAAGGGCGATAAGATCCTCAGCACGATCACAATGCTCCAAGGTTTCGGGACGCGACACTTCGAAACGTCCAAAGGGCAAGAAGCGGCTGAGTTTGTTCGTAGAGAATGGGAGAGCATGGGACAGGAGCGTCCAGACTTCACAGTCGCGCTATTTTCGCACGGCTGGGTTCAGAACTCGGTTATCGGAACAATCCGAGGCGCGTCCCTGCCGGATGAAATAGTGGTGATTGGCGCGCATATCGACTCAATTAATAAGAATAAAGAGAACCCCAAAGAGAACGCGCCTGGTGCTGACGACGACGCATCCGGAGTCGCGGTCGTCACAGAGGCGCTTCGTGTGCTGATGGAAACGGGATTCAAACCGCAGCGGACCATTAAGTTTATGGCCTACTCGGCAGAAGAGGTAGGGCTCCGAGGTTCCGCAGAAATCGCGGACAGATACAGCAAAGAAGGGCAAAAGGTAATTGCGGCCTTGCAGCTTGACATGACCGGCTTCAATGCCGACCGGTCCCCCCGGGACATCTACCTGGTGAACGATGATTACACCAGCCCCGAACTAAATGGTTTTCTCACTAAGCTCCTAAAGGAATACAACCATTCTGGTGCTCATGCGATCACGCACGGTGAAACTAAGGGCTGCTACGCATGCTCTGATCATGCCTCGTGGACGAGAAATGGCATCCGCGCAGCCTGGCCTTTCGAGGCTCCGCTCGAAGGTATCAATCCATACATTCACACTTCGGAGGACGTGGTCTCCAAGTTGGATGCAACAAAAGCCGCGCGCTTCGCCAAGCTTGCAATTGAGTTTGTGATCGAAACAGCAAAAGGCGTCGATGGTCGTGAGAGCTATCGCAACTGATGAAGGGGGAGATGACAATGAATATGCAGGTTGAGCCAGATCGCAGCAATTACGTTCGCTACTTTCAGCGCAGCGAAGCGATTAATCGAGCTTGAGGACAGTGTCATGCGTCATAACCGTATCCACGCACTGGCGTGCTTTGTATTGAGTGCCTCGCTAGGGTCAGCTACCGCCGCCGAGATTCGTGAGGTGAACAAGGTTGTACCTCAAACCGGTCCCCTAGGTGAAATAGCTCAAGGAAGATCACCTGAGGCCTCCGTTGCCGGATTACTCGAACTCGATACTTCTTCGTCGCTTAAGGCGCTGCCTAACCGTTCCGGCGCCACCCTCCGCCTTGAGCAGCAGCACAACGGAATTCCCGTGTGGGGCCCGCAGATCGTTGCCGAGAGATCTGCTGATGGCACGAGAATTGTTGCCTTAAGCGGAACTGCCGCCTACGATCTAGGTCCGGCCCTGACCGCCAAGATCACCAAACAGCAGGCGCTTCAAAAAGCTAAGGAGATTGTGCTCTCCTCTGCTCCTACGCTTCGCGGGAGCAGCTACAAAAATGAAGAGGCCGATCTCGTGTATCTCGTTCAAAAGAATGGCGAGGTCCGGCTTGTGTACCGCACGTCGTTCTTTACAACTGTCCGGGACGGAACAGCAGCTCCACGCCCGACACGTCCTGTGTTGTTTATCGACGCTATCACAGGCGAAACGGTGAGTTCCTATGAAAACCTACAACACGCCCAAAAAGGAACGGGGCCTGGCGGAAATGCCAAGACTGGCCAATACACCTATGGAAGCGAAACCGTTCCGCCCTTCGAAGTGAACGAGCAGGGCAGCATCTGTCAAATGGATAGCCCAGATGTTTTCACCGAGCACATGAACTTCTCTGACGAAGGTACGAACGAGCCTTTTGCGTTTAGGTGTTACAACAACGCAGGGGATGATATCAATGGCGCGTTCTCACCGCTCAATGATGCCCAATTTTTCGGGAAGGTTGTTGTGGACATGTATAGGGACTGGTACGGCGTCAGTCCTTTGAAGCAGAAACTGCATTTGCGCGTACACTACTCCAAGAATAAGGACGGCGCATTTTGGAGTGGCAGCTCAGTGACGCTTGGCGATGGGAAAACGATGTTCTATCCTCTCGTGAGCTTGGATGTTGTTGCCCATGAAGTGTCGCATGGTTTCACAGAGCAGAATTCGAACCTCGAATATCAGTACCAGTAAGGTGGAATGAATGAGTCGTTTTCCGACATGGCAGGAGAGGCTGCCGAGTCCTATTACTTCCAGAAGTATGGCGATACATTCGGAAGATCGGGGCCTGACTTGACCGTGGGGGCGGATGTTACCCAAAAAGCTGGCACGTCCTTGCGATATATGTGCGACCCGCCACAGGATGGCGTGTCTATAGACCACGTCTCCAAATACTACGATGGACTGGAGGTTCACTATTCTAGTGGAATTTATAACAAGGTGTTTTGTATCCTATCGAAACGCTCTGGTTGGGATATCAGGAAGGCATTCCACACGTTTGTTGTCGCGAATCAAGACTACTGGACGTTGAACGCCACGTTTCAAAATGGTGCCGAAGGGGTGCTCCGCGCAGCGGATAAGCTGAAGTATCAAACCAAAGATATCGTCTTTGCATTTGATCAAGTAGGGATTAGTTGCGCGATGGCTGCATCCCAGGCCGCCGGGAAGTTGCTTGAAGACAAACCACATTGGGCCTGTGTCTCTGGCCGGGCCGCTGCCGGCTCGGTAAACTGATGGCGTATGGCTTCCCAGGCCCGGACCAGATCTCGTTCGGGCCCGAGGGATCTCCAGCGCATTGATTGGGGAAGAATCAGCGCCATGCAGCAAAAACTCCAGCGCTCCTTTCGGGTGCCGCGTGGAGTTGTCGTAGAGAGTGCGCGCTTCCAGGATGAGAAGCCTGTCATGACGGTTCGGGCGTCCGGAAATGTCGGCCTATGTCCATCGTGCGGGGTACGTCGTCCGCGCTTATGCGGCGTGAGCGACGTTCTGAGGTCGACAATTCCCAGGACATGCGCTTGGCGCGATGATCCGGCAGGCGGGCCAGCACGTCGGCGAGCCTAGCCTGTGGATAGATCTCGTGGAGCTTGGCCGTGCGATCAAGGTATAGATCGCAGCCGCATGCCCTCATCGGAGCCGGCGAAGGTTCAATTTCTTGGGCCCACGGAGGCGGCCTGTAGCTCGGGGTGGGCGCTCCGGGCAGGCCGGGCAGGACCGCCTTGTGCGGTTTGAAGGAGGATGAAGACATAGGCGCATGACTGACGACTGACCAGATGCCTATTTCGAAGGTTTCCCGACTTGAAGTCGTCTCGACAGGCGCTCGACGCCGTTGGACATTGGAAGAAAAGCAGCGGATCGTCAGCAGAGCTATGGCGGGCGACGTCTGGTGTCGGTTACGGCACGACGTAACGGGCTGTCGACAAGTCAATTGTTCACGTGGCGCCGGTTGGCGCGCGAAGGCAAGTTGAGCGGGGATGCCGCGCCGGTGCTTTTTCCGGTTGAGATCACGCCTGCGGCGGCTCCGATCTCGAGTGGCGCGCCACAACCGGGGTCTTCACCGCCTGCGCAATGTGCAAGGGCCGGCATTATCGAGATCGAGCTTGGCGGCGGCGCGAGCGCGTTGACCGGGGCGTGGACACGGAGGCGCTGCAGCGGGCTCTTGAGCTTCTGAGACGGCGATGATCCCGATCCCGAGCGGCGTCAGGGTCTGGATCGCCCGGGCACACCGACATGCGCGGGTACGACGCGGGCCAGATCCTGCTCGTGGTGGCCAGCCCAATGCAGAAAGCGGAGAAACGTTCGAATGTAAGAGGTCGCCGCCGTGCGAGTGGCGGAGGTCGCCGAGAGCGACAGCCGATACTCGACGGCGGCAAGGACATGCTCCGCCGTCAACGTCTCGAGGTCTTGGCCGGGGTGGCGACGGCGGAGCCAATCCAGAAAGCGCCGCGCGCCCAAGAGAATGCCATCGCGGGACCTTGGCTCAAGGCCTCGTACCCTGCTTAGATAGTCCGAAAAGAAGCTCAAAGCGGAGCGTCCGGATCATCGACTACACTGGGCGCCGAAGCAATGAATCGTTCGGGCGCCACTCGCCGCGCGTGTTGAAGCGCGGACACTGCCGCAATCCGCGGAGAGTCCGTGGTGAACGAGTGTAGATAGCAATCGACGATAGCTTCGCCGATCGGCCCCGAACCGCAGTGTGCTGCAGCAAAATGGCTGAACCGCGCAATCCGGCTCAGATAGAGTTTAGCGGATGTTTGCTTGTAACCGAGCGAGAAAAAGTGCCCCGCGATGCGATCCATCTCGGCGCCGAGCGCTCCGTTACGAAGGCGCTTGAGCACCCCGCGATACGAAAAATAGAACTCGAGCATTGTGCCCCTTTGGCGTTGCGGCGCAGGGGGATCCCGCGTCCGCGCAAGAGGCACGAAAATATTATGTGGCGGAGGAATCCAGGCCTGGCCCGCCCTGGCTGGCGTTAGGGCGTCTCCGCCACATAATCGCGTCCGACACATAAGAACGGTTGGACGAACCCGCTCCGCGGGAGGGTATCCGCGTTGAGTGCGGCGTATCCCCCTTGAAGCCAGCCCGTGTCTCTGACTAACCGGGCACCACCCGCACAGCGACGTAATCCACCCGATTTCATCAGCGCTTGCCCCTGACAAGATGGTGTTGCTGCCCGCGCGCAGCGTTCCTCTTGTCAAGGAGTTCGCTATGACCTCGCTTCGGTTACGCATGATGGAAGATATGCAGGTCCGCAACCTGTCGCGACACACGCAGGATTCGTATTTGCTGCAGGTTTCGCATTTCGCTCGGCATTTCGCTAAATCGCCGGCTTTGCTCGGCCCGGAGGATATCCACGCCTACCAGGTCTATTTGACGAACGAGAAGAAGCTGGCGCCGCGCTCGGTGCAAGTGACCGTCGCAGCGCTTCGATTTCTCTACCGCGTCACGCTCGGCCTCGATTGGGATTTCGACCGGATCATTCCGTGCCCAAAGGCGCCAAAGACACTGGCCGTCATTCTCAGCCCCGAGGAGGTGCTGCACTTCCTTGGCTGCATCGAGAGCTTCAAACACCAGGCGATCCTGACGACATGCTATGCCGCCGGCCTACGTATTTCCGAGGCGACCCGGCTGAAGCCTGAGGCTATCGATCGCCAGCGCATGGTGCTGCGCGTCGAGCAGGGCAAGGGACAGAAAGACCGCTACGTCATGCTGTCGGCCAGGTTGCTGGAGGTGCTGACGGACTATTGGCGCGCCGTGCGACCAACCGGAACATGGATGTTTCCCGGTGCCGTTGCTGGAGAACCGATATCGACAAGCGCCGTGGATGCCACCTGCCGCCAGGCACATCGGATGTCGAAACTCTCCAAGCCGGTAACACCTCATTCCCTGCGGCACGCATTTGCGGTGCACCTGCTCGAAGCTGGAACCGATCTCCGCACTATCCAGCTCCTGCTCGGCCATCGCAGCCTGTCAACGACCGCCCAATATCTGCGGATCGCCACCAACAAGGTTTGCGCAGCGACGAGCCCGCTTGAACTGCTGCCGCGTCCGATCCCCAAGGCTTCCTCGCCACCACCCGAACATTTCTGACGGCCAGTCTCATGGCCCGCTCAGGTCCGGAGGTCGCGGTTATATTCCGTCGCTACGGTGCTGCCTGGCGAGAGCAGCACTGGGCCTCGCTATCGACCGAACGACGCGCAGCTATGACTGCCGTCGAGCGCTGCCGAACTTCAGCGCTCGGAGGCCATGTCGAACAGTGCGACCGCTGCGGTGAACGACGGATCGCTTACAACAGCTGCCGTTCCCGCAGTTGCCCCAAGTGCCAGTGGCTCGCCCGAGCGGAATGGATCGAGGCTCGGCGGGAGGAGCTTCTCGATACGCAGTATTTCCACGTCGTCTTCACCGTTCCCGACGAGATCGCCGCGATTGCCTTCCAGCATGCCAGCACGGTCTACAAGATCCTGTTCCACGCGGCCGCCGAGACGTTGCGCACCATCGCTGCCGATCGGCGACACCTCGGCGCGGAGATCGGGTTTTTCGCGGTGCTTCACACCTGGGGGCAGAATCTTAGCCATCATCCCCACCTCCACTGCGTCGTGCCCGGCGGCGGGCTTTCGCCGGACGGGAGCCGCTGGATCGCGTGCCGTCCCGGCTTCTTCCTACCAGTCGCCGTGCTCTCCCGACTCTTCCGGCGATTATTTCTCGAAGGCCTGCAAAGGGCATTCGAGGCCGGTGAGTTGCGATTCTTTTCGTCATTGGAACGGCTGCGCGATCTCGTTGCATTCCGGCGCTATCTGGATCCCGCCCGCCAGGTCAACTGGGTGGTATATGCCAAGCCACCCTTCGCGGGCGCTGAGCAGGTTCTGGAATATGTCGGACGCTACACACACCGGGTGGCGATCGCCAACAACCGGATCGTCGATATCGAGGATGGCAAGGTACGCTTCCGGTGGAAGGACTATCGCAACGAGAACCGGCAAAAGGTGATGACGCTCGACGCCGCGGAGTTCATCCGGCGTTTCCTCGTCCATGTCTTGCCCGAGGGATTTCAGCGCATCCGTTATTACGGTTTCATGGGCAACCGCTACCGCAAGCAGAAGCTCGCCCGCTGCCGCGAACTCCTCGGAATGCAGCACTCCGATACTCCGGTGAATCCGAAGGAAGGGCACGATTATCGCGACAAGGTCGAGGAGCTGACCGGGGTTTCCCTGCGGGAATGTCCCTTTTGCCGTCAAGGGCAGATGGTGTGCATCGAGGTGCTCGCGCCGGTTGCGTCACAAGACCCACCGTTTCTGGACACTTCATGACGGTCGGGATTTTTCAATCATTGATCATCGTTCGTTCTATCTGCCAAGGTAGACAGCAGGCATCCTATTGTCACGCCTCCGGCATCGAGCGCTCCAGGCGCGGGCGTCGCCGGTCTTTTCGACCGGGAGACCATATCTTGATTAGAATGTTTCACCATCCAGACCGCATCCAGCATGTCCCCGAAGCCTCAGCGACGGCACTGTACGTGGGGATGCGGCATCCAATTTCCATAGCGGCACCGGCGCGCTAGGCGGCTTCGTCCAACACGTTTTTAGATTACCGGCGCACTCACACCGACGCACTTTGAAGCTTCGGTGCCGGGCCGCCAATCTAAAAACGCTCTCTATTATGTTGCGCGCAACATAACCGTATGCTGGCGATCTCTACATCTTCCGGGGGCGCCGCGGCGACCTGGTCAAGATCCTCTGGCATGTCGGGCTGGGCATGTCGCTCTACGCCAAGCGCCTGGATCGCGGCAAGTTCATATGGCCTTCGGCGTCGGACGGGGCGGTATCGATCTCAGCAGCTCAGATGGCCTATATGCTGGGATCGACTGGCGGAATCCGCAACTGAGCTGGCGACCGCGGAGCGCGGGCTGATCCAGGAAAATCTGCGCCTGCCGGCATTTTAGGGAGTCCCAACGCCTCCAATCTGTGATTCACATGCGTCGCATGGATGCCGACCGCGACGCTGTTCCGGATGACAGTGCCGCGCTGAAGAAGGCGCTGGCAGTCGAGGGGACGTGACACGCTGAAGCGGTTTATGCGCGCGGGTCTGGCATGGCACCCGTCCCGGAAGCGATAAGCGACGCCGGGCTGGAGCAACTGCTGTACGGGGTGCCTGGCGTGAAGCCGGGTCGCCGCAAGGTGGCCGAGCCTGACTGGTCCGTTGTTGCCCGCGAGCTCAAGCGCAAGCATGTGACCTTACAGGTGCTGCGGGAAGAGTACATTGCGGACCATCCGGACGGGTACCGATACAGCCGTTTCTGTGACTTGTTCCGCAACGGCCATGCCGGTAAGGCCGGCGATGCCTTCACGAGCCTCGCCGGCGGGTAAGTAAGTGGAGTGTGGGGTGTGTCAGCATTTTCTTCCCTTATAGTGGGAATAGTCCGAGCCTCTGATGTTGGTGTGTATGATCGGCTCGCGCTTGGGGGACGCAGGCGTTGCAACTCGATCGAGCCCCTTCTCGAGGATCGATTTGGCACTTGGGTAGTTGCGAGCCTGGATCTCAATCGCACGCAGCGCGGCCGCCTCGAGTGGGCGGCGGCGATCAAGGTGAGACCTCGCATTGCCTCGCCCTAATTGTTACCGGACGCTGAGCCGTTGCCTCACGTAAATTGCTCCCTTGGATCGGGAACGAGCGGGGGCGAAGATGGGATGGCTAAGCATGGCAACGCGGAAGGAACTGACGGCAGCAGCAGGCGCGCGCTATCGGCGTTCGGATCGCGCGAAGAAGGCGCGGATATTGGACGAGTTCGTCGACATCACCGGATACCATCGCAAGCATGCGATCCCCGTGGGTCGGTCAAAATCCCCCGGGTATGGTCACTTGAAACTCCCCCACCTGATGATCGCCGTCAGCGCCACTGAACAGCAGTAGCCGGTCAGGCAGGACGTTTATGTTCGACCCCTTTAGCCAGCAAGGGGCCGGGGAGTTGAACGTCTTGAAGCGACATCTGCAAAGCACCGTACTTACATTACTTGATCGCAACACCAGCCAGCGCGAGATTCACCGGCTGACGGGTGTCGATCGCAAGACGATCCGGCGTTATCAGGCGCTGCGGGCTGGTGCGGAGGCAAATTCCCCCGGGGAAGTGACCACCGGCACGGTGAGCGCGGACGACCAAATTCCCCCACCCCGACCACCGGCTTTTGGAGTGTCGGAAGCGACAGCCGCCTGCAGCCTGGCCCGCTCGGCCTGCGAACCGCATCGGGCATGGATCGAAGAACAGGTCCGCCTGAAGCGGAATGCGCAGGCGATTTACCAGGACCTGGTCGATCGATTTGGCTTTCCGTCCAGCTATCAGAGCGTCAAGCGGTTTGTGCGCACGTTGCGACACAGCGATCCCGAGCAGTTTGATCGACTTGAGTTCCTGCCTGGCGAGGAGGCCCAGGTCGACTATGGCGAGGGCGCGCCGACGGTTGATCCGAAGAGCGGGCGGTACCGTCGTCCCCGCCTGTTCGTGAT